>JALUBE010000144.1 GCA_027045065.1 Desulfurellales bacterium | reverse complement strand
CTCTCTAACTCTGCAAACACAATGTCCAAATTACTATCGTTAACAGTTATCTCAAAGCCCAAGAAGTTTTTACCTTTAATCTCAACCTTACTCATTGTTTGGTTAAATACCATATAATTTGCTATAATTCAAGCGTTAGTTTGACAAAACGAAGGTTTTAACCTAAATTCAATAAAAGGAGGTTCAATATGATTGTAGAACACATAAAAACAAGCACAAGAAAAGAGGCAATAGAGATAACAAGCATCGTTGCAAAGCATGTGAAGAGTGTTAAATCAGGCATAGTTGTTGTCTATGTCCCACATACAACGGCGGGTGTAACAATCAACGAGGCATTTGACCCCTCGGTTGCAGAAGATCTACTAAATGATTTAACAAGACTTGTTCCTTATTCATCTCACTACAAGCATTTGGAGGGAAACGCCGATGCCCATATACAGGCTTCGATCATTGGAAGCAGTGTTACAATACCAATTGAGGATGGCGAGATGATATTGGGCAGATGGCAGGGCATATTCTTCATGGAGTTTGATGGTCCGAGAAACAGAAAATTCTTTATTAAGATAATAGAGGGATGATCATGAAGTACCTAATTCTTTTAGGCGATGGAATGGCTGACTGGCCAATCGATGAGTTGGATGGAAAAACACCTCTGGAGTATGCAAACGCACAAAATATGGATATCATAGCAAGTGGGATTAAAGGCATGGTAAAAACCGTTCCCGATGGGATGCACCCCGGAAGCGACGTTGCAAATATGGCCGTTTTGGGTTATGACCCCAAAAAGTACTATACAGGTAGAGCGCCCCTTGAAGCCGTAAGCCAAAACATACAGCTTGGCCCAAATGACGTTGCCTACAGATGCAACTTTGTAAACATAGAAAACGGCATTATGAAAGACTTTTCAGCAGGACACATACCCTCTGACAAATCAAAAGAGCTGATAGAGATTTTAAACAAAAGTCTAAATTTTGAAGGAATAGAGTTCTATCCAGGCGTAAGTTACAGGAACTTGATGGTTTGGAGAAATGGAAAAACAGACAACACAACACCGCCTCACGATATATCGGACAAAGAGATCGAACCACGCTTGCCAAAGGGAGAGGCACGCGAAACGTTAACTAACATAATGAATGAAGCGCAAAGGGTTCTGAAAGATAATAAAGTATGGCAAAAGGCAAATGCCATCTGGCTGTGGGGTGAGGGCAAAGCCCCTTCAATGCCCAAGTTTAAAGATAGGTTCAACAAAGAGGGCTGCATGATTAGTGCTGTTGATCTGATGGTTGGCCTTGGCAAACTCACGGGCCTTTACATACACAAAATTGAAGGCCTGACAGGATTTTTGGATACAAATTTTGAAGGAAAAATCAATGCGGCATTTGAGTTTTTAAAAAGCGGCGGTGATTTTGTATACCTGCATGTTGAGGCAACAGACGAGACGGGCCATATGGGTGATGTTCAAAAGAAGATAGAGGCCATTGAGTTGTTTGATAAAAAAATAGTCGGTGAGGCAATTAGAATGGCGGATAGTCTAAACGATGAATTGAAAATCGCGGTACTACCGGATCACCCAACGCCGATAAAAATCAAAACACATACGGCCGAACCAGTACCCTTTGCCGTTTGGACTTCAAGAAACGAAAAAAAAGCCGACAAATATAGTGAGAGGTCGTGTAAGGATGGTATTTTTATCGAAAACGGTTACACATTTATTGAAAGGATGTTGTTTGGAGTGTAATTATGGTTGGTCCAATTGATGTGCAGAACGTTATACTGAACGCCACAGCCCAAAGTCAGCTCAATCAAAACCCCCTTGCGCAGGCCGCCCAAGCTGAAGGGTTTAAAAATCTGATTGAGACCAAAGAAAAGGAAGAGAGAACAACGAAGATTGAGGAAAGCGAAAATACACCACACAACACTATAGAGAAGGATAAGGAAGAACAAAAAAGAAGGGCAAAACATAAAGAGGGCCATATAGATCTACGGGCGTAAATCAATTAAACAAAATTATTCCAAAAACACCAAAGAGTACAGCACGCTTTCAGAAAAATCTACATCTGTGATACTTGTAATCTCAATACCCAAAGCGTCCAATGCTGGTCTAACTAATGTGGACTTCAAACATTCATGTCCCCTCTCTACCGGACAATCCAAACATAGATTACAAGAACCAGGAAAGAGCGCATATACAAATGGATACTCCTTAAAAAGCTTTTTCTCTTTCTCAAGCAAAAACTCAATAGCCCTTCTCTTTTCACCTTCAAATTCATCCATATCAACAGAAAATTTATACAACAGAGCCTTTTTGTAAAAAGAGATCCACTCCTTTGTCTCTTTCCAAGATGGAACAAATGGCGGACAAGAGAGTCTCTTGCCGTGCATACTGCACATTTTGCACTTCCATACAGGTCTTGGCGAGACAACAATACGATTTGTATCTATCACTTCTTCCCGAACTAATTGCATAATCCATTTTTACAACGTTTCCAAGAAAGTTTCAATACCAAGATTAACTAAAACAATGAATAAAATTAAATATTCCCTCACTTTTTCTTGTTTTAACGCCATTTTTCTTGACTTCTACTTTTTTGGGTATATATTACAAACGGCATGAATGGAAAGAGAGAAAAAAGAGTTGTTTTAAAACCCGATACGCCAAACAGGACATTAGGTATAATTTTCATTGTACTTTTTGCCATAGCGTTTCTCTTCGGAATTGCACTACTCGTATTTGGAAAGCAAACGGAGCCAGATTTTATCAGGAAAAACGGCGTAATCCTTTACAATGTTGACAACGTAAAACAGCTAAAAGAGAGATTAGCCCTGTACAAATACCTAAACGAATACCCACTTCAGGTGGAACCATATTTGCTCAAAAGTTTACCTAAAGATTTCGCAAAACTGCCTCCAAAAGAAAGGAAAACCCTATTCATAAAGGTTCTTATGCCTATAGCAGTAACAGTTAACATGCAGTTTAGACAAGAACATAGAATGTTTGAAAGAATTGCAGAAAAGATAGACAAACACATAAAATTAACAAAAACGGACAGAAGAATTTTGGAATACGGATTTAAGAAATATAGGTGCAACACAATTAAAGAATTGCTTATAAAGGCTGGAGGTGTACCAGTAAGTCTACTAATTGCTCAAGCGGGTATCGAGTCAGGTTGGGGCAAGTCACGTTTTGCCATAAATTACAACAATATCTACGGTATACATAAAAAGCACCCTAAACCCAACGATATTGTCATGCATTTTAAAAGCCTATACGATGCTACGGTCGAGTATGTTCTAAATTTGGACAGAAGCCCCGCTTACAAAAGATTCAGGCTTGCAAGATACAGAATGGGTGGGTATTACAACCCTTACAAATTGGCAGAGTATCTATCCCTATACTCAACAAAAAGATCAAATTACGTAAAGCTTATTCAAACAGTCATAGAGGCAAACAATCTCACTGCTTACGATAAAAAGTTCCAATCCATTGTAATAGCTGAGAGCAAAACTCAAACATCCAATTTAGAATAAACCCTTGCCTTAAACCACCCTATTTATTAAAATGACCAAAAATAGGGGAGACAGAAATGGGAACGTTAATCGCAATAGCTACAAACACAGATGGAAGAAGTATATGGGATGGTCATTTCGGTGTATCTCCCATCTATTCGATCTTTGATCAAGATGGTAACCTCGTGAAGCAGATAAAAAACCCATATTCAAGGGATAAACACCATGATAATCCAGATTTAATCGTAAACCTATTACGTGATGTTGACATTTTTATAGCGAAAAATATGGGCAAGAAGTCAAAAGAAAGGCTTACAAAGGTGCTGGGTGTTAAAAGTATGCTGGTTAACGCACAAAATATATTTGAAGCCATAGACTATTATTTGGAAACAAAGAAAAATATAGATGTATTTGAAAGATCTACAGATAGATACGAAGAGTGGTTTGATAGGTATGCGGATGTTTACGAAAGCGAATTAAATATGCTAAAGGCCATAACGCCAAAGTTTAACAGGGCTTTAGAGATAGGTGTGGGAAGCGGTAGATTTGCTGTTCCCTTGGGTATCAAAGAGGGCATAGAGCCTTCGGATAAAATGGCAAAAATAGCCCAAGAGAGGGGTATAAAGGTTTATCCAGGTTTTGCAGAGAATTTACCTTTCCAAGATGAGGAATTCGATTTTATATTGATCGCCGTTACCATTTGTTTCGTTAAAGATCCAATCAAAACCTTAGAAGAGGCTTACAGGGTCTTAAAGAGGGATGGCAAGATATTGGTTGCTATAGTAGACAAAGACAGCCCCATTGGTAAGGAATACCTAAGCAAAAAGGAGAAAAGCGAGTTTTATAAAAACGTCAATTTCTTTTCTACTTCAGATATACATGAATTATTAAAGGAAGCGGGTTTCGAGGTTGTAAGCACATACCAAACGCTGTTTGGCAACTCCATAAAAGAGATAAACGAACCTCAAGGTTTTAAAGAAGGCTTTGGCGAAGGGGGGTTTGTGGGAGTTTTAGGCAGGAAAAAATGATAGAAATCCTGCAGAAATCTCTATCAAACACCTTTTCCATTATCTTCACCATTGTTATACTGGTTTTAGTGATAGGGTTCTTTATCTCTTGGATCTACCTTCCTTTTGCTGTGTTTTCTATTAAAAAGGAATTAAAAAGAATAAGGAAAATAATAGAGGAAAATAAAATTAGCCTTGACTAACAATGAAAGTCGCGTATAATTTTGGTATGAAGCTAATCGATGGAGAGTTAGGAAAAAGCTATATAATAGAATCTATAGACGGAGGATGCTTAGCAAAAGATAGGTTATGGAAACTTGGCGTTATTCCTGGTGTTATCGTTAAGATAAAGAGAAAAGCTCCATTGAAAGGGCCGTTTATGCTTGAGGTAAACGGAGTTGATGTAGTAGTGGGGAGAGGTATAGCATCAAAAATCAACATTCGGGAGCTTGAATGAAAACCGTTGCTCTCATTGGTCAACCCAACTGCGGAAAAAGTACACTTTTCAATCAACTTGCAGGATACAAAAGCCTTTCAGCCAACTTTCCCGGTGCTACAGTTGAATACACAAGGGGGCAAACATACTTAGATGACGAAATAATAGAGGTAATCGACCTTCCTGGCACATATTCCTTAAGCTGGTATGATGATGCAGAAAAAGAAACGGTTAAAGCTTTATTTAAAGAAGATATAGATGTTATCGTGAACATATTGGATGCATCAACACTTGTTAGAAGTATAGAGCTAACTATTGAATTAATGTCTTTAGAAAAGCCTATTGTAGTTGCATTAAATATGATGGATGAGGCTTTAAGAAAGGGTATTTAC
Source organism: Desulfurellales bacterium (assembly GCA_027045065.1). Lineage (GTDB taxonomy): Bacteria > Campylobacterota_A > Desulfurellia > Desulfurellales > Hippeaceae > Hippea. Next base: position 9,056 of record JALUBE010000144.1, on the reverse strand, counting down.
ATAAATGTAAATAAATTGGAAAATGTACTGGGTGTTAAAGTCGTTCCCGTAATAGCAAAAAAGGGTAAGGGGATTAAAGATCTACTTAAAGCTATAAAGAACGCTAAAAAACCTTCAAAAAGATGTGTTTACTCAAAAGATGTTGAAAAATACATAAACGCTATCGCGAGTTGCATTGAAAAAAATAATCTGCAAAACGAATGGCCTTCAAAGTTAATGGCCATCAAGGCTATAGAGGGGTTTGAGGCCTGTCAAAAACCCCTTGAAAACTCCGTTTGTGAAGACGTACTTAATCAGGCCAAGTTTGCTTTAAAAGATGGACTTGTTATCGTTCAAGAAAGACATGCCCTATGCATGGACATCTTCGAGGCAGTTGCAAAGGTAAAGAAAAAGGAAAAGAAAAACTTTGAGGAAAAATTAGATACTGTATTGCTCCATCCGTTTTTTGGCTACATTTCTATGATCGTTATATTCTTCTCCATTTTTTATATTGTATTTCACGGTGGGGTACCTGTTGAAAACTTTATCATCGGCATTTTTGATAAAATAGACCATTTCATAGATCTATCTTTAGCCAACTACAAACTCACACACGCTATTGTTAAAGGAGTCGTGGACGGCGTTGGCGCGGCATTCGGTATAGCTTTTCCATACCTGCTGCCTTTTTTATTTCTCATTTCACTCCTTGAGGACGTTGGCTACCTACCAAGGATAGGCTTTTTGCTCGACTCAACAATGCATAAAATGGGTTTGCACGGCACAAGCATGATACCCTTTGTATCGGGATATGGATGCAGCGTACCTGCTATAATGGCAACAAGGATACTAAAAAGTAGAAAGGAGAAGATCATCTCGGCTTTTTTGGCATCCCTTGTGCCGTGCTCTGCGCGAACCACCGTTATCATGGGTCTTGTGGGGTACTTCATAGGGTACGGATATGCCATATTGCTTTACGTAATAAACATAGTGGTAATAATGGTAAGTGGAATAATTCTAAAGAAGTTATTACCCGGTATAAGCCCAGAGATGGCCCTTGATATACCACCCTATAGGTTACCTACGTTCAAAACCCTTTTGCTAAAGACGTGGCATAAAGTAAAAGACTTTGTTTTCTTGGCGGTTCCAATGCTAATTGGCGGAAGTGTTGTTCTAACACTCATATCCTACTACCATCTGGATAACATCATTAACGCCATATTCAAACCATTTATGGAGCTTTTGGGCCTACCGTCTACTATAGGAGTGGTTTTATTATTTGGCGTACTCAAAAAAGAATTAACCCTGCTAATGCTGTACCAAGCATTGGGTTTATCAAGCCTTTCTCAAATACCACAGATGCTTACACATAATCAAATGTTGATATTTACTATTTTCGTGATGTTCTACATACCTTGTCTTGCCACAATTGCAGCCATAAAGAAAGAGGTAGGGCTTAAAGCTACGATCTATATAACCTTAGGAACACTTCTCCTTGCAACATTGCTCTCGTTTTTCATGCAAGTTATAATTCATATAGCATGAAATTAGAGGTATACACAGACGGCAGTTGTTTTGAAAATTATTCCATAGGTGGATGGGGCGTTTATATCGTATCGGACAGCCAAAAGATACAATTTTCTGGTCCGTGCAATTGCAAAAGTTCTTTATATGCAGAGATTGTGGCTATTTTAAAGGCTTTAGAGTACATCGAGTATTACTTATACGATGTTGAAGCAGTAGAAATCTTCACGGATTGTGACTTTATAGCAAAAATAGCCAATCAATATTCATCAAAGAAGAAGGGATTGTACAGATCGAAGTCAACACTCAAGTACAAAAAACTCTTGGATCAGGTTTTAGGTTACACATCGATATTCCGAATTGAATGGCATGTTGTAAAATCACATAGGGGAATAGAGGGAAACGAAATAGCAGACAACTTGGCTAAGAAGGCTGCATTGATAAGCATAAAACAAAAAATGGGGGGCTAACCCCCCGAGATACCTAAATAATCGCCTTTTCTTTCAAAACCTTTGCAATAGTCTCTCCTATTACTCCAGGATTTTCAATTACGTGTACGCCAGCCTCTCTCAAAGCCTGATACTTGGACTCGGCCGTCCCGCTCTTACCCATTATGATAGCACCTGCGTGTCCCATTCTTCTTCCAGGAGGTGCAGTTCTACCAGCAATAAACGCAAAGACCGGTTTCTTTATAGCCCCACTCTTTATGAATTCAGCGGCCTTTTCTTCGGCATTTCCACCGATCTCACCGACAATCATCATAGCCTCTGTCTCAGGATCTTCCTCAAATTGCTTCAGCCAGAATATATAATCAGTCCCAACAATTGGATCACCGCCAATTCCTACGCATGTGGATTGGCCCAATCCTGCTCTTGTAATCTGATCAGCCGTTTCGTAGAGCAGTGTACCACTCCTCGACATTATACCTATGCTTCCCCTTGTAAAGATATGACCAGGCATGATACCGATCTTTGTGGCCCCAGGTGTAATAATTCCAGGGCAGTTTGGTCCAATAAGTGTAACACCCTCTTTCTCAATAACCCTTTTAACCTTAACCATATCGAGAACAGGAATACCCTCTGTGATACAAACAATCGTTTTTATTCCGCTACCCACGGCTTCCAAAATTGCATCAGCTGCAAATGGCGGTGGAACAAAGATCAAACTGACATTGGGATGGGTCTCTTTTACAGCCTCTTCAACGGTATTGAAAACTGGGATACCGTCGACCTCTTGTCCGCCCTTACCCGGTGTAACACCTGCCACTATCTTCGTTCCATAGTCCTTGCATGCCTTTGCGTGATAGCTACCTTCTTTACCTGTAATACCCTGAACTAAAACCCTACTTGTCCTATATACACATACTGCCATGGGTTATTTCTCCTTCTTTTCATTTTGTTGTTTTGTTTCTACTTTCTTAGCCTCTACAACACTCTTCTCACCGCCATTATTAGCCAACTCAGAAACCATCTTGGCTGCCTCTTTTAAGTCATTTGCAACGTAGAACTTCAAGCCGCTCTTCTTCAAAATTTCCATGCCCTCTTCTCTGTTCATTCCCGTAAGCCTAATAACTACAGGAATCTTGACCTCTACTTTTTTCAAAGCCTGCAAAATACCATTTGCCACCTTATCGCATCTGACTATACCACCGAATATGTTAATGAATATTGCCTTAACCTTTGGATCCCTTGTAATTATCTCAAAACCCTTAGCTATGGTTTCAGGTGTAGCTTCACCGCCGACATCCAAGAAGTTTGCAGGTTCACCACCGGCAAGCTTAATAATGTCCATCGTTGTCATTGCAAGACCAGCACCGTTAACCATACAACCTATGTTACCCTGCAATTTTATGAAGTTTAGACCTGAGAATCTCGCTTCAAGTTCATCCGGATCAGCCTCTGTTAAGTCCCTCATCTTGGCTATCTCTTTCCTTCTAAATAGCGCATTGTCATCAATATCCATCTTTGCATCAACGGCAAGCAAATGCCCGGTTTTTGTAACAACAAGTGGGTTTAACTCAAGCAGAGAGCAATCCTTTTCAACAAACACCTTGTACAATGCACTGAATATCTTTGCCGCTTCTTTTTCTTGAGCCATTAAACCCAGATCGTATTTCAATCTCCTTATCTGATACGGCAAGAATCCCGTAACTGGATCGATGGGTATCTTAATAATGTCTTCAGGGTACTTCTCTGCAACCTCTTCAATGCTCATTCCACCCCTTTTTGATGCTATAACCGTAGGCCTCGAAGTTGTCCTATCCACTACGATAGAAAAGTAAAGCTCCCTTTCAATATCTGCAGCTTTTTCAACCAGCAATTTCCTTATAACTACCCCTTCTGGGCCCGTCTGTTTGGTAACCAATTTCTTACCAAACAACTCCTGGGCGATCTCCCTAACCTCGTCAGAAGTTCTGGCAATCTTAACTCCCCCTGCCTTTCCTCTACCGCCTGTGAGAACTTGTGCTTTCAAAACAACAGGGAGACCCAGCTCCATAGAGACCATCCATGCATCATCTGGGAAGTAGGTTACCCTACCCTCCGGCACTGGAATGCCGTAATTAGCCAAAACCTCTTTGGCTTGATACTCATGAAGTTTCATCAACTACCTCCAATTACAAAATAAGTCTTTAAAATTTAACCATAACTACCGAATATTAATTAAATCAATTGATGACTCATTAGTCAAATTATTTTTTTGCTGAATCAATTTTTCCTTCTTCAATAATTTTCATTATCTTTTTTCTATAATCCACTATCTCCTTTCTCAAAGAGGCAAGCCTTGCTATCTTTTCATCGATCTTCTCAATGTGGTTATCCAATATCTCTATAAGCTTGGGCATGATATTCAACGGCTGTTTATGTTGGTTATAAATATCTGCAAGTTCCAACATCTCTTTAAGTGTAAGACCAAGATCCTTAAGTTTCAGTATGAATTTTATCCTTCTAATATCCTCATGGGAGTACAACCTGATACCTTTCTCTATCCTTAAAGGCGGATCCAATAGACCTAACTCTTCGTAGTACCTGATGGTTCTTGGTGTTATACCCAACTTTTTGGAAACTTCCCCTATCTGGTAATATTCCTTGTTATCAATCTCCGTCATGGCATCACTCTCACACTTACGTAAATTTTTGCTAACGCGAATATATTAAATAAAGCAAGTAAAGTCAAGAAAAAAATCACCTTCTTTTTTTACTTGACATTTACGTAAACATCTTTTATATTGGGCTTAAGAAGTAAAATCTTTAAGAGGGGGTTAAAAATGAACGTTTTGGTGTGCGTAAAGCAGGTTCCAGACATGGAATCCAAATTCACCGTAAGTAGTGATGGTCTGTGGTACGACCAGTCTGATCTTACTTATAAGATTAACGAATACGACGAGTACGCCGTCGAAGAGGCCGTAAGGCTTAAGGAAAAGTTGGGAGACGTAACGATAACTGTTTTATCCATAGGCCCAGACAGGGTTAAAGAGGCTATCAGGAAAGCACTGGCTTTGGGTGCAGACAAAGGTGCACACATTAAGGATGATGAAGCACACCTAAAGGATCCTTTCCAAATAGCTACAATCATTTCAAATTATGCTAAAGACAAGAACTTCGATATCATTTTTACAGGTATGCAGTCAGAGGATAGGGGATCTGCACAGGTTGGAGCATTGGTTGCTGAGATGCTCAACATGAACTGCGTTACGACGATTGTGGACTTTGAGTACGGTGATGGAAAAGTCAACGTAAAAAGGGAGCTCGAAGGTGGAATTAAGGCCAAAGTAACGGCAAAATTGCCCGTTGTTCTAACCTGCCAGCTGGGTCTAAACACAGTTAGATACCCAACCTTGCCAAACATCATGAAAGCAAAGAGAAAAGAGCTGAAAGAGTTTAATGTATCTGAATTCCTAAATGTCGATCCAAAGGTAATAACACTCAAGGCATTTGTTCCTGAGAAGAAAAAAGGTGGCATTGTGCTTGAAGGTGCTCCAGATGAGATTGCAGACAAGCTCATCAATATACTCAAAGAAAAAGCAATTATTTAAGGAGGTTAGAAATGAAGCTGTTGCTTGTTGGTGAATATAAAAATGGAAATATCGATGATTCCTTCTATGAGTTAGTGGCTTTCGCAGGAAAATTAGGTGCAGAGGCAGTTGCATTTTTCGTTGCACCTACGGATATAAAACCTGAGTTCAATGGAAAAGTGTATATTGCAGATGTAGAGAAGGCAAAAGAGTACAATCCAAAAGTGCACAGAGACTTAATACTTAAGGTTGCCGAGAAGGAAAACCCAGACTACATTGTTTTGAGTCACTCTTCCTACGGTTGGGATTTGGCACCAAGAGTAGCGTATAAATGGGATGCGGGTCAAATTTCTGAAATCGTAGATGTGGATAACGACGGATTTGTTGTTCCGTTCTGCAATGCAAAGCTAAGAAGACTACTAAAGCCCAATACGGGTAAAGCCGTTCTTACACTGCAAAGCGGAGCATTTGCACCTGCAAAAGAGGGCAGCGCTTCGGTTGAAACTATAGACGTCGACGTTGCAGATGAGGGATTGGAGTTCACAGGATTTGAGATTGTAGAAAAGGGTGGAGTTGATCTAACAAAAGCTGAAATCATAGTAAGTGCCGGTAGGGGTGTTGGAAAGAAAGAAAATATAGAAATAGTAGAAAAATTGGCCAAGGCAATGGGAGGAGAATTAGGTGCAAGCAGACCTGTGGTTGATGCTGGGTGGTTACCACCAGAAAGACAGGTCGGAACAACAGGTCAGACAGTTGCACCAAAACTCTATGTAGCCTGCGGTATCTCCGGTGCTATACAGCACTTGGCTGGAATGAAGAAATCAAACTTCATAGTTGCCATTAACAAGGATAAAGATGCCCCGATTTCAGAGGTAGCTGACGTGTTCGTAGTTGCTGACCTATTAGAACTTGTACCTATTTTAACAGAGAAACTATCCTCTTGATTATTAATTGATTTTGGGTTAGTCTTTAGTTAAAGACTAACCCATTTTTTTATGGGTTTATAGGAGGTTAATATGCGTGATGTTTATGTCGTCGAGGGTTTAAGAACACCTTTTGGTAGCTTTGGGGGAGTGTTAAAGGATATTGAGGCACCTGTTTTGGCGAGCGAAGTTATAAAGGAAATGTTGAAAAGAGCACAACTTAAGGGCGATGACTTTGATGAGATTATTATGGGGGAGGTATTATCAGCAGGTGTAGGACAAGCCCCAGCAAGGCAAGCTGCAATATACGCAGGTCTACCGTATAAGGTCCATGCAATGACGATTAACAAGGTGTGCGGCAGTGGACTTAAAGCCATTATGTTAGGTGCACAATCCATAATGGTCGGGGATTCAGATCTGGTCATAGCAGGCGGTGCAGAGAATATGTCCAAAGGTCCCTACTATTTAAAAAATGCACGTTTCGGTTACAGAATGGGAAACGGCGAAGTAATCGACGGCATGGTCTACGATGGATTGTGGGACCCCTACAGCAACATGCATATGGGCGTTATAGCAGAAAACATCGCAAAAAAACACAACATATCACGTGAGGAACAGGACGAATACGCTATTATGTCTTACAAAAGGGCTCAAAAGGCTACAGAAGATGGCATACTTAAAGAAGAAATTGTACCGATCACCATTAAAACAAAGAAAGGCGAAATAGTCGTAGACAAGGACGAAGATCCATACAAGGTTGTGTGGGACAAGATTCCTACCCTTAGGCCTGCCTTTGTTAAAGACGGAACGGTAACAGCTGCCAACTCATCCACAATATCTGATGGTGCTGCACTGTGCATATTGGCAAGCGAGGATGCAATAAAAAAATACAACCTAAAGCCATTGGCAAGGCTCGTGGCATACTCTACAAACAGCTTGGCACCTGAACTATTCCCCGAAGCCCCGGTGGGAGCAATAGAAAAGTGTGTTCACAGGGCTGGATTGAAGTTAGAGGATATTGATCTTTTCGAGATTAATGAGGCATTTGCGGTCGTTGTGTTGGTTGCAATCAAGCAATTAGGGTTAGATATAGAAAAGGTCAATGTAAACGGCGGCGCAGTTTCCATTGGACATCCAATCGGGGCAAGTGGTGGAAGATTGGCAGCTACGTTGATAAAACAGATGAAAAGACAAAATGCAAAATACGGCCTTGCTACGCTGTGTATAGGCGGTGGTGAAGCTGTTGCAGCCATTTTTGAAAACATTTAAGGAGGCAAAAAGATGATTAAAACAGTAGGTGTTGTTGGCGCAGGCCAGATGGGTAACGGTATATCCCACGTCTTCGCATTGCACAACTACAAGGTCATAATGTACGACATATCCGACGCACAGTTGGACAAAGCACTAAAAACCATTGAAAAGAACTTGGGTAGACAATTAAAAAGCGGCGTAATAAAGGAAGAGCAAATTAAACAAACGTTAGACAATATAAAACCCACAACAGATCTAAACGATTTAGCTGATGTGGACTTTTGTGTAGAGGCTGCACCAGAGAACGAGGAGATCAAGAAGGATCTATTCAAAAAATTGGATGAGATTGTAAAAAAAGACACAATCCTCGCTTCCAACACATCCTCTATCTCCATAACAATGCTCTCTGCTCAGACAAACAGACCCGACAAGGTTATCGGCATGCACTTTATGAACCCCGTTCCTGTAATGAAATTGGTAGAGGTAATCAGGGGTCTTGCTACAAGCGAGGAAACGTATAACACTGTCTTAGAACTTGCAAGGTCTTTGGAAAAAGATCCGGCTTTGGCGAAAGACTACCCTGGATTTATAGTAAACAGGATACTCATTCCAATGATCAACGAAGCAATATGCGTACTTTATGAAGGCATTGCCACAAAAGAGGACATCGATAAAGGTATGAAACTTGGCACAAACCAGCCAATGGGTCCATTAGTATTGGCAGATTTCATTGGCTTGGATACAGTTTTAGCCATTCAGAACGTCTTGTATGAGGGATTTAAAGATCCAAAATTCAGACCTTGCCCCCTGCTTGTAAAAATGGTTGAGGCTGGTAGATTGGGAAGAAAAGTAGGAAAAGGATTTTATGATTATACCTAAGGGGGATGGAAATGGGTAAGGTAATTTTAGAGGTAAAAGATAGCATTGGTTACCTCACAATTAACAGACCTGATAAGTTAAACGCTCTGAACAACGAGGTTCTTTCGGAATTAAACACAATCATCGATGATATAAATAAAAACAGTGAAATCAGGGTTGTAATAGTTACAGGAAGCGGAGAGAAAGCATTTGTAGCTGGGGCAGATATTGCGTTCATGAAGGACTTAACACCCAAAGAGGCAGTTGACTTTGCAAGACTGGGTCAAGAGATCTTTTTCAAAATGGAGCAATCAGAAAAACCATTTATTGCCTGTGTCAACGGCTATGCCTTGGGTGGAGGATTTGAACTGGCTTTGGCTTGCGATTTTATCTATGCAACAGAAAATGCAAAACTCGGCTTCCCCGAAACGGGCTTAGCTATAATACCTGGCTTCGGTGGAACGCAGAATCTATCAAGACTTGTGGGTAAGAATATTGCTAAGGAGTTGATC
>JALUBE010000143.1:3127-3319 GCA_027045065.1 Desulfurellales bacterium | reverse complement strand
CCTCCATTATAGACTTCAATTCTTCTTCGTTGATTACCTCTTTCTTAAGCAACTCCCCCGCCAATTTATCCAGTTTATCCCTATTCTCTTCAAGTAAGAACTTTGCCCTACTGTAGCACTCTTGCATAATCCTCGACACTTCCTCATCAACGAGCTGTTTTGTCTTCTCACTAACCCTATCACTCTTTGTCA
>JALUBE010000143.1:0-3117 GCA_027045065.1 Desulfurellales bacterium | reverse complement strand
ATACATGAAAGGGCCCTCAAGCTGTAGGATGTCTATGACATGTAAGCCACAAACTCTGGCACCGAGATTCTTTGCAATGTACGCCGAAAAGTGCATAACGGCCGATGAATACTCACTTGAATCCACACAAGCGAGTATATTTTTAATCTCCATAATTACCCTCCATTATAGACTTCAATTCTTCTTCGTTGATTACCTCTTTCTTAAGCAACTCCCCCGCCAATTTATCCAGTTTATCCCTATTCTCTTCAAGTAAGAACTTTGCCCTACTGTAGCACTCTTGCATTATCCTCGACACTTCCTCATCAACGAGCTGTTTTGTCTTCTCACTAACCCTATCACTCTTTGTCAAAATACCTTCAGAGGTCAAGAAATGACCACCCCCGCGCTCTTCAATAACCACAAGACCAATTCTTTCATCCATACCAAACTGCGTAACAAGAGCCCTAACAATATCCGTTGCCCTTGATAGGTCGTTCTGGGCGCCCGTAGAAATCGATCCGAAAACAATCTCCTCCGCCGCCCTACCGCCAAGCAAAGTTATAACCTTATCTAACATCTCCTCCTTAGTCATTAGGTATCGTTCATCTGTGGGCAACTGCTGCGTATAACCCAAAGCAGATAAGCCTCGAGGCACTATAGAGATCTTATGAACAGGATCTGCACCGGGCAAGAGATAAGCGCATATTGCATGACCAGACTCGTGATACGCCACACGCTCTTTCTCTTTCTTCGAGATAACCTTGTTCTTCTTCTTCAAACCAGCAATTTGCCTTTCTATCGCTTCTTCGAAGTGCTCCATATAAACGGCATCCCTGTTTTCACGGGCCGCAAGCAGAGCCGCTTCATTCACAATGTTTGCAATGTCGGCACCCACCAAACCGGGTGTCATTTGGGCAAGCCTTTTCACATCCACATCGTTTGCCAATTTGATTTTCTTCATGTGAACCTTAAATATTTCTTCCCTGCCTTTTAAATCAGGCTTATCAACAATTATCTGCCTATCAAACCGTCCGGGTCTCAAAAGTGCAGGATCCAATGTCTCAGGTCTGTTCGTTGCCGCCATTATGATAACACCTTTGGATGAGTCAAAGCCATCCATCTCAGCAAGCAATTGATTTAACGTCTGTTCCCTCTCATCGTTGCTTGTTAGGGAGTTAACAGCCCTGCTTTTACCTATTGCGTCGATCTCATCTATAAAAACAATGCACGGTGAGAGTTTCTTTGCCTCATTAAACAGATCCCTAACCCTACTTGCACCAACACCAACAAACATCTCAATAAACTCAGAACCGCTTATACTGATAAAAGGCACACCTGCCTCTCCCGCCGTGGCTTTGGCAAATAGGGTCTTTCCAACACCGGGCGCTCCAACTAACAAAACACCCTTAGGTGCTCTGCCGCCAAGCCTTTGGTATCTCTGAGGGTCTTTTAAGTATTCCACTATCTCCTGAATCTCCTGTTTTGCTTCTTCAGCTCCTGCCACATCTGAGAACTTAACATCGGGTTTCTCGTTTAAATAAACTTTGAATCTACTCTTACCGAAACCAAAGAGCCCGCCACTCGTTCCCCTCATCTTGCGTGTCATCAACCACCAGATAAAGAACAAAAAACCAAAGGGAAGTATCCAACCGAATATCAAATTGGTTAGCCAAGTATTGGTAACCTTACCAGAAAAATTGACATGGTGCTTCTCAAGATCCTTCACAAGATCAGGATCATTCACAGTTACCGTAACAAATTGCCTCTTTTTTCCGTTTTTATCTATATATACACAGTGGATATACTTTTCAGAGATTGTGCACGATTTTACCCTATCCTCTTCAACAAGAGACTTAAATTGAGAGTAGGGTATCTCTGTGGTTTGTGTTTGAAAGAAATATTGATACATATAAACCATGAATATGGCCAACAACAGATAGAAGACTATGAATTTAGAAAAGTTGTTAAAACCCTTTGGCTGTCCGCTATTTTTATCCATGTTTTACTTCGAATAAATGGAATAGACGCTTCCGTCCCTTGTTATCACAAAAAGCCTATTGCAACATATGGTCATTTTGCAGCTAAATGGCTCATCTATATCCAAAATATCCATAACTTTCCCTGAAAGGGCATCCAAAGCTACAAGTTTGCCCTCCTCGGTCATAGCATAAACCACACTCCCGACAAGTTTAATCGCATAAACATTGCCTTTACTTGTCAGTTTAACCTTCCAAATGGTTTCACCGTTGGAATTATCAAGACAGTAAACATTACCCTCGTTGTCAGCCAAAAATAGACCGAATATATTGCTCTCCATGTTTGAGTAGGTAGAAATCTCTCTTTTCCATAAGACTTCACCGTTTTCAACATTTACGCCCTCTGTATAACCCTTAACAGAGGTCACATACACCTCGCTGCCATTCAAAACCGGCGTTGTGTCACTATCAACAAACATACTTCCCTTGCCTGCTTGAACCTCCCATATAAGATCGCCTTTGTAAGAAATCTTATCCACACTACCGTCATCAAAGCCCACATACAAACCATCGTCACCGAAGCAAATGCCCGACACACCTCTAACATCCAAAACATTAAACTCTCCATGCGTGTACTTCCAAACCGTGCTCAACGTATCTTTATCCAAGCAATACACAACATCATTTTCATCAACAAAGTAAATATTGTCACCCTTTAAATAAATCCGGCCGAGTATGGGAAAGGGAAACTGTCTTTTTCTGACTACTTTACCCGTGCTCTTATCTATTTTAAACAGATAGCCCCTGTTCGTTCCAACGTAGATATACCCATCGTCAACCGCAAGTGCATCTTCTATGGGCTGATCGATTTCTGTAATCTCCTGTTTCTCTTCATTTTTTGGATCAATCCTATAGATTTCACCATCCAAATTGCCCACGTAAAGATACTTACCATCACTTATGAGTTTTATCTTATAGCCCACGTCGCCAACATTGCATATCTTCTCATAATCAAGCGGCGGGGCGAGGGGTTGCGCCAATTTCTTGTGCTCCTGAACCTTTAAAACAACCTCTTTGGAACTCGAGCAGGAATATACAACAAAGGCAACAAAAATTAAAAATATAACGCTAACGGTTTTCTTCATCGTATCTCCTCTTA
>JALUBE010000142.1 GCA_027045065.1 Desulfurellales bacterium | reverse complement strand
CTTCTAATCCGTGGGCCAGAGGTTCGAATCCTCTCGGGCGCGCCATGAAAAGCATTTGATCAAACCAATCTTGAGAGTGACCTCAAGATTGGTTTTTTATTTTTTTAAACTTTTCTCTACATATACCCATACTCCAAAATTGTTTTGATAAAAGCCTTGCTTTTTGGTATAAGCCTTTCAGCATGAAACGCACATTTAAAGATTTCGATGAATACAAAAGCTACTTTTTGAATCTTATAGAGCTTGAGAGAAAAGCGGAAAAGGAGTTTCACTTAGACGAAATCAAACATTTAACGGGCAAGCAGAGACAATCCCGCGGCAGAGCTTTAATTAACACAAAAGGCAAGCTGTTGGGCAAATTTTTAGACTACCTGATCTATAGATTTTCCTATCAAGAAGAGCGAGAACACCAAATAAAGGTTGGAGACATCGTTTTGATATCAAAGGGAGAACCGCTAAAGTTTTCACAAGAGGCAACAGTCAGTGCCGTAGGAAAAAAGTACATAGAAGTTATGATGAAAGAGAGACTATTCAAGTCAAAAAAGTATAGAATTGACCTATATGTTAGTGACATCACGTTTAAAAGAATGAAAAAAGCTATAAATAGCATAGAAAACAGCGAATTTGACCCAGAGATCATACTGGGCTTAAAAAAGCCAAACATCTTTAAGGCAGAAACAACGTCTGACAAACTCAATCCTTCCCAAAAAGAGGCCTTGAGATTGGCCAAAAATTCACAGCTGTTTCTAATTCACGGGCCACCAGGCACAGGAAAAACTACAACTCTATCTGAAGTTGTCAGGGAAAACTTAGGAAAACGGATACTTGTCGTTGCAGATAGCAACGTTGCCATAGACAATATGTTAGAAAAGTTAAAAGACAGAAAGGTCATAAGAATTGGTCATCCGGCAAAGATAGAGGGTGATCTGTTAAAGTTCTCGTTGGATATGGTAATACGCGAGGATGTAAGATACAGAGAGATTGAAGAGTACATAGACAAAATCGACAGGCTCAAGAAGACCCGTGATAAACAATTTAAGAAGCCAACGCCTGCCATGAGAAGGGGTTTAACAAACGATGAAATACTGACACTTGCATTTGCAGGCAAATCAAAAAGGGGCCTGAAACCATCCAAAATCAAACAAATGGCAAACTGGATAGAAACCACAAATAAAATCAGCTACCTCTACGAACAAAAGGAAAAGATCTTGAACAAGTTAATCTATGAACAGTTAAGGAATGCAGAGATTATATTTACCACAAACTCTGGAGCGGGCAGCGAATTTTTAGAGGATTTAAAATTTGACATTGTATTTATGGACGAAGCGGCCCAATCCATTGAACCAAGCGCACTGATACCGATCATTAAAGGCAAAAGGCTAATCATGGCAGGCGACCATAAACAGTTGCCTCCAACAGTTTTGTCTGAACATGCAAAGAGGTTAAATTTTAGTCTGTTTGAACGGTTTGCCAATCTATTTTACGAAAACTGCTACACACTCAAAATTCAATACAGGATGAATGAAAAAATAAACAGATTTCCGAGCTGTGAGTTTTACGATTGCGTTGTTGAATCACATGAAAGTGTGAAAAATATAAAGCTTTCAGATATTGCAAATATCAGCGAATTGGTGGGTTTTGACGTTCCAATTGTCTTTTTTGACACGCAGGGAAAGTTTTTAGAGGCAAACAAGAGGGGAAGCTACTCAAAGTACAATCCCCTCGAGGCAGAGTTTGTGAAAAGGCTTGTTGAAGAGCTATTGCGTTTAGGCGTAAAACCTGAAGATATTGGCGCGATTACACCGTATAAGGATCATGAGGAATACATGAAAAGGATAATTGACGGTATAGAGATTAAGTCCATCGATGGATTTCAAGGTAGGGAAAAAGAGGTGATAATCTTGAGTCTGGTTAGGGCAAACGACAACGAAGAGATCGGCTTCTTGAGGGATAAAAGACGGCTCAATGTGGCAATAACAAGGGCAAAGAGAAAGTTAATTATCGTTGGTGATGCAAAAACGCTCTCAAGCAGCCGCACCTATGCTAAATTGATCGATTACATATCAAAGGAAGGTTTATTTAGGCCAATCACAAGTATAATGTGACTATTTACCGTTATTCTCCAAGAAATGTCTTATCAGATGGGTATTGATACCGGACTCCTTTTTGCCGGATTGTGTGATAAATGTTGGCGTGTAGGTGATATTGAACTTGCCAAAGATCAAATCACTGCTTCTTTTAACGTAGTCCAAACCCTTCTTACAGGTGTTTGCCTTTCCATAACTGTTAACCAAATAATCTTCAAAACCCTTTTTGTTACATATAAAAGAAGATATTTTGTCCTCTGAACCCTTGTACTTGTTGACCAAAATCAGTTTGACACCCATTTTAAGTCTGTCGGAGATCCTTTTGACGTCGTTTTTAATACTGTTTGCATAGGGACTGTTTGGATCTACAATTAGGTAAAAGAACCTGTCTCTTTTAGAGCCCTTTGGAAAATAGCTGCGCGCCACAACAGAATCCAAACTTTTCCGTACAGCTTAAATTTCTTCTTAAACTGGCATGCAAGATAGTCGTTTACCTCTTTATCTGTTAGCGACGTCCCGTTTTCAAACAAAGACCCCACAATTGCCACTTTACTATTTGCATACACAGGTATGAGTTTGCCGTTAACCTCAATTAGAATATCGCATAGATCAACACTATTTAGGGGTCTCTTGCTCACAACCCGATAGTCCGGCGGCATGTATGGCATAATTTTGCTTAAACTAACATTATCGCATACGGTATGGGCAACTGAATACTCTGGTATGAACAAAAACACTAAAAGCAAGAGTGCAACCACGAGAAGATTCTATTCAAAATCCTTTTTGCTTACAAGATTTTTTCTTGACGCATTCAAGTCTTTTTAAATAAACTCCTTTAAAACCCAAGGAGGGGTACAGATGGATGTGATAATGCTTGTTGAAAAGGCAAACAGGGAGTTTGACGAAATGGGTAGAATTCCATTCACCGAAGGTGATATTCAAAGATACATAAAAGAGCACTTTAAAAAAGACATACCAATAGCGACCATTAACTCTGCAGTTCAAGTTTTGCTTGTATAGAATAACAGTGAAGCGCCAACGAGAAAATGCCTATACCGTGAGAAAAACGGCGGGTACTCTTATCTACATGCATGTTCCTTTGGTGTCAGATAAGTGAGTACAGTTGCAGTAGGTTTATCGGGTGGCGTTGATTCAAGCGTAGCGGCATATCTTCTAAAGGAAAAAGGGTTCGAAGTAGTAGGAATAACGCTGAAGCTGTATGAAGACGAAAGCAATATAGAAGATGCACAGAGGGTTGCCAATCTTTTAAACATTCCCTTATACGT
>JALUBE010000141.1 GCA_027045065.1 Desulfurellales bacterium | reverse complement strand
TTTGTGTCCTGCCTGCTGGAACAACAAACGTTTTGGCAATAGAACTTTACGGTAAACCATCGCTAAATCGCGCTTTAAGGGCTTTAATTGGTGGAAAAACAAATAAAGCCTATACAGCGAGTATAAACGGGCGCAAATTCATTCTCATGGCAGGTGTTGGGTTTGATGCAGAAAGCGTTTTTGCCGTTAACGAAAAGAGCAAGAAGATGTTGGGTAAAATAGAGTATGTCCTTTCGGGCGTTAAGGCCTACATAAAAAAATCCCATTGTTTCACAATAGAAATTGAAGGAAAAACCCTGAAAGCTCTCTGGGCAATAGTGTCGAATTCAAGGAAATACGCAGGGAATTTTGACATATCCAAACAAGCGGACATATTCACACCGATCTTGGATGTATTCTTCTGCCCGTGCTCAAATAGAACAGCAATGCTTCCATACTGCAACGGGGTTTTGTTCTCCGGGCTTCACGCATTTGCACCATTTGTTAAGCATTTTTTATCGGACAAGCCCATAAAAATTGAAGGTGAGCCACACATACAGATAGACGGTGATTACTTTTCAAAAACAAACGCAACTATAAAGTTAAGCGATCCAATAGACATTGTTGTACCATGAGAAGGATAAAAGAAAACATCAGGCTATTTGATTACGTAAACTTGGCTTTTTATTTCTTTATGCTCACACTAATTTTAATCAATACGGACAAAATCCCCATGCCAGATGTAATGTTACTCATGTACCTGTCCATCATTGTTGGTACGGTATTCCTCATCGCAAACGAGCATATCAATAGTTTATTCAGGTTTTTGAGGTTCTTTTACCCCTATATCTTTATCGGCTTCGTTTTTGAATCCTTAGGCTTTATCGTCCCTTTTGTTAATCCCCACAACAAGGATCAAATTTTAATAAGTATCGATCGATTTATTTTAGGAAGTGATGCAGCCTTGATTTTCAACGTTTTCAACGTAAAAGGCATTGTTGACTACTTGCAAATCTCATACCTTGCATACTACGTCTTGCCCATTGTGATAATCCTTTACCTGTACAAGAAGAACAAGATCAAGCGTTTAAGCTTTACCCTGTTTGCCCTATCGCTGGGCTATTACATTTCCTACTTAGGCTATATATTCTTGCCTGCCATTGGCCCAAGATACACATTGAGCTATCTAACACATATGCCACTACACGGCGGGACTGTTTTTAAGGTTGTGCATCCCATCTTAAACTCACTTGAGCACATAAAACAGGACTGCTTTCCCAGTGGCCATACAGAAATTTCGCTTCTTGTCTTTCTCTTGTTTTGGGAAGAGGACAAAAAAATTGCCCTGTTGATCTTACCCATAGTCCTATCGCTCATACTTGCAACCTTAGTCTTAAGGTATCACTACTTTGCTGATGTTATCTCTGGCGTAGTTGTAGCACTCCTTGTCTATTTTGTATCGAAGGCTATATTTTATCCAAAGAGAAAACTTTCTTAGAGTTTTCAAAGGCAATTTTAGATATTTTTAATGGGTCTTCGTTTAAAATCTCAGCCATTTTCTCTATAACATACCTTATGTACATGGGCTCGTTTCTCTTGCCCCTCTTTGGCACTGGAGCAAGGTAAGGCGCATCTGTTTCAAAAACAACAAACTCAAGGGGCACATCCCTTATAACATCTTTTAAAATAGAATTCTTAAACGTCAACACACCACCTACACCAAAATACAAGCCCAAATCAAGGCCAACCTTCAGCAGTTTTTCACTACCAAAAAAGCAGTGCATAACGCCTTTCAGGTCCTTTTTAGAGTGCAATATATCGACCATATCGTCATCCGCATCGCGGCAATGCATGGAGACAGGGACATTGCTCTCAATGGCCATATCCAAAAAGTCATAAAACACGTCCCTTTGTTTGTTTCTTGGCGAAAGGTCGTAGTGGTAATCCAAACCAATTTCTCCAATGCCAACACACTTTTCGTTTTTTAAGTGTTTTTGAGCAAGATCAAAGGCCTCACTATTCGCAGTTTTTGCATCATGGGGGTGAACACCGACCATATAGAAAAGCAGATCGTACTTATCGCATAGGGACTTTTCTTTCTCAAAGTCCTCTTTAACAGTGGATGGCATAATTATAGCCTTTACGCCATTCTCACGAGACCTTTCTATAACCTCATCCCTATCGCTATTGAACTCCTCCATATCCAAGTGGCAATGGGTGTCTATGATTTCATACATAACGCAATTCCCTCAAGCACCTGTTCCTGATGGTCTTCACATCCTCACTGTTCACAATGATCTTGCCGTTTCTCATCTTGTATTCAAGCAAATCCTCCATCACGCCGCCACAATCGCACTGCTTACCCTCTGTTGTAAAAGGCACAATCTCGCTTTTCAAACATTTATCGCACCTCAAAAAGCTCTTTGAACCAGAGATCTTGCCCTTCTTGGCTATGGGCTTGCCCTCTATCTCAACTATGTCCATCGAAAAGTCTATTGTTGTGGCACTGCTAATGCTCGTTCCCACACCAAAGCCATCTGCCACATCCACAATCTCAGCCACCGTATTTTCATCCAAGCCCCCGCTGACAAACAGATGAACATGTTTTAATCCCCTTAAATCCAACTCCCACCTTAGCTCTTCCAAAATCTTCCTCATGTTGCCGCGCCTTGATGATGGTGTATCAAGTCTAACGCCAGCTAACTTTTTACCCAAAGCCTCTGCCACTCTTATGGTCTCAAACTTCTCATCACCAAACGTATCTATAAGAACAATTCTTGGCACATCTGGATCAACAACCTCATCAAAGTATTTAGCAGCTTGCAGCGTATCACCGACAAGTAAAACCAAAGAATGGGGCATTGTCCCCGCAGGCTTCATGTTAAGTTTTTCAGCTGCAGCAACTGTCGAGAAACCATCGCAACCACCAATGTACGCTGCACGTTCAATGGCCGGTGCAACGGCCGGATGCATTCTCCTTGCACCAAAGGAGAGGACCGTTTTTTCTCCTGCAACCTTTTTAACCCTTGCAGCCTTTGTTGCAACACCCGATTCCTGGCACAAGAACCCCAAAATCGCCGTCTCATAAACGGCAAACTCAGAGTATTTACCCTCTATCTCAATAACCGGCTGATTCTCCCTAAAAATGCTGCCCTCAGGGATAGCCCTAATGCTGATCTCTTTACCCTCTAAAAGCTCCAAAACCTCCTCTAAACCGCAGAAAACCGCCCATTCGTAGCCTTTGGGCAGACCCTTAACCGTAATCTCAGCCTTAACGTTTTTATCCAAATCCTTTGCCTCAATTATCTGCAAAGCCCTTTCAAAGTATACGTCAGTAACCTTGCCAGCCTTTATAGTATCCTCATCGGCAATAAACATCTTCCATCATCTCCTT
>JALUBE010000140.1:951-3382 GCA_027045065.1 Desulfurellales bacterium | reverse complement strand
ACCCCCCTATTTTTAATAATTCCATGCTTCATCTATCATGGTTCCAATGTATGTCAAAAGTGCATCACCCTCTAAGTAAACCCTATCAATATCATCGTTGTTCTTATAAACATAAACCTTCAAAATTTTGCCACTCCTTGTAACAACATCCACAGGCGATTCACACTTACCCTTCAAAACTGCTATTACTGCAGCTGCTGTAGAACCCGTCCCGCAGGCAAGCGTCTCATCCTCAACGCCACGCTCATACGTCCTAATCTTTATCGTATGATTATCAATGATCTCTGCGAAATTTGCGTTTGTTCCTTCATCTTTGAAGTATTCATGATAGCGCGTCTTTGCACCAAGCTCTTTAACATTCACGATCTCAACATTATCAACAAAATAAACCACATGGGGAACACCGGTGTCTATAAAACTCGCCAGCATATCTATACCTTCAAGTTTTATCTCGTCTTTGTAGTCCTTTGGCTTTGTCAACTGAACCTTAACCGTATTCAGGCCCGTGATTTCTGCCTCAATGACACCTGCAAGTGTGGAAAACTTCATTCTTAGCGGAGCAATGCCGTTTAAAAAGGCAAAGCGCGCCGCACACCTTGAACCGTTACCGCACATCTCCACTTCGCTTCCGTCGTTGTTGAAAAAGCGCCACCTAAAGTCGTAATTATCGTCCTTCTCTATCAGAATTAGACCATCTGCGCCTATAGACTCCCTGCGTTTGCAAACTCGTCTAACAAACTCCTCTATCGATATATCAACTGTATTTTCAACGATGTTTTCCCTGTTGTTTATGATGATAAAATCGTTGCCACTCCCGTTCATCTTGAAAAAAGGTATTTTCTTCATAACATCTCTCCCCTAATCAGATCTTCGAGCGTCTCTCTTGCCCTAACAACCCTAAACTCATCACCATCCACAAGCACCTCTGCGGGTCTTGGCCTTGAGTTGTAGTTGCTCGACATGGTGAAACCGTAAGCCCCAGCGCTGAAGACAACTATACAATCACCGTTTTCCACATCCTCAATCTCGTAATCACGCGCAAAGAAATCACCCGTCTCGCATATCGGTCCGACAATATCGCATTTGATCGTTTTGTTGCCCTTTTTAAATAGTGGCTCGATTTTGTGGTAAGCATTGTAAAGCGAAGGTCTCAAGAGATCGTTCATACCGGCATCAACAATCATGAAGTTCTTTGGACCATTGGATTTGTGATAAACCACCTGACTTACCAGTATTCCACCGTTTCCAACCAAGAACCTGCCCGGTTCAAAAACAAGTCTTAAATCAAAACCGTCAAAGGCCTTTTCAATCTGTTCTGCGTATTTCTCAATGGACGGCTCTTTGTCCTCTTTGTCGTTGTAAACTATACCCACACCACCGCCAACATCAACAACGGATATATCAATTCCCCTGCTGTTCAGTTCTTTTATCAATTTAGCAATTCTAACGGATGCATCGTAAATGGGTGTCGTGTCAAGGAGTTGGCTTCCTATGTGAAACTGAACGCCAACGATCTCTATGCCTTCAAGCTCTTTGGCTTTCAAATATAGATCCAGAGCTTCTTCATAGGGTACACCAAACTTGTTCTTTTTAAGTCCAGTTGAGATATACGGATGCGTCTTTGGATCCACATCTGGGTTCACCCTAAACGAAATGGGCGCTTTTTTGCCCTTCTCCTTTGCCACTGCATTGATGTTTAAAAGCTCATCCTCAGATTCAACATTGAGCATCAGAATTCCACTGTCCAAAGCGTACTCTATCTCGTCTTTTATCTTCGCAACACCGCTAAAGACAATTTTTGAAGGTTCAACGCCCGCCTTAAGGGCTCTTAACAGTTCACCTTTGGAAACAATATCAGCACCTGCACCAAGATCTGCAAAGGTCTTTATCACAGCCAAGTTGCTATTTGCCTTGATAGCAAAACAGATTATATGATCCCTTTTGAAAGCCCTATGGAATTTGGTAAACTGATCGATGAAGTGCTTTTTGGAATACACATAAACAGGTGTGCCAACCTCATTAACAATTTCACTGACCTTTACGCTCTCTGCATATAACTCGTTATCAACATATTTAAACGTCATTCAACCCTCCAAATGTTTTAGAGTATTCTATTCAAATAACTGACAAAATGCAATACTTCAACAAATGAACCTTTAGCCTTCAACCCACCGCCTATTTGCATCATACAACCTGGACAGGCGGTAACCAAAATCTGAATACCCGCACTCCCAATATTATTTAGTTTCTCATCGAGTAGGGATTTAGAAATGTATGGATGCATCAACGAATAACTACCGGCAAAGCCACAGCATCTGTCTTTATCCTTGAGCTCAACAAAATTTGGTTCATTGGATTTTAAAAACTCCTCCAATTCATTCGACTGCTTTAGACCCCTCTTCAAATGGCACGGATGGTGATACGATATAAA
>JALUBE010000140.1:0-941 GCA_027045065.1 Desulfurellales bacterium | reverse complement strand
CCCCAATATTCGAAGTTTCAATATTTTTGTTTTTTAGCACATCCAAAAAGAAGCTGCCCGCACACGAGATTCTATCAGAAACCGATTTGGCATCATTGGTGTTTAAGAATTCGACATAGTCCCGCTTAACCATGTGTGCACAGTGAGGATCCAAGAACAAGATCTTATCACAATTCAGCGATTTCAAAAATTCCACGTTTATTTTAGCCGCATCTTTGGCAGATTTTTCTTCGCCGTTGTACCAAGCAGGCGCACCACAACACGACTTTTGCTTGATAACACTCAAATTCAAACCCAGCTTTGAAGCCACTTGAATGGCATCACGTCCCACATTGGAATAAAAGAAGTTCACAGAACAACCGGCAAATAGGCAAATCTTGGACGTTTTTGAAGACACGGATACGTCAAAAGACTTATTTATGCCAGGCAGCGGTCTAAAATCCTGACCCAAAGCCCTATCCAAAGAAGCAATACCCGTCTTTAGGTTTTTCTTAAAAAGGAAATGGGACACATAGGCGCCAAACCTCAAAACGCTGTAGTTGTTCTCAAGGTACTTTATGATAAAACGCTTGGGCGTGATCTCTTTAGGCGTAAATTGAGCCTTTATGCGTAAGATCAACTCCTGAAGATTGATACGCGCAGAACATATCTCATCGCAAGCCATGCAACCGATGCACATATTGGCAAAATCCCAGAGGTTGCCCGTGTCTTTGACAAGGTAAGAAAGAATCAAACCCACAGGTCCAGCATACGTTTTTCCCTTAAACAGCTTTCCGCTGACAGTTGTATAAACAGGGCAGGCATTTTGACACGCGCCACAGTGAATACAGTAGAGGATTTCTTTATAAACGGAGTCCTTTGCAAATGCGGATCTGTTGTTATCAAGCAAAATCACGTAAAATTTGCCGAATGGCTTTTTTATAACATCAACGTAGCTCGTG
>JALUBE010000139.1 GCA_027045065.1 Desulfurellales bacterium | reverse complement strand
ACAATACTTGAGCAGATAGCCAAAAAACTCAACTTTTCTCAGGACTACGTTAACCTCATAAGGGGTCTTGTAGGTGATATACAGATTTTAGCCGTAAACAATGTAAAAGGTAAACCGGAACTGAAAATCATACCTATACCGCCCTGCAGGCAGAATAAGTCCACAAGCATACAGGATTTTTACAACGGCAATGTTTACGCCGAGGACAGTGATGGATACTGCAGCAATGCTCACACGCTGAACCTCATACAGGACATTCAGAACAAAATGGTTGATATAGCAAATAAGATGCAGAACGGCGGCACGCTTACGTCTGACGAGGTGAGCTTGATTGCAGTGTCGCCCGTCTCTGTGTATCAGGCGATTAAGGCATCCGTGGCTTCCGGGACTTCTCCAGTCATTGTGTCGCTGCTGAGTGATGTCACTGCAAAGGCCTATGCCTACGGATCCATGAGCGATTTATATGTTCAGGCTCTTCAGCTGCTCTACAGGGCAAGGGCAATACTTGCCAAAAAGGGCAACTTCGGGCCGAACTGTCAGCTTTCCATTACAGCGGCAAGCGTCAGCGCAATCAACAACCTCATACACTCCATATACGAGAGGCAGCAGCAGATAAGGGAGAGTTATATGAAATCGGCTGACGAGGTCAACGCAATAGAAACAATGATAAACAATTTCAGAACAGCGCAGGAGATAGTTAAGAGGAGCACTACACATACGGTTAACGCAGATGCGGTGAATCAGTAAATTGGTTCGATGGTCGTTAGTAAAAAAGGGGCTGTTGAGAGGTGAGACATGGAGAGGTTTTTGGGAGAGATGGCTAAAAAGCTGATAAGTAAAGCGAACAGTGCGGACTCCGTGTTTGAGGAGTGGCTTTACCTGTTTCTGCTGAGCGTTCTGAACAATATTGTCTACGCCTTTTACATGGATCAGAAGGCGCTTGGCAGGTGGGTATGGCTTGAAGCATTCACCTTTCTGCTTTTGTCTGCCGTTGGCGTTCTGCTGAAGATTTACCTGCTGATCATTCCCGCCTTTGCCGTGGCGGTGTTCCTGTTCACTCCGTATTTGAGGAATATTCTGTATCTCGGCACTGCTCTGGCAGGGTATCTCTCTGTCCTTGCGGCCGTCATGAGCTTTAGAATGGGGTCATCCAGCGGATTTACCGCCATAACCACGCTGATTGCGTTTATAACGGGCTATGGGCTTGTGAATACCGGCGAGGCGGTGGTTTCGTTCTTCAGAAAAGTAAAGAGAGTGTTTGGTAAGATAAGAATAGTGTTGGTGCTGGTGTTAGCGGTAGCAGTTGTTTTGTCCTCGACCAACGCCTTTGCCTTCGACCCAAAGCATGTTGAATTTTACACCTACGGCGGGTTTGACGCCATATACAACGCTTTTCGCTTCATTTCTCTGATATTCTCAGACAAAAGCTATAAAGGACTGTTCTTTACCGTTATGGCGCTGTCCCTCTTTTTTGCGGGATTCAGGAACTACATTCAATCCCTTCAGGGCAGGCAGACGGGCAACATTCTCTCCTGGAGCATGCCTGTTTTAATTGCCTTTATTCTATATATGGCGCTAATAGTTCCGAAAGGTCAGGTAACAATTTACGACACTGTCTTAAACAAATCTGCCGATGTCGGCGGCATTCCAATAGGCATAACAACAGCGGCGGGCATTGCCTCTGAAGTTGAAAACGGCATCATCAAAATAATAGACACAACAGAAGTCAACCCCGACCTTAATTACGAAAATTCCGCTGGCGGCGTGGGCGTAATGGCGATCATGAACATGGCAATGCACGGCGTTAGATCAAACAATGTGTATCTCGACAGAAGCCTGAAGCGTTACATTGAGGACTGCGTGTTTTACGACCTGGAGAACCCTAAGGGCTGGACCAAGCTTCCAGATATAACTGACACCACCACGTCATTTGTGGACGTTCTTGAAAAAGCCGCTCACTACCACAGCATATATACAGTTTACTACGATGCAAGCAACAATGCCGGCGAAACGATGACATGCTATGATGCTTGGCAGAATCTTAAACCGCAGTTGTTAAACAACAACAACTTCCAATCCGCCCTGGAGAACATGTGCGCAACCGTTGGCGTGGACACTGCGGATACGGTTGCGCTCCAGCACTGTCGGGATGTTCTAACGGCTTACCTGGAGGATCTCTACGACGGTAAGTTTTCGGCAGTCACGTCGGATGCCTTTTCCTTTATCAGGCAGGCATACGTTGCAAGCGAAATCTACAATGCATCCGTTGATGCAGACTCCAGCTTTCTCATAAACTACAGGATCGCCAACGCTGGCATGAACGTGGGCATGGCGTTCAACACATGGATACCGACCATAAGGGCGGTGCTGATTGCGCTGGGACTTTCCATACTGCCGTTTTTAATCATATTCCTGCCGACGCCGTTCTACGGTAAGATCATTGGCGCGATTGTGGGTGTGTTTGTGTTTATGGTGTCGTGGGCAATGCTGGACGCTACCGTTCACCGTTTTCTCGTTGGCGAAGCGCAGACCTTATTCCAGTCGGTGGTTATACACAACGTGGGTTATGGAGCATTCCTGACCATGTCCACACCTCTACAGCACATCATGGCTATGTGGGGCTATGTGAGAAGCCTCGCAATGGGCATGGCCGCAATCGGTGCTGGCATATTCACTAAGGTCGGCGCCTACGGTTTACAGATGGCGATAGGCAGGCTTGAGGGCGCAGTCGCAGGTCAGGCATCCTCAATCGGCGAACAGGCCACAAACCCCGCCGAGCAGGGAAGCCTCGAGAAATCCATAGCAATCAGCTCAGCCTTCAGCCAGAAAATAGCCCCTTCGGTTACTCTGCAGGACATAATAAGGGGCGAGGCAGGCAATATGAAAAGGCAAATAGGGCAGGGTATAGGATTGGGGCCTGAAGCTCTTAAAACGGGAGAGACTGAGGGTAAGATGGCAACGGGCACGGCTAATCAGATACGGAACATATCCCGCGATACCGGCCAAAGTGTGGAAAATATCGCCGCTATAAGCACGGAGTTGACTACAGAAACGCAGGTTGGCGAAGCGCTGCAGGTTAACAAAAACAACCCCATGGCAGGTGCAAGAAAGATTGCAAGTACAAACGCAAAAGTAGCAGCAGGCGGAGTTTTGGGCTGGAATGCGCTTAGAAGGATAACCGGTATGTCTGAGAAGGAAATATCGAAGGAACTGCAGATAGCCAAAGGCATACACGGCACAGCGGACTACAATGCTTTAAAGGGTGCAGGATTTAAGAATGCGGAAGACTATCTTGCAATCAACGAGCTAAATCAATTCAGGCAGAATAGAGGGTTTGTCCAGCTTTTTGAGAAAGCGGGATTACTGTCAAGGAACTTCCATAACGAATCACCAGAGCAGCAGATCAAGGAACTGGCGGGTGCTTTTGATCATCTTGGTTCTCACCCTGAAAACATATCGCTGGATGCCGACCTTGCTCATAGGCTTGGGCTTCCAGAAGCTGGCACGTACACGATTGGCATGTCTTCTGATGGGAGATACGTTCAGATAGTCGGCAAGAGCGGAGCGGATTACTTTGTTCCAATTTCAGGCGGCTTAATGCGTCTTGATGAGCCAATTGTCAATGGGATGGTAACAAAACCAACTTACGCCGATATATACGGCGATGTGGGTGAAGAACTTAGTCGACTGCAAGGTGTCCCAGTGCCAAGAATGTTGATCAACGTTTTCAAAGGTGCTTCAGGAAGTGTGCAAATGCATGGTAATCAGTATAGCGGTAAGGTTGTGTTAAATCCTGAACAGGAACTAAGAACAGCCGAAGTTCTCGGTGCACTGTATGGGGATAAGTATAAGAATGTAATTAAAACGTTGATAAATAATGCGGAGAACGGCAGGTCAACGACTTTTGAGTTTACTGGCGAGGGTGATTCTCTGTCGCAGGCGAGCGTAATTTCTGAGGACGTGGGTGAAAATAGGTTTTTTATGCAGACAACAGTTGGTGGCTTCTCGAGATTAGGTGATAAGTATGAGGCAATCCTTGCAGGCGGTGGATACGGCGATTTGTATAGGGCTAATATGTATATTTTTGAACATTCTATCTCCGCCAAGGCGGCGCTGGCTGCAATTGCGGATAAGCTTGGTAAGTTCTTTAAAGCCAATGCCACAGCTAATCAAGGAACTGAGATAGCAAGTGCGGTTAGCAGTAGCGGGTCTTCTGGAAAGAGTTACTATCAGGATCGCAGCCAAACCAATATTAAGTCTGTAACACATTCTGGGCATATAAGTTCGAAGGTAGGTTTTGGCTCTAACGGGCTGCCTGGTGCGGGTAAGTTTGGCGGAACGCCGGCGAGTGTGGGGGCTTCTTATGGAACAAATGATGAGTATATGGTTCAAAGTATGTCTAAAGACACAGTCGGTAACAAATCTGATTCAGGTTCTCAAACTGGCTACTCAAATACCACAACGAGCAAATCTGGCAGTGGCGTTCAATTGTCAAGCGATGTTCTTAAGAGAGAATTCATAAGAGATGCCGATAAAATACTCAATAGGAAGGGTTTGACTCCTGCTCAGAAGGTTGCCGAGATTACCAAACTGGAGGAGAACTATAAGGCAATGTTTACAAATGCTATAGGAGATCATCGTACACTTGACAAATTTAACTTCGATGCACATCACGCCAACCAAGAGGAGAATTTCAATGCGGTTAAGACTTACGGCGGCACTTATAAGAATCCCTACTGGAAAGAGCAACTAAACACCGAGAATGAATATGACAGGTTTATAAGTGCAGGCGTGTATGCATCTGGTGTTAGCCGAGGCGGGAATAAGTCTCCCGATGCAGGAACGCCTAATTTGTCTGTTGAAATAGCGAGCCAAAATGAAAAAGCGGGCGGAGAGCCTTCCAGCGTAAACAATACAGAAACGGCTAATTTAAGCAATAATGCCCATCCTTCTATTCAAAATGACATACCAAGAAATGTGGCAGTTGCATCTCAAAACCCACAGCCTAATGCTCATACAGAAGGGAACACAGAGTCAACGGAAAACAAATTCTTGGGTGTGGGCATTGGCGTCCAAAATCTGAACTACTCGAACCTTGCAAGCCAAAACAAGGGTGCTCATAACAGCGATAATACTCGCCCTACAATACAGAGTGATATACCGAAACAAAACACAGTTAGTACAGGACAGGGTTCAAAGCCTTTAACCTCAGATGCTAATTTAGAAAAATTTAGTAATCATAATCAATTTAATAATCAAAAATCTATTACTGAGCCCAGCCGTTCTTTAAATGAAAATGTTGTCTCCAACCCAGAAGTTAAACCTACTGTCAAGAATAACGAGGTGAAAACAGAGACTCGTAAAAACGAAAGAGCTAACCCAGAATCATCAATTATAGCCTCATCGGTGGCAGCTTCCAGTTTACTTAAGAACCCTAATTCATATAGCAGCACTAACCGTCCCGTAATCCAAAGCGACATACCGAGAGAACCGACAGTTACTCAAAATTTGCAATCCAATGTTCCAAATTCTCAATTTCGGTTGCCTGATCAGAATTTAGAACCTACTGTAAGCACTGCCAATGCTGGACTGGGATTAAATCAAAACCTAAAACCCACAACCTTAGGATCTAATCCCGAAGCAAAAACCAATAGCACTCAAACAGTATCACAGAAAAATACAGTTGAGTCATTAAACTCAACGGAAACTAACGCCAAACCTCAATCGCCACCCTTGCGAGCTGAGTCTCAAAAGCAACCTTCAATCCAAAAATCACAATCTACAACTAATTCGCCTCATATGGATAGCACTCATCCTACAATACAGAGCAATATACCGGTTCAAAATCAAGTATCTGCAAGCTTAAAACCAACACAAACAAGTGTGGAACCTCAAAAAACTAAACAGCCTTTAAGTGAAAGTGTTAGAACTGCCAACACAATATCAGAGTCTAAGCCTTTAAAGGAAGACACTACACCTAAAGTTAAGCCATCTCCAGAGTCAGGAATAGCCGTTAATACAGTCTCTCAATCTATTAAAACTACAAATAATAATAACAATATCCCTCAAGATAACGCTCGCCCTACCATCGAGAGCAATATACCGAAAGAAACAGTAGCTAACTCAATTAATGATACTAACACTGCAGAAAACCAGCCACATGTTAGGACGAACAATAATCGGCTGCAGCCAAAGGAATTTGATATAAATATAGCTAAGGCTGCCTCAGGAGTTAAAACTACCCAACAAATTAAAGCTAACTCGGAGTCTAATGCCGAGTCGCAACGTGTTAAATCTCAATCTACAAACCCAGCGACTACTACTGAGATTAAGCCGAATACAAATACTTATAATGCGGAAGCAACACGAGAAATGATGAGGCAAAAAGAACCAGCCACAATGTCTAACACTACAGCACCTAATCCATCATCTAACATTCAAAATCCAACATCTACAGCTTCTCCATCGCCTTTTTTCCAAAGTCCGCAGTCAACTGCTCAAAGCTCAAATGAATTCAATATACTTGATTGGGAAAAGAAAAGGGCAATGGAGAGAAACAGCACACAAGAAATGTTGAGGGAGTTGGACAATATAAAAGGTGAACAAAGCACCGAGAACGGCGAAAGAGTAAGCGAGCCTCAGAATAACGACGACCTTAATCCACCGGGTGGGTTCAGCAGGCGGTAACAAAAAAAGGCGGGAAACCCGCCTTATGTTTTATTAGTCATCGTGGTAAACATTGCAGTCGAGAAAATCGTATATAGGATCATTAATATAATCAGATGAGGAATTTAATTTGGATTCTCCATTCATAAAATTATTATCATTGCTATCAGTGTCAATAACATATCTTCCTTTCATCGTAGCAACTCTGATACCTATAGCAAGTGCACAAACCGCCATTATTGCAAATATTATAAACTCAACGTCCACATTCACTCCAAACACATGCACAAAGCTCATGTCCGCCCCTTTTCGTGTCATTTAAACATTATCTACTATTAGAATTTTCATCATCAAGAAGTCCATAGTTAATGAGATTTATGGGGTTGGTAAGATCGGCTGGGTTATATGAACCAATAGGTCTATTGTATAAATGTAAATCAGGAGATTTATCATTGCTATCGGTATCATTAACATACTTGCCTTTCATCGTAGCAACTCTGATACCTATAGCAAGTGCACAAACCGCCATTATTGCAAATATTATAAACTCAACGTCCACATTCACTCCAAACACATGCACAAAGCTCATTTTCGCCTCCCTTCCGCCTCTCAAGAGGCGATATACTCCTATTTAAACTAATAATCCCTTTTTTGGGGTTTGTCAAGGGAAAATAGTCGTTGGTCGTTTGTCTTTAGTCATTAGTCGTTGGTTCGATACACGACCGCTTGTATACAGGGAAAAACTTGACAAATGGCGGTAATGAGGTAAACTTTTAAGCAAGGAGAGTTAAAAGATTCAAGGTGGAAAAACAATGCTTGCTGTAAGGGGTGTAACAGAAGAGCATAAAAAAAGCGATATAAGAATAAACATCCCTCAAGTGAATATAGATAAATTTAAAGAAGTGTTACTTTACATTCTAAATAAAGTTGGAGCAAAACCCAACATAGGTGAGACCGTTTTGTATAAATTATTATATTTCATAGACTTTGATTTCTATGAAAAATATGAAGAGCACTTGATAGGTGCGAGATATATAAAAAATCGTTACGGGCCCACTCCTATTGAGTTCTCTAAAATCATTTCAATAATGGAGAAAAACGGAGAAATAGTCAAAGTTAACAGCGACTATTTCTCATATCCTCAGACAAAATACCTTCCTTTAAGGGAGCCTGATTTAAGCAAACTTAAGCCTCACGAAGTAGAACTAATAGACAACGTACTCAACAAACTTTCAGATATGAATGCAACACAGATAAGTGATTACTCTCATAAAGATGTTCCTTGGATGGTAGCTGAAGACGGCGAACCTATAGAATACGAGTCCGTCTTTTACAGAACCCCCGATTATTCAGTAAGACGCTATAGTGAGCAGGATATTTGAGGGTATTAACAGGCTCCCTGAATTTTCAAAAGACTTAAAAAAACTACTCAAAAGATTTCCTACTCTTAATGATGACCTTGACATTTTTATAAGAACCCAGCTTAAACTTTACCATAAACTCCATGTGGATAACGGTGGTATTTTTAGGATTTCAGATTTAGGGATAGACTATCCACATATTTACAAGGTAAAAAAATTCGCTTGTAGGTCTTTAAAGGGGCGAGGCGTAAACAGCGGTATTAGAATAATATACTGTTATTATGAGGATAGAGATATGATTGAGTTTATAGAAATATATTTTAAGGGTGACAAAGAAAATGAGGATAGGGAAAGGATTTTGAGATATTACAGGAGCTAACTTATCCCATCTGACGAGCCTGTTTTGAAGCCAGCTGACAGCAGTGCATTGGCATCGACTCCTGAAGTGGAAGATAAGTTTAAAGACGCACTTGAGCTTTGGGAACTGCAGGATAAAGTAAGAATGGAGAAGGGAGGGTTTGAGGAACAAAACAAGGAGTAAAGTATTATTTGTTTTTATCTATCTTTAATGCCATATTTCTGCCCCATTTACGCCCCCTTTTAGGCTTTACTCCTATTTAACGTACTGATCCCTTTTTGGGGGTTTGTCAAGGGGTTTTACCTGCAAACCACTATGGATTGATCCTTTTTATCCCGAGTCTTTCTATTTTTTTATCAAAGCTGTAAATCTCACTCTCCCCGTCTTTTTCCATGCAGGCCACTATGTAGCAATCTATAATATCATCTGGGTGCCTTTCCCAAAGATCAAGGGTCCTTTCTATTGTTTGTTTATCTTTCATCCTTAAGCCTTTGAAAGTAAGCAAGCTCCTCATCGTATCTATTATTTCATCTTTTTCTATTTTGTAAAAACTTTTTAACACAAAAACCACCTGAAAAAACACCATATCAACGCACCTGACCTCTTCTTCGCCCCTTTCTATCCTTGTAAATAAATCAATAAGCTTTTCATTTGGATTTTTATCGGTTAAAAACCTCAATATGACATTCGTATCAATGTATCTCATCTTTCACAGACTCCACTAAATATTCCTCTGTGGCTTTATTTACGCTTTTTTCATCAACCCCTCTGTCTGCATAGTTGCTAAAAATACCGGCAAGATTTTCCGCTACATTATCATAGGATTTAACGGGAACTATCTTTATACCATCATCTTCCTCGATTATATTAACCTTATCGCCTATGTTTATCTTGTATTTCTTTCTCAGTCTTGCAGGTATTACCACCTGCCCTTTATTGAACACCTTTGCAAGCATTGAAACCTCCTTTCAATGAAGTTATACTAAATAGTATAACTTCATTACCGTAAAGTCAACCAAATATCAACATCATTCTTTTTTTGTTGGACGAGGTTAGGGTAATTGCAACACAAACACCTATATATAGGGAAAAACTTGACAAATGGCGGTAATGAGGTAAACATTTAACCAAGGGAAGTTAAAAGAGGTGAACTATGAGAAATGTTGTAATAAGAATTAAAGATATATTTCCTGGTGTGAGTTTTTTAGGAACAAGACCGAGCGGTGAAAAGATAAGAGAGATGATGGAGAAAGTTTTTGCAGAAGGTAATACCGTGACTTTGGATTTTGCTGGCATAAAAGGTATAACTCAGAGCTTTGGAGACGAGATTATCGGCATATTCACTCGATATTACGGCAGGGATTTTATAAAACAGAACGTAAAGGCTGTTAATTACAACGGAGAAATCAGAGAAGTTCTTAATTGGGTTGTAGACTACAGTAACAGATGGCATAAAGAGAATAAGGAAAAGATAGGTAAAATGCCGTTCATGCACGCTTTTGCTTAGAAGATATCTTCTTCCTCTTTTTCTTTGTCCTCTTTTCTGATAACTTTTAAGAGGTGAGTTGTTACTCACTCACACAAAAGCATTTTTATGTCTTTCTTGCTCAATGTTTCCGCATTTCTAATGGCTTTTTCTATTTTTTTTGCAATATTCTCTTCTAAGGTTCCTTTATATTTAAGTTTATTTTTTTGCACAGCCTCAAAAACTTCTTGTTCTCTGACGAAAAATATATTTTTTATATCAACTACGGTTTTCTTCTTGAAAAACTTAGATTCGTAGGGTTCTAATACAATTGTATCAATGAGTCGCTTTCTGTTGTTTTTGTATTTATCCCATCTTGAGGTTGGCAAGAGAGAAGGAATCGTTATACCTAAATTGTTTTTTGGATCTACGATTTTGCAAACAAGTGCTATCCAAAATTTGTTTTTGCTCTCATCCGGAAAACGAAAATCTTCCCAGTGATAAACGCCCCATCTTGTGATTAAAACAACAGAAGAAGCCAAGTTTTACCTTATAGATTCCTTAAAGGTTTTTATTTCTTCGTTCCAGAATTTTACATAATCTCCCATGTCTTCAGCCATTTTTTCATAAGGTATTACATCATACATATCGGTCTGTTCGTATTCTGGTAGTTTGTGGGATATTGCAGATACTTCCTCAGAAAGATTGTTTTTAAATTTCTCGAACACATTTTTGAGAACTTTAAGTTCTGATTTACTAAAAACGTCTTCATCTAAATCTCTTTTCTTTTTAAAAACAATCATCTGATGGTTTTTATTGACATCTTTCTTTTCGAACTCTATCCACTGTGAAAGCTCTTCTATATCTTCTTTAAAGTCTGGATCATTTTTTGATGCGCTTAGAATGCTATATGTGTTTGTAGCGACAGGCCCCATTTTTTGTTTTATGTATTTCTCATAGAAAATAGGCCTACCGTATTGTTTTAAATGCTCCTTATCTGCAAAATACAGCAGTTTCATTAACTTTGTTTTGCCTAAGTTCTTAACGCCTAAATCCAACGCTAATATAATTGCATTTGCTATCTTTTCTATATCATACCTCATTGTGTAATTAACCTCCACTCTTATATTTTGTCCTATTCATTGCTAAAGTCAAGAAAAAACCGTCGCCACAAAATCTGTAACGCAACTCCCTATATATAGGAGAGGCGTTAAATGCATTAAAGGTTCTTATACAGAACCATTTATTTTATTTTTAGTTCTTATGCAGAACTTTTTTATTGATTTCATATAAAAATAGTTCTATTATAGAACCATAAAGATTCTGGGAGGTGAAAAAATGATAGATAAACTTCTTGAACAATTTGAGCTGACCTTAGAGCGATTAAAGGCTTACCTTCCTGAGAAAAAACGTCCTTTCTATAAAAATATCCCAATTGATAATATTAGAGGAGCGCTTGTTTACGGTTTAAGAGGTGTGGGGAAAACGACTTTTCTAATAGATAAAATAGCAAGCTCTAAGAAAAACTTTTTATATTTTAGTGCCGATCATCCATCAATCTTATCACTGCCGCTCTATGACATTGTGAGTGCGATCTTCAAAAAGGGATATGATGGTGTAGTTATTGACGAAATTCATCATGCAAACAAATGGAGCGAACATGTAAAGGCTCTTTATGATGACTATCCAGGTAAAACAATCTGGATTAGTGACAGCAGCAACTTGATATTGAGAAAGTCTGTGTCAGATTTATCCAGACGGTTTGTGCAGTTTCGTATACCGCTGATGTCTTTCAGAGAATATATTTTCCTTACGCAGGGTATTCTACTAAATCCTACAAATTCTTTTGATGATATAGGAAAAGATTTTTTTGTAAAGCTAAAGAATACAAATATACTAAAATTGTTCACCGATTATATAAATGGAGGTATCAGACCTATTTTTACCGAAGGTGAGTATTGTTCGAGGTTAAAAGGGCTTCTGGAAAAATCTATCTATTACGATATTCCATTCTACGTTTCTTCCATTCAGGACAATCATTTAAGGGTAATGAATGCAATCATAGGTCATCTGATAACTGCACCCATACCTACAATAAATGTTTCCAGCATGTGCAATGATTGGGATCTTGGAAAGGAAAAATTTTATAACCTGCTCTATGTTATGGAACATTCAGAGTTGATAAATATTGTCAAAAAGCCTGGTAGGTTTACGTATACAAAAGGTGCAAAAGTCTTTCTCTCGGATCCTTCTATGTACAACTGTTTTAAAGGCAATTTAGGGAGCGCAAGAGAGGCATTTGCAGTCATGTGTCTAAAAGAAAAATATAAGGTTTTTGCATGTAAAGATGAGAGAGACTACGATTTCGTTATAGATGGCATAAAAATAGAAATCGGTGGAAGGAATAAAAGAAGCAAAAACGCTGATTTCGTGATAAGCGATGAGATTGATTTGCCAGTAAGAAACAGGATCCCTCTCTGGATTCTGGGGTTTTTGTACTAAAGTCGTTGACCCAATACCTACCAACCTGTAACACAACTCCCTATATATAGGAGGGTGTTAAATGCAGAACAGGAAACCCACGGAGTCTGTCCAGAAAGCCATATACCGCATAAGCCGAAACACGGACGAAGTTATTTCAGAAATCAAAAGCTGCGGCTGCATTCTCAACAGCACTATTGAGCCCTTTCCCGACATTAAGTCTCTTGAGCCGTTCTGCGTCTATCACTACTGGTGCAGCGCTGAATCCGTTAACGTTTTTCAAGTGGTAGGCACGGCTCGGATTGACTATGTAGGTGCAGCCTGGATAGACATGCTGAAACTCGGCAAAAGAATGCCCCTTAACCTTGGCCTGCTTGTAGAGAATCCTATCTACTACTTCGAAAGCAAAAAGAAAGAGCCCGACATGCACTACACCAAGATCAACGATAAAATCTACATCTCGAGGGAAGGCAACCACAGAACCGCCATAGCCAAGGTGCTTTTCTACTACACGGGAGGCGCAGTCCTGCACGGCATTGACTTTCAGGAATACAAAATCGATTTCAGTTTAAAGGATAATTTCGAGAAGCTTAAAGAGATGCTCTTTATAAAATTCCCTTATATAGAGGCGAAAATCGAAAGAAAGACCGTAAAGCGGGAGGATACCGCGGGCTGGATGAAGGAATACTACGACATAACCATCACTCTAATCAACCATAAGAAGCGCAAAACCCACTCAATCAAGCCTGAGGGTCTCAGCACCGTCCTGCAGAAGCTCAGCACCCTCACCCTTTGGAAAAGAATTTTTACTCGACCATCAGATCTGCCCTTTCTGTGAAACTGTAACACAACTCCCTATATATAGAGGGGTGTTAGTGATGGTGATATCACTAACACCACCACTAACACTATAAGAGGAGGTTTTTATGACCAAGTCCGAGCTTGTCGAGGAGATTTCAAGGAAAACGGGTTTCACACTGAAGGACACCAGCACCTTTGTCAACGCTTTCACAGAGGTTATCACCGAGGCACTTGCAAAGGGCAGGAACGTTACTCTAACTGGATTCGGCAAGTTCTACGTCAGGGACAGGGCTGGCAGGGAAGGCATTAATCCGAGCACCGGTGAAAAAATCCAGATCAAACCTCACAAAGCACCCCTGTTTAAGGCCGGTGCAGTTCTAAAGGAGAAAGTCAACGAGTGAAAGGGCGGTTTACGACTGCCGCCCTTACCTTGGATTTGTGGGGGTGATTTATGCTTTCGAAGATATTCCAAAAGGAAAAGGAAGTAGGTTTGAACGATGTAAAGTCTTTCACAGATTCGAGAGAACTCAGCCAGATCACAGTGGAAAGCGCTGCAGGAAGGGAAAGCTACAGCATTCTGGAAGCTTTCTTCAACGGATACGTCTTCACTTTTATTCTCAATGTGGATAGAAACAACCTTAACAGAGTTAGAGACATAATCCTTCTTGTGAAAGACAGAAATAGACGTAATAAGGTGAAATACTCAGAGCACTATTTCTTTGTCGTGGTTGTTCCGGATTATTTTTCCGCCTCAAAAGATTCTGCAGTAGGCATATCGCTGATCAAGGAAAGCCACGGCTACATTGTCGGATACAAAGATATATACCGCTGCCGCCTATATGGAAACTATGCCTACAATCAGAAAGTCTTCTGTGAAAATTTATACGACCTGCCGCTGGTATTCAGGAAGTTCATAGAGGAAAACCAGGATAAACCGGAAAGGTTTCTTGAGTTCTTCTTGAATTTCAAGATGGATTGAAGGAGGTCTTGTCATGTTAGTGGGCAATAGAACATTGGATCTGTTCTGGAGAACCGTAGAAGCCTGCGGTATACCTGAAGAGGAGGCCGACAGAATAATACGTGATATAGAGAGAAAACACGGGGTTTCAATAGGTATTTTAGAAAAGTCGCATGATTATAGACGCTCCAACATAGTGATGTTAAGCGACGACGACTTGAAGTTTATCGAATACCTGAAAGAAAGCCAACTGCTTAGGAGTTTTTGCGAAGAAAATAATATGAACAGAAGTACTCTCCAAAAGGCTTTTAAAAGAAAAAAGATGAGTTTGTGGGTCTACAGCAAGTTTGCACGTGCAAAGGAAAACTTTAGGAGGTGAGTATGAAAAGGGTAAAAGCATACACGATAGAGACGACGGGATTGTTCTTTTGGCTTAACAATCTTGATGATGACAGTTACGCAATGCGGATTGGTCGAATAATACACAAAGACGCAATTACTGAAGTAGAAGCACGGGAAAAACTGGGCGAAGAGTTGTTAAGGCTCCTGGAAAGCAACGGTATTTTAAGACCGTTTTTGATTGTCGTTCTTGATGACGGAAGCGTGGAAATTCACAAAGACAGCGCTGTTGAAGTAATTGAAGACGAGGAGGTGAGCTGATGGCAAGGGTTAGAA
>JALUBE010000138.1:1927-3397 GCA_027045065.1 Desulfurellales bacterium | reverse complement strand
GTTTCTGTTGTGATTGGCTCTCCAAACAAATTCAAGCATGCCTCGTTCATACCAATAAGACCTATTGTTGAGAAGTGGTTTTTCCAGTATTCTCCGAAGCGTTCTTTGATTGAGGAAAGGTAGAACTTTGAATAGGGGTACAATCCTGCATCGGTAAACTTTTCCAGTACTTTTCGCTTTATTTCCAAACTCTCTTTGGCAAGCTCCATCAGCGATTCAAGCCTAAAGAGAAATTCCTCTTCCGGATTCTGACTGCCCGATGCAAGGTAAGCTATTCGTGGCATGTTTATCGTTACGACGCCGATCGATCCTGTTAAGGGATTTGCGCCGAACAAACCACCGCCCTTTTTCTTTAACTCCCTCGTATCAAGCCTCAGCCTACAGCACATTGAACGCGCGTCTTCTGGCTTCATGTCTGAGTTTATGAAATTTGCAAAGTACGGTATGCCATATTTTGCCGTTGCCTCCCACAGCGGCTCCAAATTGGGATTGTCCCAATCGAAGTCTTTTGTTATGTTGTAAGTGGGAATGGGAAATGTAAAAACCCTGCCATCCGCGTCGCCCTCACTCATGACTTCCATAAAGGCTCTATTTATCATGTCCATTTCTTTTTGAAATTCGCCGTAAGTGTGGTTGGTAAGCTTTCCGCCGATTATTACGCCCTGATTTTTCATAAACTCCGGTACTTTCAAATCGAGTGTTAAGTTTGTAAAAGGTGTCTGAAAGCCCACGCGCGTGGGGACGTTAACGTTAAAAATAAACTCTTGAAGGGCCTGTTTGACATCTTTGTATGAAAGCTTATCAAATGCCACAAATGGCGCTAAATACGTATCGAAGTTGGAAAATGCCTGTGCCCCTGCCGATTCACCTTGCAGTGTGTAAAAGAAGTTAACTATCTGACCCAGTACGCTCCTAAAGTGTTTTGCAGGTTTACTTGCGACCTTACCCCTTGCTCCTCTAAAACCTTTTAGGAGAAGATCCTGAAGATCCCATCCCACACAGTAAACGCTTAACGAGTTTAAATCGTGAATGTGGAAATCGCCATTCAAATGGGCCTTTCTTATTTCTTTAGGGTAGATTTTGTTTAGCCAATAGGTTTTTGTGATTGCTGCTGAGACGTAGTTGTTTAAGCCCTGAAGGGAGTAACTCATGTTAGAGTTTTCTTTAACTTCCCAGTCTAACTTGTTTAAGTACTTATCGACCAACTCGACATCGGCTTTGTTTTTTAGCTCCCTTATCTGTGCATGCTGTTCTCTGTAGAGTATGTAAGCTTTGGCCGTCTTTTTAAATGCCGAGTTGAGAAGAACCTCTTCGACAATGTCTTGGATTTCTTCAACCGTCGGATTTCTTGGACCGATTAGACGATACGCTAAATCTAAAACCCGGATTGCGAGCCTTTTCGCTGTTTCATAGTCAAATTCGCCTGTGGCTTTGCCCGCCTTTGCGATCGCTATAGTTATCTTCTCCGGG
>JALUBE010000138.1:0-1917 GCA_027045065.1 Desulfurellales bacterium | reverse complement strand
CAATAATCCCCCTTTAAGCTTTGGTTTTGTAACGTATGTTTTTTAGGGGATTTTTCCTATGTTTTGGTGGGCGTTTTGATCATGGCGAACCTCCCGTTCTTTTTTATTGTCGGGCAAGTCTCCTGGCTCGGCTTCATCCTACTCCCCTCGCCTTCCCATCGGGCGACCCTTCTTTGAAGAAGAGCCAATCCCGACAGTGGCTGCCCTTTAAGGGCTAAAGAGGGTTTCGTCAGCCTCACAGTTGCGGGGGCAGCGCCGGATTTTCACCGGACTTCCTTAACCCGACAGTTGATTTATATAACTATTTTTGACTTGTGTCAATCAGCATTATACCGCCTATGTTCCTGCCACAGATTTTGTCCCTGCGGTAGGAAAAGAAGTCTCTGTTTTCAAACGTGCAGATATTCAAATCTATGATGTTTCCCCTTTTTACGCCTGATTCTAAGAGTTGTTCAATATTAATACCCGAAAGATCGAGATATATCTTGCCCTTTTTTATTGTTGAGAAATGCTTTGGAAACCTGCTTGCCACATCTTCTTTGACTTCGTAACAGTTTTTACAGATATGCGGACCTATTGTGGCGGTTATATTTTCTGGATTTGAGCCGAGATTTACGAATGTTTTAACAGCCTCTTTCGAAATCCCTAAATAGCTTCCCCGCCATCCTGCGTGTATGGCCATGATTATCCTCTTTTTGACATCCATAAGGACTATGGGCAGGCAGTCTGCAAATTTTATACCCAAAAAGACCAATGGTTCTTCTGTGTAAAATCCATCCGCCTCAAACTTTTTGCCCTTTGAGAGTTTTACGATCTTGTTTGAGTGGATTTGATTTAAAGTGGCAATACGCTCGGTGTTGAGTTCTGATTTTATAATCTCAAGATTCTTTTCAACATTTTCTTTGGTGTCCCCCACCGATGTACTGACATTTAGACTGTCAAAGGGGTAATTACTAACGCCGCCAAATCTGTCAAAAAATACGCAACGAGCTCCAAATTCCCTAAATCTTATATCTTCAACAAAGCCCATCTAACCAATTTTCTCCTTACCAAAGTAGGGTATCAGCGCTTCGGGAATCTTAACCGACCCATCCTCTTGTTGGTAGTTTTCAAGTATGGCAACAAGGCATCTGCCTACGGCAACGCCAGATCCGTTGAGCGTGTGGACAAACTGTTTCTTTTTGTCCTTTCCTTTGAATTTAATGGACGCCCTGCGCGCCTGAAAGTCCCTTGTATTTGAGCATGAAGATATTTCCCTATACCTGTTCTGTCCCGGCAGCCAGACCTCAATATCATAGGTCTTTGCCGCAGAAAAACCTATATCACCGCTTGATAGTATAACAACCCTGTATGGCAAACCCAACAGTTGTAAGACCTCTTCAGCATCATGTGTTAGCTCCTCCAAAGCCCTGTTTGAATTCTTAGGCTTTGTGAATTGCACAAGCTCTACCTTGTTGAACTGGTGTTGTCTTATGATACCCTTCACGTCCTTTCCGTAGCTTCCAGCCTCCTTCCTAAAGCAGGCTGTATATGCAACGTATTTTAAAGGCAAATCACTTTCGTCCAGCATCTCTTCCCTGTGCATATTGACAAGCGGAACTTCGGCCGTTGGTATTAGGTATTGGCCGTCCGTTTCGTATGCCTCGTCAATGAACTTGGGAAACTGGCCTGTGCCTTCCATTATCTCGTAATTTACGATGTATGGCGGGAATATCTCTTTGTATCCGTGTTTTTTTGTATGGAGATCAAGCATGAAGTTGATTAAAGCGCGTTCAAGCCTTGCCCCATCATCTTTGTAGATAACAAAACGCGAGCCTGATAGCTTTGCTGCACGTTCAAAGTCTAAAATATCTAACTTCTGTGCTATCTCGTAGTGCTCTAACGGCTTAAAGTTAAACTCTTTTGGCTCTCCCCACC
>JALUBE010000137.1 GCA_027045065.1 Desulfurellales bacterium | reverse complement strand
TACAGTTGCAACAGTTGTAACATTGTGCAATTTGGTTGCAATTGTAACAGTTGTAAACTTTGCAACAGAGTTCAGTATGGTATTATCAGAGTTGCACAAGAAATGCCCAATTTTAATTTGGATGATTTATCAGGAGTAGGTTGAGTTTGAGTAAATAGACCCCTTTCTGTTGATGTGAGGGGCATCTGAGAGGCAGAGTTCGTTCCAATTGAGAGAGGCGAAGTGAGGCCGATATACCGCTTGTCGGTATATCGCTGCCGAACGAGCCGCAAAGCGAGGCGGATAGCCCCGTGCAGCGTTAAGCGGTAGGGGCTATCCCTGCCGAAGCGGGGTTTTTGGAGCGTTGTGGAAGGCGCTGACCTCGTGTAGCGTCGTCGAGGCGGCCTCATCAAGCAGAGAGGAAAGCGGTAGAGGTCAGCGCCTGGAACAAGCGGAAAAAGCCACGAGCGGAAGCGAGTTAAGGGCGGCGGGGAGGGCGAGGCCGATGCACTCGTGTAGCCGCGAGGCGGTAGAGTGCATCGCTGCCGAGCGGGAGCGAATAGAGGAAGAAAAGGGGGAAGTGGAAAGCTGAGAAGGCTGCTGCTCAATAACAGGATATCGGCTTTCGGTTAACCACGGGCGGTGAGCATTTTCTCAAACTCATCCTCAGGTAAAGGCTTTGAAAACAGGTAACCCTGAATATAATCGCAGCCAAATGTTTTTAGTAGCTCCAGCTGCTCCTTAGTTTCAACGCCCTCGGCTATGGTTTTCATGTTTATATCCTTTGAAAGCGATATTATTGTCTTCACAACAGCCCTTGTGTTGTTGTCTTCTATCATCTTTCTTACGAAGGATATGTCTATTTTTATGTAGTCGATGGGAAGGGACGGCAGGTATGAAAGGGATGAATAGCCCGTTCCGAAATCATCAATTGCAATGCGAAATCCATGTTGCTTTATTACACTGAGCACATTTCTTGAACTTTCAAGGTCTTCAATGAAAAGTCTCTCTATAATTTCAATGTTTATCATCTGTGGGCTGGCACCCACAGACCTGATATTCGACAGAAGGTTCTCTACAAAATCCCTTCTTGAGAAGCTTATAGGCGATATGTTTATCGATATTGGCACGGGTTTGATTTTCTTTTCTTTCCATTCTCTTTGTTTCTTTGAGACCTCTTTGATAATCCATTCTTCAACCTCACTTATCATGCCCGTTTCTTCCAGATACGGTATGAACTCCATCGGCGGAACGACCTTTCCATCTTTTATCCATCTCAACAGGGCTTCCGCCCCTTCGATCTCATGTGTCTTTGCATTGAAGTACGGTTGATAGTATAGTACAAACTCTCTATTTTTTAGGGCTTTTATCATTTCATTCTTCAGTTTTATTCTCTCCTGAATCTTTTCCTTTAGATCCTCTCTATAAAAACCCAGACTGTCTCCCTTATGTTTAGCGTCCAACAAAGCCACACTGGCTTTGTCTATCAGTGCTTCAGGGTCTTTTGCGTCCCTGGGGTATATGCTTACACCGGCGTTAAACGAAAGAGAAATGGTTTTGCCTCCGACAGCATAAGGTTTCGAAAGATGGTCGATCAACCTGTCCAGTATGGTGTATATGTCATCCTCACTCTTTAAGTCTTTTATAAGTATGCCGAATTTGTCTGACTCGAGTTTTGCAATAACGTCGTATTCTCTAAAGTAGGACTTAAGCCTTTTTGCTATATGCCTGAGCAGTTCATTTCCCGTTTCGAATCCGTAGGCGTAATTTACTGCGGAAAATCGGACTGGATTTAAAATAACGACGGCGCCTATTATTTTCGAGTACTCACCCCTTTTTATAAATCTCCCTAAGGATGCAACAAAAGCTGTTCGTGTCTCTAAGCCAGTGATGGAATCCTTACTTAAACTCTCCTCTATGGTTTTTTGGATTTCCACACTTCCTGATAAGTCCCTTCCTGTTGCTATATAGTAAGTTTTTTTATACTTTGACTTATACGGCGTTATATTCATCAAAGCTTTCACCAAACGCGAATCCTTCGTCTTATACGTTATAACACCTGTATAAGTTCCGCCTGATAAAAGCGTATCATAAAAGTTTCTCACAAACTCTTTTGTGTGCTTCTTTGATGAAAATATGGAGTGATGTTTTCCAATAAGTTCATCTTTGGTATAACCCGAAAACCTAGCCGTGTTATCATTGACATACACGATTCTGAAGTTTTCGTCCGTTATAACTATGAAGTCAAAACCTAAATTTACCGCAGATAATACCATTCTCATAAATTCATCTTGTTCTAACTTGTTTAAAATGAACTCAACTTCTTTGGAGGCGGCATCTAACAGTCGGTAAACCGATAAACTATTAAATAGATTTTTATGCTTCGAAAGTAAAACCAAGCTGTAGATAACTTTATTTTTCTTTATCACAGGCAAAGCGCAGCAGGAATTTATGTTGTAAAGCTTGTGATAAGGCTTAAAAGCAAGTGAGCCATTTTTTAATAGATCGTTAACCATATAAACCCTTTTGCGCCTAAAGGCCTTTATGAATGGTATCTTATTCTTATCCAATGTTTGCGGGGGGTTGTTCAAGAACTTCTGCACCACATTTAAAAATTCCTCTATAGAACTGTCTTTCACCGACCTGTAAGGAACAGTAAGGGAATTTTCCCCAACTTGAGCAATAAAAGCTGCGTCCGCATCCATGTATTCGGTAAAGACACCTGGAAGCCTATTTAAGAATTCGTTTTCATCTTGAGACTCCATAGCAACTCTATTGAGGTGGTAAAGAGTGTTGTATATTCTTGATTGTATTTCTAACTGCTCTTCTTGTTTGATTAGCATTTTATTCTTTTCTATCTTGTCCAAAGCAAAAGAGATATCAATCTGAAGCTCCTCGATCAGATGGAGGAACTCTTGACTAAAAGAACCCTTTATATTGTCGTGGATTAGTAAGATATACTTGATAGTATTATCTTTAAATATTGGTATGGAACAAGCCGAATATATTCCAAAGCGTGTTTGCTCATTTAACCAATAGCTCATATCTGGATCTTTTGTCACGTCGGATATAAGACTTACCCTGCCCGTTCTGTAAGCTCTTGACACGCTGCCTCTGCCGTATGGTTTGCTTGGATCAACGCTTATAACTATGTTCTTAATAACACTCTCCACGTCATTTGATATTGATTTTATATACTGTATTTCATAAAGTTTTGTGGTTTCATTAATGGAACCCACAGTCGCCGTAGGATACCCAACATCATCAACAAGTATATCGCATATTCGCGTTAGCAGCTCTTTTTCGTCTTCTGTTTTTACTATAAGCTGATTTATTTTGCTTAATGCATAAAAAAGCTTTTCAAAAGATTTTTCCTTAGTTCTATTAACCAAAATGACAAGTCCAGATGGTTCACCGTTATAATCTATACTATAGGCA
>JALUBE010000136.1 GCA_027045065.1 Desulfurellales bacterium | reverse complement strand
TTTCACCTCCTCAGTCCACCAGTCAATCGCCTTTTCTACCTCATCAAGGTTTTCACGGTCATACATAAACGTGAAAACGTCCTCCTTATCGGCGTCAAACACCTCAGCAGGCTTTAGTTCAGGCTTGTCTATAAGCTTTACAAGGTTAGAAGCATGGGAAGGCAGAACTCTGTCGTTTTCTATAAACTCCCTCGTGTTATCAATAA
Source organism: Desulfurellales bacterium (assembly GCA_027045065.1). Lineage (GTDB taxonomy): Bacteria > Campylobacterota_A > Desulfurellia > Desulfurellales > Hippeaceae > Hippea. The sequence continues at coordinate 3,365 of JALUBE010000136.1, read as the reverse complement.
GGTTTTCCAGTATCTCGCCCTCAATCTCCTCAAGTGTAACAAAGCTGAAAGAAGAGTAAGCATCTCTGTTCCAATAGGTTACGCCAAGATTATCAATATCCATTACAACGTTTACAATAGGGTTAAGGCCATATATCCTATTAGACTTAACCTTGTAAATTTCAGCATACTTCCTAAATTTCTTAATCACCTCATCAACGTGCTTTTTCTCCTCATCGCTAAGCTCCTCGTATTCGTCCTCAGTGTCAATATCCACAAACCCAGCGGAGAAGTCTCCCAAGTTAGCCGATATCTCTTCGTAATCATCCCAAGAACTCGCATCTTGCACAAATTCCTCAGCATCATCGCTTGACATACTTGCATAATAGCGAATAACAAATACCGCTTCACTCCTTGAAGCGGTGTACTTGTCAGCACTATTAGGCAAAACATAAATTGAGTTATCAAACACTAACTCCATAACTACCTCCTTTAATCTTTGTTTTCTTTTAAATAAAGTATTTTTCCATCCACTTAACGTAGCCCCTTGAAGGGCTAAGGCTTGTCACCCACAGAGCTCAAGCTCCGCCCTTTAGGGCGGGGTAGGTGACTACTACAATGTGAATTTGTTAACCATTCCACGTCAAGATATTTAATCAATTTATAAGACTCCAAAGAAATAGGCATATTGCCTTCAAACCCATAGTAAATAGGATTACCGTTACTATCTACTGTTGTCCTTAGATTATCTTTGCTCAACATTATCCTAGATATAAAAAAACCATCTTTATCTCTCAGTATAAGCGAAAGGTTCGGTATAATCTTAGTTACGTTTTCCTTTTTAAATAAACAAGCCAAATACTTGTAAGTTCTGCCGTCAATAGGCTTAATTATCCCTCTATAAAGCAACTTTCCCTCTCTATACTTAACAACTAAAACAGTTTTGATATGTATAATATGGTTTACATTCGGCTTTATATAAATGGCTGGTCCATATGCAACGTGTTTCTGAGGTTCTAATTTTCGTGCTAATAGCGATGAAATTTTTGTCAAAGATGTGGAAACTTTTACAGTGTAAATTAACCCTACCGACACAACCAAAGACATTGATATTAAAAACAGTGACAACGATAAGTCTCTAATTGTGTTGATAGCATTTCTATTATTAAAGAAATTTTTCACCTTCCACTCCCTTTTTTATGCATTTTTTTTACGCTATCCAACATCTCATTGCACATTCGATCACATTGAGACACATATTTATTGCTCCTCGGTACATGAATAAATTCCACGTTTAATTGACGGGTTGTATGTCTAACCTTATTATAAAGTTCCTTTAAATGTGGCGAATTAACCCTATACTCCCCCTTTATTTGCTTTATTACTACTTGACTATCCGAATGTAGAGTAATATGAGCATAAGAGTACTCTCTCGAAACATATTCTAGTGCATTAATAATCGCCGTATATTCGGCTACATTATTAGTGGCAATCCCTATATACCCAGAAACACGGTCAAATATGTCTCCTTTTTCTGATACAAGTAGAAAAGCCCAAGCAGAGTCGCCTGGGTTTCCCCGACTTGCACCGTCAGTGTAAATATTTACTTTCATATCTCTTTTCAGCACTCAAAAACCCCATGCTTTAGGAGAAAAGAGTGCTTACTCACCTCCTTTCTCAACTACTCTGCTATACGTTGAAACTAAGGCCTCACGCCCGACCTAAGTCCTCCCCAATGCCTACCCTCCACATAAAGTGGAACAGATATATCATGCATCGCCTCGCCTGTATCTCTCATGTAGGTTTGAACAAGAATCTTTTTGGTGTTTTGAGCGGCTGCAAGTCCTGTTTTGTCATCAAAAATTCTCATTGACCTATTGCCAACCAAGTCTTTTTCATAATCGCCTGTCAACGGCTTATCGTAAATGGAGTTGTGAGCAGGCAGATAGCCGTGGTCGTCAACAGCCGCCACAAATACAAACTGAGGATGACTGGACAGCAGCTTATCCTCTATAGGCTGTATTTTTCGTTTAAAGAAGTTTGTGAACCTTGTTTTGTGCTTTTGAGGATTGGTGTTTGGAACTGGCACATAGTTTCTATCCCATATATCGGCACTTGATATTTCGCCGTTTTTAATAGCATCCTCTATCGTCTTTTCTATCTCTTTTTTGCCGTCCAGTAGGATTTGATAAATCTGCTCAATAGGCGTGTCTATCTTAATATGTTCCATAGCGGAGAAAGCAATAGCTGTTATCTCATCCAAGTCCACCGATTGGCTTACAACATCGTTTAGCTTGCTAACCACCTCCTTTGTGGACTGGGTAACGCTCTCAACAGTTTGGCTAACCTCTTCTATGGAAGCGGACTGTTCCTCGACAGCTGCCGTTATGTCATTAAGCATTTGAGCTGATTTGCTTATCTCATTTTTAAGGTCTTCAAACGTTTCTTTTAACGCAAGTGACTCGTTGCCTGTTTGTTCTATTCTCTCCGCTATTACCATGTTCTGCCTTATTAGTTTTGATGCGTTATCGCTTACTGTGTTTATCATGTCGGCTATTTCGGAAGCATTTGATTGTGTTTTCTCAGCCAACTTCCTTACTTCGTCTGCTACAACTGCAAATCCTCTGCCTGCTTCTCCCGCGCGGGCTGCTTCAATTGCAGCATTTAGCGCTAACAAGTTAGTTTGATCTGCTATCTCATTAATTACGCCCACTATGCCTTGTATGTTTTTTATGTTGTCGTTGAGTTCGTCTATCAACTTCTTGCCGTCTCTCATGTCTTTTACGTTCTTCTCTATGTCTCCGCCGACATTTGTAATCACGTCTACAGCTTTATTGCTTGCAACGTCAACGTCCTGCATAAAATTGCTAAACTCCTCAACGTTTTTAGAGATGTCGTTGATTGCACGTGTCGAGTCCCTCATTGTCTCATTAACTGCCTCAAAACTCTGCATGCCAGCGTTAATGTCCTCTATGGCTTTCTTCAAGTGGAAATTAAACTTAGCGTTAAATACGCTTGTTTTTCCAGCAGAAACAATTAACTTGCCAAGAACGCCGTTTAAAAGTTTTTGGAATTTTCCCATGAATACTTCCATATACGGCAGGATTGAGGTTTTCACATGCGCATCCATATCTACCCTATCCGCACTTATCATGTCGTGTAGGCTTTTGTTTGCCTCTTTCACTCCCTTAACAAGAACGGAGTAGTAGTAGAAAAAGTTACTGCCTGCGAACAAAAAGGAACCGCCTATGAAATAGGTAAAAATATCTCCCCACCCAAGCATTCTCCAAAGAATGCCAACAATGACGTATATAGCAAACGTTACGCCTGTAAAGATAAACAGCTTGGTAAAGCTATTCCTCTGCATATCATTCTCCTTTTACTAA
>JALUBE010000135.1 GCA_027045065.1 Desulfurellales bacterium | reverse complement strand
CGGTAGGGGAGTCGAACCCCCGACCTCTACCGTGCGAAGGTAGCGCTCTCCCAACTGAGCTAACCGCCCGTGTAGGTTGAAATATAAAAAATGTAATAATGCTTGTCAATAACTACGTTAACGTTAAAAAAATAATCTAAGTAATTTATTGACATAAAAAATTGAGAAAGTATAATTGCCAAAAAATTCTTGAAGTAAGGGAGGTTTAGGGTATGAGGAAGTTGCTTTTGGTGATAGCCGTGTTTTTCTTTACGGTAAGTGCTTCTCTTGCCGATCTAAGAACCTTTGAGCTTGTAGGTACTGTATCCAATCCTGATCATGCGGCTGTTGTTAAGTCCGTTGAATCTGCTCTGTCTAACGGTTTTAAGGTTTTGGGGTCTTACAATCCCGGTAGTATTTCAGATCTTACTGTGATCATTGTTGAGTATAAGCCTTATTTTGATGCCGTTGACAAAGTGGGCAGGTATGCATTTTATGCGGTTCCATTGAGGGTTGGTGTACAGAAAAAGGGTAAAGTTAACAACGTTATGTTTGTAAATCCTGTGTATCTTGTCGACGCCTTTGCTAAGGGAAAGGCAAAATTAGAAAAGGTGGCAGAGCAAACAAAGGAGGCTTTGGAAAACACCTTGTCAAAAGTCAAGGGAATAAAGGTTGAAAATAAGCCTTTTGGGTATTCAACAACGCCAGATGAAATCGGAAACTGGCAGATGATGGGTCAGAGCATCTACACAATATATGAAATTGGCCACAAGTACGGTTCTCTGGACAATGCATTGAAAGAGCTTAATGCTTCTCTGTCGAAAGGCACAAACGGTTGGAAAAAGGTTTACGAAATTAAATTCAAGGATGCTGCTGTAGTTGGCGTATCTAATCCGAAATATGAGAAAGAGGCATTTCAGATTGGTGGTGCTGACCACCTATGCGCATTTCCAATAGAGCTTGTCATTTATGACAATGGCAAAATAAAGGCGTTGCCAGAGATGTATAGGATGTCTCTCTACTTCATGGATGCGGGTATGTCAGCATTTGCTGCTCACATGTCAATGCCTGGCGAAATTGATAGCTCCCTCAAAGGTCTTTTGAAGTAACTTTTTCTCTTTAGCGGGCGTTTGCCCGCTAATCTTTTTAATGTTTTTTCCGAATATTAAATAAAGATAGTGATCTGAGGAATGCAAATTGCTATGGTATAAAGTAGTTGACAGGAGTTAATCAGTATGGTTTACTTAATTCGTGTATTAACTAATCATTGAGGGGTTAAATTGTGTTTGATAAAAAAGGGTTGGTAGGTGTAGATATTGGCCATTATTATACGAAGGTCGTTTATTTTGAAGAGAATAAAGGTGTGGTTTATTTAAGAAATGTGTTTAGGGAGAGAACACCTGAAGGTGTAATAACGTCAGAAGGGTGCGATGAGGTAGTTCTTGGTGAGTTTTTAAAGTCGATATTCAGAGAGCGCAAAGTTAAATGCAAGGATGTGGCCTTTGGTTTGAGTAGTTCATTTGTGATCACAAAAACGTTGAATATGCCTTTGGTTGTTGAAGAAGAAACTGAACAGGCGATAATGTGGGAAGCAGAGCAATATGCCCCTGTTGGCATGGATCAGGTGAATGTTAGTTATCAGGTATTGGAAAAGAACAAAGAAAAAAATGAAATGATAGTTTTGATTGCTATAACAAAGAAAGAAATAGTGGAGTCGTTTAAATCGGCTTTTAAGATAGCAAAATTGAAGCTGAACGTTATAGATGTGGATGCATTTGCGGCGGCTAATGCTTTTATGTATGCAAATAGTGATCAAGCAAAGAATCATAACCTTATAGTCGATATGGGCTATGCTTCGACAAAGTTGATATTCTTAAAAAACGAGTTGCCCATGTTTACACGTTATATCGATTTTAACTTCTCTGGTATGTTACAAGAGGCCAAGGATGTGCTTTCTATAAAAGAGGGTGAGGTTGAGGGTATTTTAAGGGAAGAGGATAGTGAAAGAAAAGATAATCTTTTGGCTTTCTTTAATGATAAATTGTTTAGCCTCTACGCACAAATTCAAAATTCCATCACATTCTACAATTCCAATATATTGGATGTTCCTGAATCTTTGGATAACATTGTGTTTACTGGGGTTTTGGGTGTTTTGTATGAGTATTTAAATATTGAAAACATAAGGGAATATCTAAAGGCTGATATTGTTCAATTTAACCCGTTTGATTTTGCGTCAAAAGAGAACGTTGATAATTTAGAGGAAACGACGTTGGGGCAGAGTTCCATTTACAGTGTAGCGTGTGGATTATCTTTGAGGGGTTTAAAACATGATTGAGATTAACCTACTCGGGGAAGGCGGAAGAAAAACGAAGGGCGAACCTAAAAAAAGGATTGTATTGGAACTACCAAACTATGTTACATTTTCCATTGCTTTGATTGTAATCGAGATAGTTGCCTTAATGTATGCTACGTATTCGATGAACAAAACCGTAGATAAACTTCAGAAAGAAAAAAATAGACTTAGTGCTATAGAAAGGCGGGTCAAGAGGGTTAGGATTAAGGTTAGAGAAGTAAACAATATGATTAAAGCCGTTAAATCGCTTGAAAAGGGTAGGGGCAGGGCGGCAAAAATTTTGGAAGAGGTTGCTGATGCCATCCCGCAAGGTATGATTAAAGAAAATGGCGACGTGTTATCTGTGGGCGGCAGTTTGTGGCTTGTTAGTATGTCTAAAAAAGGGAATACGATTTATATTGAAGGTAGGAGCTTTACGGCTGAGGCTGTAGCTGACTATATGATGAGGCTTGAGGCTTTAAAGGACGTTAAGAAAGTGAGATTTTCAAGTGGTGGTTTGAGAAAGGCCTCATCAAGGAATGGGATTGATATTTATGCATTCTCAATAGTAGTTACTTTGAAGGGTTAGAGTTATGGAAGAATTAAGTCCAAAGAAAGTGATAGTAGGGGCAGCAATTGTTTTTGTCCTTATAATTTTTCTGTGGTATTATTTTTATTATAGCGATACATCAGCTAAAATAACAAGATTAAGAAGAGATATTTCAAGATTATACAAGTACAAAGAAGAGTTACCTGTTTTGATGGCAAAATACAAGAATGCTCAAAAGGAGTTTGCTCAATACTCTAAGAAATTACCACTCAAAGAAGAAATACCCACACTTTTGGTAAAGTTAAACGGTATTATTAAAAGCCAGGATGTTGAATTGTTGTCCTTTAGGCCTGGTAAAGCCTATCTGGCAAAAAGTAAATTGTACTACGTGAAGCCCATCAATATATCCATGAGGGCCACATATGTGAATTGTGGTAGTGTTTTTGAAAGGGTTGCGAAGATGAAGCGTTTGTTTAAGGTTAAAGACTTTTCGCTGAGTAATCCAAAGATTGTTAATTCACACAAGGTGTTGATCAACGTGAATTTTTCAGCAGAAACATACTATTTTAAGGGTAAAGCGAAATGAAAAAGGTGCTTTTTGTAATAGGTATGATATTTGCTAATCTAAATTTAGCGTATGCTTTTCAGATTACATTGGGAAGGGATCCATTTATGGATTTGGTGAGGTTGCAAGAGTTGAAAAAGAAGGAAATTGTGATAACCAAAGAGAAGAACTCAGAGATACAAAGGGAAATACAGATGCTTGTGTCTTCTTTGACCGTGAAAATGGTTGTTACGAGCAATAAAAATCCATCTTTGAAGGCTGCTTTGATTGTTGGTCCATCAGGAATACCCGTTGTTGTTATTAAGGGTCAAAAATTAAGGGATGGTGTTTATGTGGATGACATCACCGATAATGGCGTGAAACTTTTAGTGGCTTTGGGTAAAAAGAAAAAAACCGTTTTTCTAAAAATAGCTAAATAGGTGGTGGAAAGATGAGGAAGTTGCATGTATTTATTTTACTTATGATAATTATTGCAATTGCTATAGATGTGAAGGCTGCGACGATCACAAAGTTTGAAGCGAGCAAAGGTGTTTACAAAGTGTACTATAGCGGAGACGTGAAATGTAAAGCTTTTAAGCTAAATAATCCTGATAGGTTTGTTGTTGATTTAATAGGCGTAAACAAATGCAGTCTATGTGATGGTAGGAGTTATGTAAATAAAATTGATGGGGTTGAGATTAAGAGATGTTGGCATAAGAAGGATGCAGATGATATAAGCAAGCTATATAACGATGATGTTTTGAGAATATCGTTTGTTGACGTTAATATAAGTGATGTTAAATGTAAAAATGGAAACGGTGTTGTGGTTGTAGAGTATAAAAAAGAATCAAAGACCAAGGCTCAAAGTGAGGAAGGGCTAAATGAGATTGAGAGGATATCTTTAAGGAAGTTTAAAACCTATGAGATGGTTGTTGTATTGCTTAAAAAGAAGCCAAATTTCAATTTTAAAAAAGTAAATAATGTCATTTATTTGACCATAAATAACGCCTATGCCACAAAGGCTGCAATGTTAGGTCAGGATTTACGGAGGGAGTCCGAGGTTGTAAAGTCTATTTTAGCCTTGAAAACAAGCGAAGATTCTGTTAGGTACGTTATTAATTTAAAAAATGGTGCCAAGGTTAGCCGTTATTATTCTGATAGTAGACATGTTTACATTATTTTCCCCGTAAAAGCTGAAGAGAATAAGGTTACCTCAGAAACCAAAAAGCAAACAGTCAAGCAGGTTACAGAAAATAATGGTCAGAATTTAAAGCACAAGAAAATACTCGGTATGGATAGGTTGATCTCTTTTGATGTTAGGGATGCCCAGTTGAAAGATATATTTAGGGTATTTGCTCAAATTAGTGGCTTGAACTTCATAATCGGTGACGATGTAAAGGGCACACTGACGATGAAACTTAAAGATGTTCCTCTGGATCAGGCTTTGGATTTGATATTGCAACAGGAAGGTTTGGTTGCGGAAAGAAAGGGTAATGTTGTTATTATAATGACTGCCCAGAGGTATCAGAATGAGAAAAATCAGCAGCTTAAGGCTTTGCAGGACAAAGAGAAGCTTGAAAGAATGAAGAATTCTATCACAAAGGTTATTGACTTGAACTATGTGACACCTGATTATGCTGTGACTATGATTAATAAGCTGCTGTACAATTCAAAAAACAACACGGGTTTCATTGTATCGGATGTTAAAAATAACGCAATTATCTGCCACGATACGCCCGAGAATATTGAAAAAATCGAGAAAATTGTGAAGCTTATAGATCAAAGAAAGAAGGCTGTCGAGATTGATGCGAGGATCGTGGAAATCAGTAAGACATTTGAAAGGCAACTGGGCATACAGTGGGGCGGTAACTATTTTAATCAGGGTATTAAGCATTCAGCTACTTTTATAGGAGTGGGAGGGTCAAGTTCCCCTATAGATGTTTCGAATGGGTTGCCTCCAACAGAGAACTTTAGTAATGATAATTTTATAGTAAATTTGCCTGCAACTTTATCTGCCGCTCCCACTTCTACTGTAAGTCTTGCAATTGGAAACGTTTTAGCTAATTACAATTTAGATTTAAAACTGAGTATGGGAGAGGTAGAGGGATACACCAAAGTTTTATCTTCTCCTAAAGTGATAACATTGGACAACGAACCGGCAAAAATAGAAAGTGGTCAACAAATACCATATCAAGAGAGTGCGGGTGCAAGCGGAGCAACAAGTGTCAGTTTTAAAGAGGCAACGCTTTCCTTGGAAGTTACTCCCCATATAACAAATGATAATCAGGTCATACTTAAATTGAAAATTACCAAAGATTCGCCGGATTACTCTCATACAGTTGGTGGAGAGCCACCGATTAATACGAATTCTGTACAGTCAACTGTTATACTTAAAGACGGTCAGACTATTGTGATTGGTGGTTTAATGCAGAAAACAACAGAAAAAACAACAGCAGGTGTTCCTGGTTTAATGAGAATACCTCTTTTAGGTTGGTTGTTTAAAACGGAAAGAATCTATAATCCTCAGAATGAACTTTACATATTCGTAACTCCACATGTATTGAATGAAGATTAATGAGAGAAATAGTTAACCGCAAAGCCCGCCATGATTATGAGATCTTGGAAACCTACGAGGCGGGCATTGTGCTCAAAGGTAGTGAAGTAAAATCCATAAGGATGGGCTCTGCCAATCTAAAGGACAGCTATGCAGAAATTAAGAACGGTGAGGTATGGGTCAATAATTTTCACATAAGCCCCTACAAATTTGCCTCCAAACACACCAATCACGATCCTTACAGGAAAAAGAAGCTCCTTCTACATAAGTATCAGATCAGAAAACTCATAGGAAAGGTTAAGGAGAAGGGGCTTACACTCATTCCGTTGAGGGTCTATTCGAAGAATGGAAAGATAAAGATGGAACTTGCTTTGGCAAGAGGTAAGAAGCTCTACGACAAGCGAAAGGATATAAAAGAGAGGGATTTGGCAAGGGAAGCTGAAAGGGAGTTTGCCCGCTTCAAATAATCTTTGAAATATAAGCTCAAATGTATAGAATAGTGGGACATTTGCGTGATGAGGTGTAGTGTATGCCAAAAAGAACCGACCTAAAGAAAATCATGATTATTGGCTCAGGGCCAATTGTTATTGGTCAGGCTTGTGAATTTGACTACTCTGGAACGCAGGCATGTAAGTCCCTCAAAGGCGAGGGTTATGAGGTTGTGCTTGTCAATTCTAACCCTGCAACAATAATGACAGATCCATTGCTTGCAGATAGAACCTACATCGAGCCGATAACCGTTGATTTTCTTGAGAAGATAATTGCCAAAGAGAAACCAGACGCAATTCTGCCGACTTTGGGTGGCCAAACGGCTTTGAATGCCGCTATGGATTTGTATAGAGAAGGGATTTTAGAAAAGTACGGCGTTGAGCTCTTAGGAGCCAATGCTGAGGTTATAAACAGGGCTGAGGATAGGGAAGAATTTAAAAAGGCGATGAATGAGATTGGTTTAAAGGTTCCTGAATCCGGCATTGCGCATAATTTGCAGGAAGCCATAGATGTTGTTGAAAAAATAGGCTTTCCCGTCATTATAAGGCCGTCTTTTACACTTGGTGGAACAGGGGCTGGTGTCGCATACAACAAAGAGGAGTTTGAAGATGTCGTTAAGTGGGGTCTTGAACAGAGTCCTGTAAATGAGGTCTTGATCGAACAGTCCGTTTTGGGTTGGAAAGAGTACGAGCTTGAGGTAATGAGAGATAAAAAAGACAATGTGTTTATCATCTGTTCCATAGAGAACTTTGATCCAATGGGTGTTCATACGGGAGATTCTATTACCGTTGCACCTGCACAAACATTGACGGATAAGGAATATCAGATTTTGAGGGATGCAGCCATTGATATAATTCGAAAGGTTGGCGTAGAGACGGGCGGGTCGAATATTCAGTTTGCCGTTAATCCAGAAAACGGAGAGTTTGTTGTTATAGAGATGAATCCCCGTGTCTCGAGATCTTCCGCTTTGGCAAGTAAGGCCACGGGATTCCCTATAGCCAAGTTTGCCGCACTTTTAAGTATTGGATACACATTGGATGAGATACCGAATGATATAACGAAGAAAACACCTGCAAGCTTTGAGCCTGTTTTGGATTACGTCGTTACAAAGATACCACGATTTACATTTGAGAAGTTCAACACGCCTGACCAACTTGGAACACAGATGAAGAGCGTTGGCGAGGTTATGGCTATTGGTCGAACGTTTAAGGAATCCCTTCAAAAAGCCATAAGGTCGTTAGAATACGATTGGGACGGCTTTGTTGAGATAAACTGTTCGGATGAGGAGATAAAGCAGAGATTGATAAACCCGAATTCCAAAAGGCTTTTGTACATTGGCGAAGCATTTAGAAGAGGGTATAGTTTGGAATATATACACGAGCTTACATATATTGATAAATGGTTTTTGTTCAATATTAAGCAGATAATAGACAAAGAAGAGGAGATAAAGAAGGAGCCGTCGATTGTTGAGAGAGAAATGAGGCTTCTTAAACAATACGGATTTTCTGATAGCAGACTTGCAAAGCTTTCTTATAGGACAGAGGAAGAGATCAGAAGTTTGAGGTTACAACTGGGCGTGCGGAACGTGTATAAAATGGTTGATACGTGTGCTGGCGAGTTTGAGGCTTACACGCCCTATTTTTATTCGACTTACGAAGAGGAAAACGAGTCTATTCCTTCCCAAAATAAAAAGGTTGTAATATTGGGCAGCGGGCCAAATAGGATTGGTCAGGGGATTGAGTTTGATTACACCTGCGTTCACGGGGCATTGGAGTTGAAGAATGGGGGTTACGAATCCATAATGGTGAATTGCAATCCAGAGACCGTCTCAACGGATTATGATATTTCCGATAGGCTTTACTTTGAACCGTTGGTGTTTGAAGATGTGATGAATATAGTTGAGAACGAGAAGCCTTACGGTGTTGTTGTTCAATTTGGTGGTCAGACGCCGTTGAAACTGTCAATGGCTTTAAAGAATGCGGGTGTGAAGATTTTGGGGACGGATCCAAAAAGTATTGATATTGCTGAAGATAGGGAATTGTTTAGGGATCTGATAAATAAGTTGAGGTTGTTGCAGCCAGAAAGCGGAATTGCCCATTCGAAAGAAGAAGCCATAGAGGTTGCCCGAATGATAGGCTATCCGGTGCTTGTAAGGCCTTCTTATGTTTTGGGTGGCCGTGCTATGATGATAATTTTTAACGAGGAACAGCTTAAAAGCTACGTCGATGAGGCAGTTGAGGTTTCGGGCAAGCATCCTTTGCTTGTGGATAAGTTTTTAGAGGATGCCATAGAAGTGGATGTGGATGCTGTGAGCGACGGTGAGGATTGTGTTGTTGCCGCTGTTATGGAGCATATTGAGGCTGCGGGCGTTCACTCAGGTGATTCTGCATGCTCCATACCGCCAAGAACGTTGAAGAAAGAGATAGTTGAGGAAATAAAAAGACAAACAAGGTTGCTTGCAAGGGAATTGAGGGTTGTTGGGCTTATAAATATACAGTTTGCCGTTAAGAACGATCGCATATATATCTTGGAGGTCAATCCGAGGGCTTCAAGGACTGTGCCCTTTGTAAGTAAGGCGACCGGTGTCCACTGGGCGAAGATTGCCACTCAGTTGATTTTGGGTAAGAAAATCAAGGAACTCGGTGTAAAAGAGGTGGAGCCTAAGTACTATGCCGTCAAAGAATCTGTATTCCCGTTTGTTAAGTTTCCTAACGTTGATGTAACGTTGGGTCCTGAGATGCGCTCGACAGGTGAGGTAATGGGTATAGCCGATGAATTTCCTATCGCATACTATAAAGCGCTTTTGGCAAGTGGTATGCGTTTGCCAAGCAAAGGCAACGTGTTTTTGTCTCTTGCAGATAGGGATAAACCTCAAGGTGTGTTTATCGCATCCAAGCTTTTGGAGTTGGGTTTTGACGTGTTCTGTACCAAAGGCACGTATGAATATTTGATAAAAGAGGGCGTTGGTGTAAGGTATGTAAAGAAGCTCAGCGAAGGAAGACCAAATATACTTGATAAGATGAAAAACAACAACATACAATTTCTCATAAACACGCCGTCGGGAAGGCGTTCGAGAACGGATTCGTTTTACATAAGGCGTACAGCACTGATGATGAATATACCGTATTGTACAACAATTTCTGGGGCTGTTGCTGCTGTTAAGGCCATTGAGGCTATAATAAAAGGTAAAAAATTGGACGTTGTGCCAATACAGGATTACTACAAGAGAGGTGAGATAGATGGCTGAGAAGATACTGATTACACCTGAGGGATACAAGAAACTGCTTGAGGAGATGGAAGATCTACAGAAGAGACAGAGACCTGAGATAATAAAGGAAATAGAAGAGGCAAGAGCAAAGGGCGATTTGAGTGAGAATGCGGAATATCATGCCGCAAAAGAGAAACACGCATTAATTGAAAATAGAATTGCAGAGCTCTCTGAGAAGATAAACAACGCTCAAATTGTTGATCCTGCAACGGTGCCTAAAGACAGGGTAAATTTTGGTTGCACGGTTGTGCTTTACGATATCGATAACGATGAAGAGATTGAGTACATGATTGTCGGTGAGGATGAGTCAGACCCTTCGAAGGGAAAGATTTCCATCAATAGCCCCATTGCCAAAGCGCTTCTGGGTAAAGAAGAGGGCGATGAGGTTGAGGTTCAAGTTCCTGCAGGCACAAGAAGGTTTGAGATAGAGGAGATAAAGTGAGGCTAAAGATTGTTGAAAATAAACAGGTTTCAAAGGACGCGTATATCCTTAAGGTAGAAAACCCAGCACTTTATGAAATTCTGCCGGGTCAATTTTTTATGATAAAGGTTAACGATTTCAATTATCCGTTGTTGAGGAGACCTTTGAGCGTTGCGGGTTTTTCCGATACAATCGATTTCATCTTTAGGGTTGTAGGCGAGGGTACAAGGATTCTGTCGTTAAAAAAAGAGGGTGAATTCATAGACATTTTGGGGCCTTTGGGTAATGGTTTTACCATAAATTCATCAAAAAGACTTATCTTGGTTGGCGGTGGTATAGGTGTTGCACCACTTTTGTATTTGAAGGATACAATCGAAAACAGGTATAAGCTCAAATGCGAGAGTTATTTTGGCTTTAACACGAAGGATGAGGTGTTTGTCAATGCAGGAAACATAGCCACTATGGATGGCAGTTTGGGTTTTAAGGGCACTGCGGTTGATATGATTCAGGGTGATTTGGATAAAGATTCGCTCGTTTATATTTGTGGACCATTGCCGATGCTAAAAAAACTTGCACTTCTGTGCTTTGAATACGGATGCGAGATGCAGGTGTCATTGGAAGCTCGTATGGCGTGTGGTATTGGTGTGTGCTTGGGCTGTGTTGTTCCGACTGTAAGCGGTGATTTTAAGCGTGTATGCGTCGAAGGACCCGTTTTTGATTATAAGGAGATACAATGGCAGGAAATGTAAATTTGACCGTTAAATTGGGCAATTTAATCTTTAAAAACCCTGTTTTAACGGCATCGGGGACGTTCGGTTATGGTATTGAGTTTTCAAAATACATTGATTTGAATAGATTGGGTGGTTTTATTGTTAAGGGTTTAAGCTTATATGAGAAAAAGGGCAATAAGCCGCCGAGGATTGTTGAAACGCCGTGCGGAATGCTTAATGCGATTGGTCTTCAAAATGTGGGTGTTGAGAGGTTTATTGAGGAAAAACTACCCAAGTTGCAGGGTTTGAATACACACATAATTGCCAATATTTACGGTACAGAGGTTGAAGAGTTTGTCAGGCTTGCAGAGATTTTGGATAAAGAACCTTTGATTTCGGCTTTAGAGGTCAATGTTTCGTGTCCCAATGTTTCGGCAGGAGGTGCACTCTTTGGCAAAGACCCAGACATGGTGTACGTTTTGACCGTCTCCATAAAGAAGGTTACAAAAAAGCCTGTAATAGTGAAACTTACACCCAACGTTGAGGACATAGCCTTTATTGCACAGGCGGCACAGTCTGCCGGTGCGGAGGCTGTGAGTCTAATAAACACGATTACTGGTATGGTTATTGATGTCAAGAGTAGAAAGCCGTTTCTTGCAAACAAAACAGGCGGCTTGAGTGGGCCTGCTATCTACCCGATTGGTGTTAGAATGGTTTATGAGGTCTACGAGAAGGTTAAGATACCTATAATAGGTGTCGGTGGCATATACAATGCCAATGTGGCCCTTCAGTACATAATGGCTGGTGCGTCGTTAATAGAGATTGGGACGGCCAATTTTGTTGACCCAACGATTAGTATTCAGATTATCAAGGGTATAGAGGAGTTTATGAATGAAGAGGGCGTTAATAGCATCTCTGAGCTTGTTGGTGTTGCTCACAGCTAATGCTCTTGGTTTTGATATAAACGACATATTCAATGTCTACAGACACAAGAATATTGAACTTTGTTTTGATCAGGTATCCATTAACGGCATGACAGGACAGTCTATTGAAAGGCACGGCATTATGAAGATTATTGCCCAGAAGAAGATGGAGTTCAACTATCCAGATGAAAGGGTAACAATAGACAACTTTAAGGCTATAGATGTAAGGGGAGATAAAAAGTATATTTACAAGCTTTCAGGCTTCAATAAAGTGCTTTTTAACATGTTTTTGGGTAAAAAGGACATAAAAGAGCTGTTTTTCGAAAGAAAGTTAGATAACTCCACATATCAGCTTGCGCCTAAGTACCAGAGCAATATCTCTTCCGTTTATGTGTTTGTTTCAAATGATAGGGTTAAAAAGATAAAAATCGTCGATATCTACGCCAATAAAACGATTTATACCTTTTATGATCTTCCTTGCAAGTGAGCACAAAGGTGAAGTTGAGCCTCTTTTAAAGCAGTTCCCTTTTGAAAAAAGGGGAGATCACTACATATACGATAACCTAATCCTATACATAAATCATGGAAAGGGAGCTTTGTCCCTTGCGTTTAAAAGCATTGAGCTTTCTTTAAGCCACAATGTTGATATGGCATTACTCTTTGGTCTTGCGGGCAGTGTGTCTGATTTTTCGATTGGCGATCTTGTAAGTGTATCGAAGGTGAAGTTGATGGATGGCTCTTCAAGTCCTGTGTACAATCCAATGGAGTTGATCACTATTAAGGGTTTAAAATCCGCCGAGTGTGTTACACTTATAGCAGGTTTTAATTTTGATAACGAGTACATTGGTCTGTTCGGTGATGTTGTGGATAGAGAGGCGTACTTTTTTGCCAAAGCTTTTAAAAGTTTGGATAAGCCGTGTTTTGTTTTTAAGGTTATTAGTGATAAAAACGATAGAGCTTCCATAAGTGATTTTAAGAAAGAGAGTGTAGATATTGGTAAATTTGCGGAGATTCTGAAGTTGATAATGCGGATCGATAAGGATGAACTTACAAGAGAGATCTTTGTTAACACGGGGTTTATGGATAAAAAACAAATCGATGGTTTAAAAAGGCTCATTCAGAAGAGAAGATATACATTTACACAAAGACAGTTTTTGTATAAGAGGCTTAGAATCAATGGTTCAAAATGCGAGAAGAAGACTTTTAAAGCTAAAGCCGTTTTTTTGGAAAAAGGGGTTAAAACAAGAAGGGTAAAGTTTAAAACGGAGAAGATTTATAAAATTAATGATTATGTGCCTGTTTTTCACAATTTAAAGGATAAAACTGCCATTATTTATGCCAACAAAAAGGGCGAATTTTTAAGAAAAACACCGAATAACTACACGCCAAACGGTGGTTATGGCTATTCAATACTTGGTCAGTATAACTGTATTTACGATTGCACTTATTGTTTTTTGAAGGGCTATTTTAAAAGCTTTAATCCCGTGATTTTTTTGAATTTTGAGGATTATTTTAAGGCCATTGATAGGGTTATCAAAAGGGACATAACGCGTCCGCTTTACTTTTATGCAGGTACGTTTTCCGATCCTTTGGCTTTGTCTTTTGTAAGTGATTTTTTAGTTGGATTGATCGAGTATTTTGGCAAACTCAATGATGATGTTTTTTTAGAGATCAGGACAAAGTCGGACAGGGTAGAGGGTTTCTTGGATCTTGAACCTTATGAGAATGTGATCTTTGCCTTTTCTCTTTCTCCTGAGAGTGTAATTAAGAAATATGAGTTTTTTACGCCATCGCTTGAGAGGCGAAAAATGGCGATTAAACAATTGGATAGTAAAGGATTTCGCATAGGTATAAGGTTTGATCCGATTATTATTGATCATCTTGATGATTACGATGAACTTTTGGATTTTGTGAAAAATATCGAGCATCTTCACTCTGTTGAGGTTGGTTTTTTGAGGTTTGACAAAAACGATTATAAAAATATGTTAAATAAAGAGCCGTGTGCCTTGAAAGATTTAGAATTTGATAGGGGTATGTACAGGTATAGCAGGAAAAAAATTGATAGGGTGTTAGAGTTTTTCAAAGCAAAGCTTGATAAATTCTATCTGAGTATGGAGTATTGATATGAAAAGGATTGTGTTTTTGTTACTGATCTTTTTGTCCGTTAACGTTTATGCCAAAGACTTGCGTGTTGTTTCACTCTCTCCCGTTGTTACAGAGGAAATCTTTTTATTGAAAGCGCAAAACTACCTTGTTGGTTGTAGTAGCTATGCCCTTTTGCCTAAGGGATTTAAGTCGAAAAGAGTGGGGAGTTTGGTAAATGCTGATATTGAAGATATACTGAAATTGAAGCCTGACTACGTTTTTGTGAGTGGAATGATCAATCCAATGGCTTTAAATAAGATGAGAAGTCTTGGTTTAAAGGTTGTCTTTTTCGGATACCCAAAGAGTTTTGATGATATATGCAATCAATTTTTGGAGCTTGCTAAATATCTTGGGAAACAAAAACAGGCTTTGGTTATTGTTAAAAGGGCTAAGAATGAAGTCCAGAAAATAGTTGAAAAGGTAAGTGATCTTAAGAAAGTGAGTGTGTTTGTTGAAATTGGTATCCATCCTTTGTTTACAGCAACAAAAAACTCGTTTATCAACGACTTTATAAGGTTTGCCGGTGGTGTAAACATTGCAGAGGACTCAAGGAGCGGTTTGTACTCGCCCGAAGAGGTGTTAAGAAAAGATCCCGATGCCATAATAATCTCTCAAATGGGTTTTAATGGGTTTGAAGAAAAGAAACGGTGGGAGAAATTTAAATTTTTAAAAGCCGTGAAAAATCACAAGATTTTGGTTTTGAATGATTACAGCCTCTGCAGCCCCACGCCAATTTCATTTGTTAAAACGCTGAAAAAGATTGCACATTTCTTGCACCCTGAGGTAAAGTTTTGAAAACGAAGCTCTTTTTATTTGTTGTTTTTGTGTTTTTTTCCATAATTTTTAGTATATGCACGGGATCTGAAGGGTTTTCTTTTGGAACTTTTATACATGCAATCAAGAATGGTGGCATAGATAGAGCGATTCTTCTGGATTTGAGGTTGCCCAGGGTTGCTATAGGTTTTTGTGTTGGAGGCGTATTGAGCGTTGCAGGTGCGATTTTGCAGGCTATGTTTAAAAATCCACTTGTTGAGCCGTATACACTTGGGATTTCAGGTGGTGCTGCCTTGGGTGTTGTTTTTGGTATGTTTTTCGGTATTTCAGTATTTTTCTGGCTTCCTTTTTGTGGATTTTTGGGCGCTTTGGTTGTTATGCTTTTGGTGTATTTGTTTAGTATCAAAAAGGGCTATATTTCTCTGGATAAGATGCTTCTCATTGGTGTTATGATCAGCTTTATTTCCTCTTCTTTGGTTTTGTTTGTTGAGGCTTTGGTCTCGCCCGCAAGATTGAGCGGTATTGTTTATTGGATGATGGGGAGTTTGCAATGGGTGTCAAAAGCCGGTTTAAGCGTTATATCTATTTTTTCTGTTTTGGTATTTTTTGTCTCTTTTCTAATGAGCGTTTATCTAAATGCCATGTCTTTAGGTGAAGAGGATGCTAAGTATTTGGGTGTTGATGTTGAAAGAGTGAAAATTGCTGTGTTTTTGATTGCGTCCCTTGCAACGGGTTTGTCTGTTTCTTTTGTTGGTATAATAGGATTTGTAGGCCTTGTTGTGCCGCACTTTTTTAGGATTACGTTCAGCAGGGATTATAGGATTCTGTTACCCTTGACGTTCTTCGGAGGCGGTT
>JALUBE010000134.1 GCA_027045065.1 Desulfurellales bacterium | reverse complement strand
GCTGAGAAACGCTCTGGAAACCTGCTTGTCACGTCTTCTTTGACTTCGTAACAGTTTTTACAGATATGCGGACCTATTGTGGCTATTATATTTTCTGGATTTGAGCCTAGAGTTACGAATGTTTTAACAGCCTCTTTCGAAATCCCTAAATAGCTCCCCCGCCATCCTGCGTGTATAGACATGATTATTCTTTTTTTGACATCCATAAGGACTATGGGCAGACAGTCTGCAAATTTTATACCCAAAAAGACCAATGGTTTTTCTGTGTAAAATCCATCCGCGTCCAGCTTTTCGCCTTTTGAGAGTTTTACGATATCATTTGAGTGGATTTGATTTAGAGTGGCAACGTGCTTGGCATTGAGTTCTGATTTTATAATCTCAAGATTCTTTTCGACATTTTCTTTGGTGTCCCCCACCGATGTGCTGACATTTAGGCTATCAAAGGGGTAACTACTGACGCCGCCAAATCTGTCAAAAAATACACAACGCGCTCCAAATTCCCTAAATCTTATATCTTCAACAAAACCCATCTAACCGATTTTCTCCTTGCCGAAGTAGGGTATCAGTGCCTCCGGAATCTTAACCGACCCATCTTCTTGCTGGTAGTTTTCAAGTATGGCAACAAGACACCTGCCTACAGCAACGCCCGATCCGTTGAGCGTGTGGATAAACTGCTTCTTTTTGTCTTTTCCTTTGAATTTAATGGACGCCCTGCGCGCCTGAAAGTCCCTTGTGTTTGAGCACGAGGATATTTCCCTGTATCTGTTCTGTCCAGGCAGCCAAACCTCAATATCGTAGGTTTTTGCTGCAGAGAATCCTATATCGCCACTCGATAAAACAACGATCCTGTATGGCAAACCCAATAGTTGTAAGACCTCTTCAGCATCATGTGTTAGCTCCTCCAAAGCCCTGCTTGAATCCTCAGGCTTTGTGAACTGCACAAGCTCAACCTTGTTGAACTGGTGTTGTCTTATAATGCCTTTCACGTCTTTTCCGTAGCTTCCAGCCTCCTTCCTAAAGCAGGCCGTATATGCAACGTATTTTAAAGGCAAGTCACTTTCGTCCAACATCTCTTCCCTGTGCATATTGACAAGTGGAACTTCGGCTGTTGGTATTAGGTATTGGCCGTCCGTTTCGTATGCCTCGTCAATGAACTTGGGGAACTGACCCGTGCCTTCCATTATCTCGTAATTTACGATGTATGGAGGAAATATCTCTTTATATCCATGTTGTTTTGTATGGAGATCAAGCATGAAGTTGATTAAAGCGCGTTCAAGCCTTGCCCCATCATCTTTGTAGATAACAAAGCGCGAGCCTGAAAGTTTTGCTCCCCGTTCGAAGTCTAAGATGTCTAAATTTTTTGCTATCTCGTAGTGTTCTAACGGCTTAAAACTGATTTCTGTTGGATTTCCCCACCGCCTTATCTCAATATTTGAGTTTTCATCTTCGCCAAAAGGAACATCATCGTCTAACAGATTCGGTACTAAAAGCCATTTTTCCATGAATGTGTTGTAAGTCTCGTTATAACTTCTTTCCAAAGTATCTACTTGAGAATTTATCTCGTTTACGCGCTCGATTAGGTCATCTGCGCTTTCCTTTTTTGCTTTCCTTTTGCCTATTTCTTTTGACAGTTTGTTCCTTTTTGCAAGCAGTTCATCCAAACTCATCTTGAGCTTTCTTACATTTTCATCCAATTCAATTAACTCATCAACATCAATGTTGGAAAATCTCTTTTTTAAGTTTTCCTTTAAGATTTCTGGAGATTTTCTTAAGATATTTATGTCTAACATTTCACCACCTCTTTTAAGTAATTTTCAAATTCATCCTTTAAATTTTCATCTTTTAAGGCAAATTCAACCGTTGCTTGCAAGAATCCTAGTTTATTACCGCAATCGAACCGTTTTCCTTCCATAATTTTTCCATATATCACTTCTCTTTTGGCTAGGGTTTCTATTGCATCTGTGAGCTGAATCTCCCCTTTTGCCCCAGGCTTTGTCTTTTCTAACTCCTCAAATATGGACGGCGTAAAGATATACCTTCCAATTATTGCCAGGTTGCTCGGCGCTTCTTCTTTCTTTGGCTTTTCGATGAACTTATCGAGCTTAAACACATTTTTTTCTATTCTGGCACCCGAAACGATGCCGTAGTTTGATACATCTTCAGGATTTACCTCCTCTAAACCTATAACTGAACAATTGTATCTCTCGTATATTTCTGTAAGCTGCTTTGTTCCGCTTTTGCCGTTTTGTATTACATCATCTGCCAAAATGACGGCAAAAGGCTCATCACCCACAACATCTTTTGCCCTCAAAACGGCGTGCCCCAAACCCTTTGGTTCCTTTTGTCTGATATAAACAAAGTCTGCCATATTGCTTATTTTTCTCATTTCTTCAACAAGCTCTTTTTTACCTTGAGCCTTCAAGTGATATTCTAATTCAAACGATATATCAAAGTAGTCTTCAATCGCCCTTTTGCCCCTTCCTGTGATGAATATGATTTGGTCTATACCTGAATCTATGGCGTCTTCAACAGCATAGTGTATCAGGGGTTTATCCACAAGGGGTAGCATCTCTTTGGATGACGACTTTGTGGCGGGTAAAAACCGCGTTCCGAAGCCAGCAACGGGCAGTACAGCTTTTCTAACCTTCATATTCATGCCTCCAGAGTTTCATTCAATATTTCTAATAGGTGCACCGTTTTTACGTTGTCTTTGTTTTCCAAATGCAGTATGTCTGTGAGTTGCATAAGACAGGCGCTGCAGGTTGTAACCAAATATTCAGCCTTTGAATCAACGATGTTTTTTACCTTTTTTGACGCTATTTTTAAGGAAACATCCCTATAGTCTATACTAAACGTTCCACCGTTTCCACAGCATCTATCGGCTTCCTTCATTTCAGTATAGTTTGTTGTTGCTTTTAAGAAGAACCTCGGTTCATCCTTAACCTTTAAAGCCCTTTTTAGGTGGCACGGATCGTGATACGTTGTTTTTATGTTTAGCTTTTTTAGACGCTCTTTTACGCTTGTGAAGTTGTAAAGGTAGCTTATGGGGTCTATGATTTTTTCAGCAACCTTTCGAGCCTTTTCTTCCCATTTTCTATCTTCAAAATACATGAAAAGCTTTGGATAGTCTATTTTTATCATGCTTGCACATGTTGGCTCTAATATAACGATTTTTTCAACATCCAAGCTCAAGAACAACTCTAAATTCTTTTCAGCTAAGTACCGTGTATCTTCAAAATTGCCGGCAAAATAGATGGGCGCCCCGCAGCATAGTTGCTTTTTAGGCACTGTAAAGTCTATCTTTAGCTTGTTTAAAATATCGACGAACGCATCGCCAATTTCTGTGTAGGTGTAGTTGATTAGACAACCGGGGAATATGGCGATTTTGGCTTTATTTTTGTTTGATCCGTATTTATCCAGGAACGTTTTCTTTGAAAGTGGCGGCAGAGTTCTATTTTTTTCTATTCCACTCAACGAAATTTTCAGGTTTATTCCCTTTCTTGGACTGTGTATCTCTTTTGCAAAAAAAGGCGAAAACGTTGTTGCGCTTTTAAACGCAAAATCCATAAGCTTTCTGTTTTTTAAAAGTTTGGACATTACCTTTTTGTACGTGGGCAAACCGTGT
>JALUBE010000133.1:5951-15915 GCA_027045065.1 Desulfurellales bacterium | reverse complement strand
CATTTTAAAGAAAATCCGTGTTTCACCTTTGATTATGCGAACAAGTATCCTTTCAACGTTTCCCTTTGGTATCATGGGCGTTGTGATTCTTATAATCTTTTTAGGAACGGCAACATACCAATAGTGGTCATTTAGCATGATAAACCTGTACCTATCAATTCTATCGAACGTGAAAATGAGGTTGTCAACAGATGGGGAAAGACTCAATATGCTGAAACGTTTGAGATGTACAATGGAAGAGGCTTCGCTGTTCAGCGTAAAAAGCACAAAAACGAGTGTAATTATTGCTTTTAACATGATAAATTATTATATTTAATTTCAGGGGCTTTGCAAGGAGAGACTGTGTATGAAGATTTTGGGCATCGATTACGGAACAAAAAAGATCGGGCTTGCCATAAGCGACGAGACAAACACTATAGCCATGCCCCTTGAGGTCATAGATTGCAATGAAAACGTTTTTGAGAAAATAAAAGAGATTGTGGAAAACAACGGTGTGAAAAGGATTGTTGTGGGTCTACCTATAACACTCAGCGGTAACAAGGGCAAAAGGGCGCAGGAAACAGAGGAGTTTGTTTTAAAGCTAAAGGGCACAATAGATGTGGATATAGTGGAATGGGATGAAAGGCTCTCCACGCGGTTTTCAGAAAGAATACTAAATAAGGCGAATGTGAAAGGCAGGAAAAGAAAAAAGCAGGTAATAGATAAAATTGCCGCAACATTTATACTACAAGGATACTTAGACTCGCTATGAATTTTCTAAAGAAACTGTTCATAGCCAATATCATACTGTTTCTCTTTGTCTTTGCATTCTTGGTGTATACAATCTTTAAATTCAACGCATTCCTAAATACACCTGCATCCCATATTCACAAAGGGCTCTATGTGGAGGTAAAGAAAAACGAGCCCGTGCAAAGACTTATAAAAACGCTAAAAGACAAGGGCATCATAAGGCGTGGCGATTGGTTTTACTATTACGTAAGGCTATCGGGTGAAGCAAAGCACATTAAAGCGGGTTATCATTTCTTCTACACAGACTATACGCCAAAACAAGTTTTAGACGAACTTGTAAATCCCAAGATACACACCATAAAGTTAACAATTCTGCCTGAGTACAACCTAAAAAGGATCATAAAAATGCTAAAAGCAAAGGACTTAGATAGTGAGGGTTTTAAGAAAATAGCGTACGATTCAGATTTTGTTGAAAGATGCGTGGGATACAAAGCAAAAAGTCTTGAGGGTTTTCTTTACCCCGACACTTACTTTATTGCAAAGGGAGAAAACCCAAAGACTATAGCAAAACTCATGTGTAAAAAATTTAAAGAGGTTTTTAGAGGCATCAAGAAGAATGATAATTTTACAGACGACGATTACAAAAAGCTTATAATCGCCTCTATCATACAAAAGGAGGCAACAGATGAGAAGGATATGAAACTTGTGGCATCGGTAATATACAACAGGCTCAAAAAAGGCATGTATCTACAGATGGATTCAACCCGACTATTGGGTAACAAGAGTTTTGACACTTACCAACACAAAGGCCTACCACCACAACCCATATGTAATCCGGGGAAAAAGGCCATCGAGGCAGCATACAAGCCTGAAAAGAGCAACTTCTTATACTTTATCTCAAAAAAGAACGGCGAAATGGTCTTTAGTAAAACACTAAAAGAACACGACAGGAATATAAGGAAATACCTAAAATGAAGTACTACATAAAAACGTTTGGCTGCCAGATGAACGAAAGGGACTCAGAAAAGGTTGAGGGAATATTACTTGAAAACAACCACAAAAGGGTAGAAAACCCCGAAGAGGCAGATCTAATCATAGTCAATTCTTGTGCCGTGAGGGAAAAGGCGGAAAATAAACTGTATAGCGAAATCGGCAGATTGAGATTTAAAAACAAAAGGGCAAAGATCGTGACAATGGGCTGTGTTGCCCAGATAAACTACAAAAAACTCAAAAACATAGCTGATATTGTTGTGGGGACAAACACAATAGACGTGTTTTACAATATCGCAAGAGAGTGGCCAAATGACAAAGTATTCATAAAACCAAACATGGAAGATCCGAACCATATCTTTCCCCATATAACACGCGTTTCTGCCTATGTGGACATCATGTACGGCTGCGACAACTTCTGCACGTACTGCATTGTCCCTTTCACAAGAGGCAGAGAGATTTCGCGTAAGAAAGAGGCTATAATAGACGAGATAAAGCGACTTGTTGATAAGGGAACAAAGGAGGTTATGCTGCTCGGCCAGAATGTAAACTCATACGGCAAGAACTTTGACTACGGTTTTGTTGATTTGCTCTATGAGGTGAACAAGATAGACGGTCTTGAGCGCATTCGGTTTACTACATCTCACCCAAAGGATTTTTCAAAGGAACTGATCTACGCAATGAGAGACCTTAAAAAGGTGTGTGAACATATACACCTACCCATACAATCCGGATCGAACAAGATACTGAAACTGATGAAAAGAAAATACACAAAAGAGGAATACTTGGAAAAGGTCTATATGTACAAGGAGATTGTAAACAATGGATCAATAACCACAGATATCATTGTGGGCTTCCCCCAAGAAACAGAAAAGGATTTTGAAGAAACACTGAAGGTTTTGGAAGAGGTTAGATACGATACGTCATTCTCCTTTAAATACTCAAAAAGACCCTTCACAAAAGCCAAAGATATGGATGGCCAAGTGCCAGAAGAAGAAAAACTGAGAAGATTGAACATGCTGCAGGATTTACAGGCAAAAATAACTCAAGAGAAGCTAAAAAACTACGAAGACAAGGTCACTGAAGTGCTGATAGAGGGTATATCGAAAAAAGGAAACCAGTTTTTTGGCAGAAATAGACAAAACATGGTTGTCAATTTGGATTTTATGGATAATATTAAAGTGGGTGATGTTGTAAGGGTTAAAATTACAAAAGCCCTTAAACACTCCCTTTTGGGAAAACCTATTTAGCGAGGAAATGGTGAGGGTAGAGGTCAGCGACATAGAAGTAGGCGAAACAAGGGGATATATCTACTGCAAAGACGAAGACGATTTTACTTACAGGTTTTCAACGGATTACGAGAAGGCAAAACTCATATCACTTCTAACGCATGGCGTCTATGTCTCAACAAACAATATATACGAGCTTTTCATAAAGTTAATCAGCGCATTGGGGCTATCTCTACATTCGATAGTTATACTGGATGGCTACAAAAACATAGCTCAGGTAAATATAACGGATGGCAACAGTGCAAAGCCATTTTCAATCTCCATAGACGATGCAATAATCTTAGGACTTTTGACCAATATCCCCATTTTTATCAAAAAAGAGGCCTGCTTCTTGGACATTGAGGAGTTAGAGAAGTACGTATGGTATAGATTCCTAAAAGAATTAGATTTATGTTGATACGAGAAATACTGGAAAAAATCGAAGAAGATACGCTATCGGAGTATGCTTTTTTATCAAAAAATGCCACAAGGCCAAAGGGACCCGAAAAGGACGACATAAGAACGGATTTTATGCGCGATAGGGATAGAATCATACATAGCAAAGCTTTTAGAAGGTTGAAACACAAAACCCAGGTGTTCATATCACCCGGCGGTGATCACTATAGGACGCGAATTACCCACACGTTAGAGGTTTCCCAGATTGCAAGAACCATAGCGAAGGCTCTACTTTTAAACGAAACCCTGACAGAGGCCATTGCGTTGGGGCATGACTTGGGACATACGCCCTTTGGTCATGCAGGAGAAAAGGTCTTAAACAGGAAAACAAATGGAAAGTTCAAACATTGGATACAGAGCTTGCGCGTTGTTGATGTTATAGAAAAGGATGGTCAAGGGCTAAATTTGACAGATCAGGTAAGGGACGGCATAGTAAAGCATTCAAAAGGTAGGAGCAGCATTATTCCGCAAAACAAAGAAACATTGGCACAAACGTTGGAAGGACAGATTGTAAGGATTGCCGATATCATTGCCTATGTAAATCACGATATAGACGATGCGATACGCGCTGGCATTATAGAAAATTCCGATATACCAAAAAGGATATCCGAAGTCCTGGGCTCAGCACATGCAAAACGCATAGCCACAATGGTCAAAAGCGTCGTAAAAGAAACACAAAGTCTCAACTATAGGATCATCTCGATGGAAAATGAGGTTCTTGAAGCCTTGAATGAGTTGAGAGACTTCCTCTTTGAACGCGTGTATCTAAGCGAAAGGGTTCTCAAAGAGGTAAGGAAGGCCGAGAAGGTTTTGGAAGACCTATTTGATTTTTTCATGGAAAACACGCACCTCATAAAAAAGCAATTCTCAAGGGATAAAAAAACGGTGGTTGCCGATTACATATCTGGCATGACGGATAGATTTGCGCTGAATCTATACTCTGAACTATTTTTGCCAAAACCATGGGAGGGTGATAGTGGAAGCCTCATTCATTTTAAGTAAATTGAACGGTATATTTGACGAAGTAGAGGTCTTTTTAGAGAAATCAAGATCTTTAGAATTCGAACTGAAGAATTCAAAGGATTTTTCTAAAGGATTGGAAGAGAGTGCCGGAATTGGCATAAGGGCTATAAAAGACAACAAGATGGCTTTTGTATCCATGCCATACAATTCAGACAGATTGGATGAGATTATCAAAGAGGTAAAAGTGGCAATAGAATACTCAAAGACACTGGAATCACCCACAATTCCAAGAAAAGCTACAACATACAAAAAAAACATACAGCCTAAAGAAATAGACGAAAATGAGGCAAAAGATCGACTTGAATTCTTAAGCTCAACGGCAAAGCAATTCGATAAAAGAATTAAAGATGTCAAATCCGCTGGCATAGGCATAACATTCAAACATGTGGAAATAGCAAACAGCCACGGTTTGTCTGTTGAGTATGAAAAAGGTTTTGCTGGTGCATCCATAGAGATCTTAGCAGAAGACAAAACGTCAGATTTGGGTTATTACCACTTAGATGCTGACGAATTGGACAAAATCGATTTGGAATTTTTGGCAAAGAAAGCCGCAAATCTGGCCGTAAACAAGCTATATCCAAAACCCATTCAAACAAAAAAGTACAGTGTAATCATATCGAACAACACATTTAGGGAAATTCTGGCCCATTTCTTGGGCATCTTCAACGGTTACTCCGTTATAAACCACACAACACCCCTTGAGAACAAGCTAAACGAAAAGATCTTTTCGGATAAGATCACAATCATCGATTCAAAACAATTAAAGGATAGACCGAACAACATCGATGTTGACGAAGAGGGAAATGAAAGAGGAGATACCGTTATTGTAGAAAATGGTATTTTAAAAACCTTTATGCACAATGCATACACTTCAAACAGATTGAACATGAAAAACACCGCACATGCAAAGAGATCGGGCTTTGACACGCTGCCAAAGGTAGGGCCCTTTAATTTGCACATAAAGGCTAAAGATGAGATCGACAGGGATAAGTTGTTAAACATGATAGATGGTGTGTACATAACAGACATCATGGGCCTTCACATGGCAAACACCATAAGCGGTGAATTTTCGCTTGGTATAAACGGTTTCCTAATCCACAACGGAGAACTTGTGTCGTACTTCAAAGCTGCAACATTTGCAGACAACTTCTTTGAGATGATGAAAAGGGTTATAGCGGTCTCAAATAACGAATATTTTTCTGGCAGCGTTGGTAGTCCAGATATAGCAATAGCAGACTGTCTGATTGGGGGAAGCGGTGGATAAGATCGTTATACTGGATTTTGGCTCACAGTACACACAGCTTATTGCACGCAAGATCAGGGAACTCGGCGTTTATGCTGAGATAATACCCTTCAACAGAGAACCTGATACAAATGATACAAAAGGCATAATACTTTCCGGTTCTCCATCAAGCATCTACGATAAAAACCCGCCACTGCCAAAGAAAACAATATTTGAGTTAAATCTGCCCATTCTGGGCATCTGTTACGGCATGCAGGTTATAGCCCATTTCTTTGGCGGTGAGGTTACGGAGGCGGAAAAAAGGGAGTATGGATTTGCAAAGATCAATGTTACAAAGGACAATGAACTGATAGACAAAGAAATTGACGGCAGTGTTGTTTGGATGAGTCATGGAGATAGACTCAAAAAACTGCCAGAGGGTTTTGATTCAATAGCCAGAACGGAAAACTCACCCTTTGCAGCCATAGAAAATAAAGACAAAAAGATATGGGCCGTTCAGTTCCATCCAGAGGTGCATCACACAGAAAAGGGTAAGGAGATACTATCGAACTTCGTTTTTAACATATGCAAAGCTAAAGCCCAGTGGAATATGGGAAATTTAGCCGAGAAACTCATAGAACAGATCAAAAGCGAAGTCGGTGATAAACTTGTGATCGGCGCAATATCCGGTGGTGTTGATTCAAGCGTCGTCGCCGTTTTGATGAAAAGTGCAATTGGTGATAGGTTTATAGGCGTTTTTGTGAACAACGGCCTTTTAAGAAAGAATGAGCCAGCGTACGTTGTAGATGCCCTCAAGAAATTGGGTGTGAACCTAAGATACGCGGACGCAAGCACACTATTCTTGCAAAAGCTCAAGGGCATTACCGACCCTGAAGAGAAGAGAAAGATTATAGGCCACACATTTATCGAAGTGTTCGGTAATATTGCAAAAGAATACAAGGATGCTGAGTTTCTGGCTCAAGGTACGCTATATCCAGATGTCATTGAGAGTGTCTCCGTCAAAGGGCCATCCGCAACAATAAAGAGTCACCACAACGTAGGTGGATTACCCAAAGATCTAAACTTTAAGCTCATAGAACCATTGAGGGAACTGTTCAAAGACGAGGTGAGAAGGTTGGGTAAAGAGTTGGGCTTGAGCGATGATTACATAAACAGACACCCCTTTCCTGGACCAGGGCTTGCAATCAGGGTCATAGGTGAGGTTACAGAGGAAAAACTGAACGTGCTGAGGGAAGCAGATGAAATCGTTATAGATGAGATAAAAAAGGCCAATTTGTACAACAAAGTATGGCAAGCCTTCGCTGTCCTTTTACCCATAAACAGCGTGGGCGTGATGGGGGACAAAAGAACCTACGAAAATGTCGTTGCCGTAAGGGTTGTAAATAGCGTGGATGGTATGACAGCCGATTGGACGCATCTACCCTACGACGTTCTAAACAAAATTGCTAACAGGATCATAAACGAGGTTAAATCGGTAAACAGGGTGGTTTATGACATCTCATCCAAACCACCTGCAACTATAGAATGGGAGTAGAATGGGTTTTAAAGAGAAAAAGGATGAATACTTAAAGCAAATAGAAGAGAAATTAAATAGAATATTCAACAAATACACAATTAGCGCCATTTTCTTCATCGTTGTTATACTGTTGAACCTGCCAAAATCGTCAACAACCACCTATAACTTGCAGATCGGGGACATAGCGCCGAAAACCATCAGGGCAACGGTAAATATGCTGGTTGAAGACAAAGAGGCAACAAAGCACCGCATTGAAGAGGCAATGAACAATGTTCCACCGGTTTTTGACTATAACTCCCAGCTCTTTTCAAACACCGTATCCTTGTTAAAAAAAGCACTATTTTCAATTAACAAAGACAATCCCAAAGCTTCAGAAAAGGCGTTTTTCACAATGTTAAAAATCAAACCCAGCCCATCTTTATACAAAAGGATTATCCGTTTCAGTCCTCAGGAAATATTTGATCCTGCAAAAGACGCTTTAGAAAGCCTGCAAAACTACTACATCGTCAACTCTGTTAGAAGCCTATACAAATTCACACCCGACAAAATCATGATTAGGGACATAAAAAACCCCAAAAAGGAACAGTTACTCAACAAAGACGATGTTATAGACGTAACAAGGGCTAAAATAATAGCCTACAACAGACTCAGGGATACCGTTGATAACGTAATATTAAGAAACACAATCTGGGATCTTATCTCACAGCTCATATCACCCAACCTAACGTTCAACTCTCTGGCAACCCAACAAAAGAAAGAAGAGGCAGCTAAAAAGGTCAACAAGGTGTTCTTCAAGATCTCAAAGGGCGAAATCATCGTAAGAAGTGGGGATGTAATAACAAAAGCAGATTACCTAAAATTAAACGCTTTAAAATCTTTAACACAAAAACAAAACACATACGTAAAATTCATAGCCAACATGCTTATCTTTATCATCATATCTATTGTTCTGTTTAAGGTATACGAAACGACAAGAGCCAAAAAGAACAAATGGATAACAATCACAAAAACACTGGCCATTGTTGAGACGCTAATTATTATACAGCTTTTGATTTTTAAACTATTTAACTATCTATCAAACGTTATTAGTTTTTCAAACGTGGATATCTCACAAAGTGCCATACTCTTAGGTATGCCTTTTGCCGTCGCTTCAATGATAACAGCCATAATGATCGACTTTGAGCTCGCCTTCTTGGTTTCCATACTGTTTGGTATAACATCGTGGCTTTCGACAACACCTGAGATAGCTTCATACATCGGAATTTACGTGTTTTTAGGCAACGTCATAGGCATATTTGGTATAAAAAAGGAAAAAACACGAACCGGTGTAATAAAAGCAGGACTGTATATATCGCTAACCAATATCGTATTTATCGCACTTCTCTATCTTTTGAGAAACAACGATATAACAAAGGCAACTTTGGTTGATTTCTCCTTCGGCATTGGCAGCGGACTACTTTCATCTATAATCGTAAGTGGACTTTTGCCGGTTTTCGAATTTGTCTTTAACGTAACAACGGACATTAAGCTCTTGGAACTTGGAAACCTCAACAATCCATTGCTAAAAGAACTTGCTATAAAAGCGCCGGGAACGTACCATCACAGTATTGTTGTATCAAGTTTGGCTGAAGCTGCTGCAAGTGAGATAGGCGCCAATCCGTTGATTGTTAAAGTAGGATCGTACTACCATGATATAGGGAAGATCAAAAAACCTATGTACTTTATAGAGAATCAAACGGATGGCAAAAACCCGCACGACAAGCTAAAACCATCAATCAGTGCACTGATCATAAAAAACCACGTGAAATACGGCATAGAGATCGCCAAAAAACACAGATTGGGTAATTACATAATCGACATAATAGAGCAACATCACGGAACGAGCTTGATTAAGTACTTCTACAACAAAGCCAAAGAGCAGGGGCTCAATCCAAAGGAAGAGAACTTTAGATACCCAGGACCAAAGCCGCAGACAAAAGAGGCGGGTATCGTAATGATAGCAGATGAGGTTGAGGCAGCATCAAAAACTTTATCAAACCCAACCGTCGCACATTTAAGGGAATTTGTAAGGAACATAACGAATAAAATCTTTTTAGATGGTCAACTGGACGAGTGTGAGCTGACATTAAAAGACCTAAATAAGATCATAGATAGCTTTGTCAAGGTATTGGTGGGCATATTCCACCACAGAATTGAATATCCAGAAGAGGGACAGAAGAAGGATGAATCTAACGATAATAAACAAAATTGAATTTGATAACATAGAAATCGTTGAGAGGTTTATTTCTTTTCTGATGGAAAAATTCTCTATCGACAAAAACAAGGAACTAAATATTGTTTTTACCAATGATGAAGAAATACAAACACTGAACAGGGATTTTAGGCAAAAGGATGCTCCCACAAACGTGCTTAGCTTCTATGGGTACGACGGAGATATATTGGGCGATATTGTGATCTCAATGGAAACTCTAAAAAAAGAAGCCCAAGAACAAAATAGGGATTTTTTAGAGTACCTACTGTTTATCATTGCACACGGTTTTTTACACCTTTTGGGTTACACACATGAAACAATGGAAAAGTTTAACGATATGATAGCCTTGCAGAACGATTTGGTTAAAGAATTCCTATCAAAAGGGGTGGAAAAATGAAGAACTTACCAACCAAGATTTTTACATTTGCCGCTTTGAGCACTTCAATCTACGTGGCATTAAAAAGATCGGGGGCTTTAGAGCTATTAAA
>JALUBE010000133.1:0-5941 GCA_027045065.1 Desulfurellales bacterium | reverse complement strand
GACATACAAACCGCATTTGAAAGGGATCCTGCTGCGCGCAGCGTTCCCGAAGTGATATTCTGTTACCCCGGATTGCATGCCCTATGGTTTCACAGGATCGCACACTTTCTTTGGGAGCACAACTTTAAGTTTGCAGGCAGGTTTCTATCGCATATATCAAGATTTTTAACAGGGATAGAGATACACCCAGGTGCAAAGATAGGTAAAAGGTTCTTTATAGATCACGGAATGGGTGTTGTTATTGGTGAAACCACAGAAATTGGAGATGATGTAACGCTGTATCAGGGTGTAACATTAGGAGGAACGAGTCTAAAGAAGGTTAAAAGACATCCAACTGTAGGTAACAATGTTGTTGTGGGTAGTGGCGCAAAAGTATTGGGTGCACTGAAGATCGGCGATAATTCAAAGATTGGTTCTGGCAGCGTTGTAATTAGGGATGTTCCTGAGAATTCCACCGTCGTTGGCATACCGGCTAAAGTCATCAAAAAAGAAAAAGTGGATAAAAAAGTCGATTTAGAACATACAAAGCTACCTGACGTGGAAGGAAAGGTCATAAGATACCTGTTGCATAGGATTGAGGAGTTAGAGAAAGAGATTTCTGCCCTCAGGGAAGGAAAACCCGAAGCCATAGATAGAGAACGAAAGAAGGAGGCAGATGAACTTAAGAAGATTGAGAAATACATAAAGAGCTATGAGATAGAGGGGTTAGATCAAACGTAGTGACGGATTTGCTTCTATATTAAAATAATCCTTTGTGGCTCTACTCACGTCTAAAGATGCAACAAACGCTATCATGAGTGCGTTATCTGTTGTCATTTCCTTCTCCGGTAGAACAATCTTTAGGTCGTGTTTCTTTGATGCTTCTATGAAGGTTTCCCTTAAATAAGAGTTTGCTGACACGCCGCCAGAAACTGACACGGTTTTGACATTTAACTCTTCGGCTGCCCTAATGGTTTTTTCAACCAATATATCAATGGATGCCTTTTGAAAAGAGGCTGCAATATCTTCAATTTGAGTTTTTGACAGGTCGCCCAATTTTTTAACAAGATTTTTAACATGCGTCTTTACACCGCTAAAGCTAAAATTGTAACTGCCATCCCTTTCCAAACCTTTAGGAATCTTGAATTTATAGGGATCCCCACTTTTTGACAACCTGTCTATAACAGGTCCGCCAGGGTACTCTAAACCCAAAACCCTTGCAACCTTATCAAACGCCTCTCCAACGGCATCATCCAGCGTCTTTCCAATGATTTCATAATTGCCAAAGTTTTTGACAAGAAACAGATGCGTGTGACCACCCGAAACAACAAGTGATAGAAACGGATATTTAATACACTTGTTAAAAAATGGCGCAAATATGTGTCCTTCTATATGGTTGACAGGGATTATGGGCAAACCGTTTGCATAGGCTAAAGCCTTTGCGAAAGATACACCCACAAGCAAACTCGGCAAAAGACCCGGGCCAACTGTTACGGCAACGTAGTTCACGTCCTTTAAATCTGCATTTACCCTGTTAAGCGCCTCTTCCGTTAAATAGGCTATAACCTCAGTGTGCCTTCTTGCCGCAAGTTCTGGTATTACACCGCCAAATTTGGCATGTATATCGTTTTGAGAAGAGATAATATTACTATAGACTTCACTATCCTTATAAAAAGCCACAGAGGTATCGTCACAAGACGTATCGAAAGCCAAAATCATTTCAGCACAAATATTACAGGAACTGTATATCTTTTTAAAACGTTGCGCATTTCATACAAAGCTTCATAGGTCTTTTCGTTGCAATGGCCTATAGCCAAGATATCATTATATCTTTTCAGCATCCTCAAAGCCACCCTGATTTGACCCTTAATGTATGCAACCTGCTTTATATTGTCCAAAAAAACCCTTCTTTTTGCACAAGGAACTTTAAACTTTTTAGCCTCCACACAGCCCAAACTGTCCTTAACCGTTGCAGAATCAACAAAGAACAAATTGTGCTCCTTCAAAAATTCCATAATGTAATCGAGGTGCACAGGGTCTCTCAAAATAGCAGAGCCCATGTGGTTGTTTAAACCCAAAGCTGTAGGAATGATCCTGTATGCCTCTTCCAACCGTTTAAATGTTTCTTCTTTGGACGTCCAAAGGAAAATTGCATCTTTCCCGGGATTGTCCTTAGGGTAATCTTCGGGTTGACTTGGCATGTGTATCATAACAACAAATCCCTTTTTCGACGCTTCAGTGGATAACTCGTGCGCATACGGCGCATAAGGAAGGAAGGAAAACGCAAGTGGCAATCCCAAGCTTTCGAGTCTATGAGCAAGTTCAACGTTGTATCCCATATCATCAATGACGATTGCGAGCTTTTTCTTTTTAAGCAAATAGAGGGAGCTTGCACCGAAACAATGAAAAGAAATAAGAAGGGCTAACAGGGTTAGCCCGATTTTCTTGAGCATATTATATCCTCAGCTTTGATGAGCTCTATAGCCCTCAACAGTTGGTAATCGTTTTTTAGTTCTTGCTGTAAGTTAATCTTTTGTTTTTTACCTTTATTCAGCAACTTCTTAAGTTCTGGGTTATTTAGATGATGCAATAAATTACTCTCTCTTAAACTTACACCTGTGTTTTCAGGTATGATCTTCGCCTGATGAACGACTATGTCGGGCTGTATTCCAACTGCCTGAATACTCTTTCCGTTTGGTGTGTAATAGCGGGCCGTTGTAAGCCTCAATGCAGAGCCATCACCCAATGGAATTATTGATTGAACCGACCCCTTGCCAAAGCTCCTAACACCCATAACTATCGCCCTTTTGTGATCTTTCAAACAGCCTGAGACAATTTCCGCTGCGGATGCCGTTCCCGCATTTATCAGAACAACCATTGGATAGGTGGGTTCATCACCGTCATCGTGGGCATAGAAATACTGCACATCGTTCTTGTTCCTTCCCCTAATCGAAACGATAACACCCTTTTTGATAAACAGATCGCATACACCCACAGCCTCTTTCAACAGACCACCCGGGTCGTTTCTTAAATCCAAAACCAAGCCATCGATTTTACCCAATTTATCAAGGGCCTTTTTAAGTTCCTTTGTAGTGCCATCTTGAAACTGTGTTATCTTGACATACCCAATGTCTCCGAATCTTTTGTACTTAACACTCTTAACATGGATTATTGCGCGTGTAATGACAAGTTCTATGGGCTTCGTAGCACCCTCTCTCAAAATGGTCAGTTTAACCTTTGTCCCCGGTTTTCCCCTGAGCTTTTTAACCGCCTGATCGAGTGTCATACCAATGGTACTTTCGCCGTTGATCTTGATAATTATATCCCCTGCTTTAATACCCGCTTTGTATGCCGGTGTATCCTCGATGGGCGATACAACGGTGAGCATGCCATCCTTCATGGTAACAA
Organism: Desulfurellales bacterium; assembly: GCA_027045065.1. Classification (GTDB taxonomy): domain Bacteria; phylum Campylobacterota_A; class Desulfurellia; order Desulfurellales; family Hippeaceae; genus Hippea. The sequence goes on along the minus strand of JALUBE010000133.1, from coordinate 2,554 downwards.
CCATGCCTAAGCCACCGAACTTACCCGTTGTCATAATCTTCAGTTCTTTGTACTCATCCTTTGTCATATAGGACGAATGGGGGTCTAAAGAGCTAACCATTCCTTTGATGGCGTTGTTAATTAAATCAACCTCGCTAACATTATCAACGTAGTCGTGCTCAATTATCGCCATAACTTTCGCAAAGATCCTAAGTTTTTCATATTTCGGTGTTTCGGCAAAAGATGCACAAGCCATAAAGACAAATACAAAAATGAGGGCTAAAACCCTTCTCATTTTAACAACCTCCTATCCAAAAAGTTTAACGGATTCAAAGGCGTTGCATGACGCCTTATCTCAAAGTGAAGTTTATCGGATTGCAACCTTCCAATACACTGAAATGCCTTCACAATCTTCCCAACCCCATAAAGGCTTTTTATGCCTCCATAAACGGTATAATAACCGTTCAAATGGTTTATTATAACAACTCCACCGTAACCTGGCAAATTTCCAACAAAATCGATCTTTCCATAAGCAATGGATCGAACACAGCTTCCCTTCCTTGCTTTTATATCAATACCGTCATTCCTTGTATAAACCTTAAAGAGTGGGTCGTACTTTATACCAAAATAGCTCACAACCTTTCCCTTAACAGGCGGCGGTATCTTTTTAGCCAAAGCAGAAAACTCCTTTGCAACCAGTTTGGGATTGATCTTATAAATCTCTTTGCTTTTTCTTTTTCTCTTTGCCAAAAGCTCCTTCCTTCTTTTTTCTTCTTCAACGATCTTTTTCAAAAGCTGTTTCAAGCTTTCCTGTTGCTTAACCATCTCCTTTATCTGTTCCAAATACTCATCCTTTTTCTTGTTTGCCTTAAAAGCCAACACCTTAAGTTGAGCCTTTTGGTCATTTAAGGCGCTTTGCTCCTTCTGGATATCATCAATAATTTTTTGTTTCATTATCCTGTAACTGTTAAGTTGGTTTATCCTGTGCTTTAAATAACTCTTTTGGTTTATATAACCCTTAATTCTATCTTGCACATAACCCGTCACATAACCATTCATGTAATTAAACCAAACGCCCTTACTGTAGTAGCTACTCAAAAGAGAGTATTCGTAATAACTCTTAAGTTCATTTTGCAAAACCCTTCTCTGGTTTGATACCTTAGCAGAAACCTTTCCAATCTCTTTATTCAAAGCGTCTATCTTTCTATTTATCACGCTTAAACTCCTCTTTGTGACCTCTATCTTGTTTTTAAGCGCTTTAATTCTACTATCCGTGTTCTTTATCTGCACCATGAGATCCTTGTACTGTTGTCTTATCCTTTCGTAGTCAACCTTCTTTTCCTTGAGCGTCTCGCTTAGCGTCTTTAGTTTTTTCTCTATGACAGTTTTGTTCGCCGCAAGAGAGTTAAGAGAAAGGAAAAGGAAGAGCAAAAGTAGGCTAAACTTTTTCATCATTGATTAAGAACACCAAAACAGACGAAAAGAACGTGAACAGAAAACCCACAATTATGTTTGTTACAAATGTATCCCTTTGAACACCCTTCAAAAGCTCTTCGCTTATAAACGGTAGTTTGCCGTAGTTTGTGTATGCAAAATAAAGTATAAAAATTAAAACAACGGAGAACAAAAAACCAAAGAACACAGGCGTCATTGTTTCTTTCAAAAACAACCTAAATATTGTGAATCGCTTTACCCCGAAGAACTTAAGCGTGTCGTAGTCAAATTTCCTGTGTGAATAGAAAATCGTCATTATGGACAAAAATACTACAAATTCAACGCCATAAAGAACACCAACGACAATCTCTGAAAAATAGACCATCTTCGAATGGATATTCTCAATCTCTTTCAACACATCCTTTGGGTAGGCAACATTTTCAACAATAGGGCTTAAAATATTTTCTTTGAATCTCTCAAAGTACGCCGTGTTTGTGTACGAGGGATAAAAAAACACCTCAACCGAGTAGGGAAAAGGGTTTCTAACAAACAGACTTCTATCTATGTGGAATTTTTTAACCATCTGATTTAATGCTTTATCCTTGTCTATTAATTTAACCTGCTTAACACCCTTGATTTGCTTAACTGTATTGACAAAATCATTAACGGCTTTTTGATTCGTATCGGTTTTTAAAAAGACAAACAGGGGTATGCTGCTCTTTTTCTGCTGCACGTAGCTACTCATGGCCAAAAATACACCCATAATCACACTCATAGTTAAAATAAAGGAAACGAATATAAAAAACAGAGCGATCTTTACGTTATCCCTTCTCATACCTCAAATCAATCGTATAAAAGTCATCGTCTATGGGGTTCAGTGTTGCTATGAGAAACGTTATACTCTTCTTTTCGTTTAAGTATTTAAACAGACGGATCACCTTGATCCTGTAATCCAAAGAAAGATACCTCAAAGGTTCATCGGCCAAAACCAAAGGAAAGTTGTAGATAACGCCTCTTGCAATGTTTATGAGGGATTGTTCGCTTATGGAAAGCTCATGGGGATACTTATCCAAAAGGTGTCCGATTGAGAGCATATCGAATATCTCTTCAGACAGGTATAGGTTTCTCTTTGTTAACTTCG
>JALUBE010000132.1:2426-3687 GCA_027045065.1 Desulfurellales bacterium | reverse complement strand
ACATTATACTCCCCATACTTCTCCCTAACATAGTGTATGACCTCATCGCGCCTTTCTGCACAGAAGTCAACATCTATATCTGGCATTGTTACCCTTTCTGGGTTTAGGAAGCGCTCAAAGAGCAGGTTGTATTTGATGGGGTCTATATCTGTTATGCCGATAGAGTATGAGACAAGGCTGCCTGCAGCAGAGCCCCTGCCAGGGCCAACGGGAATGCCGTTCCTTTTTGCATAGTTAACAAAGTCCCAGACTATGAGGAAGTAGCCTGAGAAACCCATCTGCTCTATTATGGCAAGCTCATGCTCAAGTCTCTTCCTGTAAAGCTCTTTCTTGTCTTTATCAAAACCCTGTGTTCTTCTTTCTAACCCCTTATAGGCAAGTTTTCTTAAAAATTCTTTTTCATCTGAGCCATCTGGTGTTTGATAGTGGGGAGGAGCAAGTTTGCCCAGTTCCAATTCAACATTGCACATGTCAGCTATTGTCTTGGAGTTATAGACAAACTCAGGGTTGTCTTTGAAAAGCTCAAGCATCTCCTCTTCTGTTTTGAAGTAGAACTCATTTGAGCCCATTCTCATTCTGTCTTCATCATCTAAGTGCTTGTTTGTCTGAACGCAGAGGAGTGCATCCTGGGCTATGGCATCCTCTTTATTTAGGTAGTGACAGTCATTTGTTGCAACTATGGGCGTATCTGTTTCCAAACCCAGCCTTATTATCTCTTTGTCTATCCTTTCTTGATCTTCAAGGCCGTGTCTCATGATTTCTAAGAAGAAGTTGTCTTTGCCGAATATCTCCCTGTACTCTTGAACTGCTTTCTTTGCACCTTCAAAGTCGTTGTCTAAGAGCTTTCTCTGGATTTCTCCATGCAGGCAGGCACTGCCTGCTATGATGCCCTCTGAGTGCTCCCTTAATAGGTTTTTATCTATTCTTGGCTTGTAATAGAAGCCTTTCAAGAAACCCATGCTGCATAAATACATTAAATTCTCATAACCCTTCTTGTTCTTTGCAAGGAGTGTTATGTGGTAATTGCCTTTTGTCTGTTTGTCGTCCAAGGTTGTGGGTGATATGTAGCCCTCAAAGCCAAGAATGGGTTTGATACCATTTGCTTTTGCTGTTTTGTAAAACTCCAAAGCCCCGAACATGTTGCCGTGATCTGTGAGGGCAACGGCGGGCATTAATAGAGATTTGGCTCTATTTACGAGGTCAGGTATCCTTATTGTACTCTCAAAGAAACTGTATTCAGAGCATACATGTAAATGAACAA
>JALUBE010000132.1:1138-2416 GCA_027045065.1 Desulfurellales bacterium | reverse complement strand
GTTTTTTATTTTTCTTTCACCGTCTAACAACTATACTCAGAGTGGTTATGCAAATGCACAAAAGCCATTTTTTATCCTCCCATGAATTAACCTATTGAACAAGGCTTTCTTAAATCCAACATTTTCAACCCAAGTTATTTATACCATCTTGACTAATCTCTTCTCAAGTTTTTGTGAGTGACTTGGTCCTGTCTTTTTAGTAGGTTTAAAAACTAAAAATCAGATGTAAACATATCAAGATTATTTTATTAGTCCCAAAGAAAACTCAGACAAAAGCTCTTTTTCTGGATAATGCTTTATATTCCTGGTTATTATTTTTAAGGTTTCTTTCTTTTGCCGTGACTTTGTTTAAAACAATTTCACTCAACCTTCAGCTTCGTCAGCTTTGCTTCAAACACGCCTATTACATGCCACATGCGGGCGAGGAGCGGGATTTGGGGTGGTTTCATTGAGACCCAGACTAAAACATCTTTAACCTTGTTCTTTTTAACAACCTTGCCGTCAGAATTGAGCTTAAAAAACCTCAATTCCACTTTTAATGCCTCTGTTTTACCCTTATCCCTTCCTAAATCATCTAAATTGATCGTTTCATAAGTTAGAGGCTTAATCAAAACCTTATACATGTGCTTAGAAACAACAATATAGCGCACATAGGTTTTGCCAAGCTCATAGTTATGGGTTAAGAAAAACAGATAAACACTCAACGGTGAATAAAGCCCGTTCTTTTGATATAGCTCATAACTCTTTTTATCTCCATTTTTCTCATAAATTACCTTTGCATGCGTTGAATTATCAAATCTCACATAAATAAATTTCTTCCTCTTTTTGGTTTCAGACCAGCTCTTGTAAAAGACATCTCTAAAGGTTTTTAAATTAACAGAGTCTAATATTTCAACATTAAGCCTATACAACAGCTTAATTAGAGAAACCGTCTTGCCTTTGAATAGAATGGTTAGATTATCGTTATTAAAGGATGCCTTGAGAGTGCCCTTACCCACAACGAGGCCACTGAAGTCGAACTTATACTGGGCATCAAAATCCTGCTTAATTATTTTGCCGTAAGAAAGCGTTGCACAAAATAAAACAAACAGGAACGTTATAACTAAACCCTTAAGCTTCATGCATGTATGTTATACAATGACAAAGCTACATTCAATCAAAAAATCACATGCCGAGGTAGGCTTTCTTAATGTGTGGGTCTTCTAACAATCCTTTAGGATCTGTTTCCTTTATAATTCTGCCAAGTTCCAAAATGTAAATCCTATCTGCCACCTCAGA
>JALUBE010000132.1:0-1128 GCA_027045065.1 Desulfurellales bacterium | reverse complement strand
AGATATCTCATCTACCATAAGAATTTGAGGGTTTCCCATCAACGCCCTCGCAAGCGAAAGCATCTGCCGTTCACCGCCAGACAACGTCCCTGCAAGTTGATTTTGCCTCTCCTCAAGCCTTGGGAATATTGAAAAGACAAATTTCAGTCTATCATTTATAAAAGCTCTGTCCTTAAATCTATAAGCCCCAAGCATGAGATTTCCAAAAACAGTAATCTTTGGGAAAACTCTGGCACCCTCTGGAACATAGGAAATCCCCAAAGTTGCCCTTTTGTGCGTTGGATAATCGTTAATTCGCTCACCCTTAAAAAGAATATCCCCAGATTCAACCTCAACAAGTCCCACTATTGCCTTCAACAGGCTGCTTTTACCCGCTCCATTTGCACCAACAATGGAGACACACTCGCCTTCTTTAACTGTTAATGACACAGAACGCAAAGCCTTGATTTTCCTATAGCTAACAGACAGATCCCTAACTTCAATGATACCTTCTGCCAAGGTAAGCCTCTATCACCTCTCTGTTATTTACAACTTCAGCGGGTGAGCCTTCCGCAATCTTCCTGCCGTAGTTAATAACCATAACCCTTTCGCAAAGCTCCATAACAACAGGCATGTTGTGTTCAATAATGATTATCGTAACGCCCTTTTTATTTAAACTGACAACAAGCTCCTTTAACTCATCCATCTCAGAGAAACTTAAACCAGAAAAGGACTCATCGAGTAGTATAAGCTCAGGCGTAAGCGCAAGCGCCCTTGCAATTTCCAATTTTCTCTGTAAACCCAATGGCAACTCTGAAGCATTCCTATCCTTCAAATCAATCAAACCCACATCCTTTAGAATACCTTCAGACAGTTCCAATGTTGACTGGGTCTTCCATCTTTTTAAAGAGACAAACATGTTCTTGTAGAACTCTTTGCCCAACGATGTGGCAACACTTTCTAAAACCGTCATACTTCCAAACGGCCTAACAACTTGAAATGTTCTACCTATACCAATTTGGGCTCTCTTAAAAGCACTTAAATGCGTTATATCTCGCCTCTTGTAGACAAGCCTACCACCATTTGGCTTTATCAGCCCACTTATAATATTAAAAAGCGTTGTTTTACCGGCACCGTTTGGACCAACTA
>JALUBE010000131.1 GCA_027045065.1 Desulfurellales bacterium | reverse complement strand
GCAGTTTGGATTTTATTTCATTTATTGCCCTTGCAATGATACCGTCTTCTGAGTAAGCCTCACTGCCCATTTCGTCCTTTTTCTCTGGAATGCCAAATAAAATTATAGACTTTATACCTAAATCGAAGGCCTCTTTTACCTCTTTAATTGCATATTCAAGTGATAGCTGATATATGCCCGGCATGGATTTGACAGGATTTTTTATATCTTTGCCTTCGATTACGAAAATGGGATAGACAAAATCGTTAATTGTTAGCGTTGTTTCTGCTACCATATCCCTTATTATTTGATTTCTCCTTAACCTTCTTGGCCTGACAGTTGGAAAGTTCATCGCTTTACCTCCACAATTGTTCATACAATTCTACATATTTTTCAACCATTTTATCAACGGAAAAATTTTCTTTGACCAATTTGTATGCGTTCTCTATGATCTTCCCTCTCAAATCCCTATCGTCAAGCACGGTTTCTATAGCCTCTGCCAGATCTTTAGGTCTATTCTTTTCAACCAAAAGCCCCGTTTCCCTATCAAATACAACCTCACTCAAGCCACCTGCATTTGTTGACACAACGGGCACTTTTAGCAACATGGCATTCAAAACCGCACCGCTTAAACCCTCATAGTCGGATGGCAATACAAACAGATCAAACGCCTTTATATAATTCTCTATGTCCTTTTTAAAACCTAAGAACCTAAATCTATCTTCTAAACCCTTCCTTCTTACCGAATTTTCGAGCTTTCCCCTTAAATGCCCTTCACCAGCAACCAGAAATACAACATCCTTACGCTTTTTTAAGATGATTTCGGCCGCACTTATTAGGTTTGGTATGTTTTTCTGTTCTGTCAGTGCCGTTGCTGTGCCGATGATTTTTAGGTGTTTGAACTGCTCTTTAATAGCTTTCACCTTTTCTAAATCAACGCTTTTTTCTAAAAGAGGATTTGTTGCAGAGTGTATGACTTCAAAATCCTTTAAGCCTATTGTGTGGTTTAAGACCTCACAGACATATCGTGCAACGCAGGCTATTTTATCCGTGTTTCTGTATTTGAATTTTGTTACGGGATCGTTTTTGGGTTTGTAGTCAACGCGGCGCGTATAGACTAAAGGCTTTTTGTTGAACATCTTTGATAAAGCGCAAATTGTGTGGGCATGTGAGGTATGGGCATGAATGATGTCGAAATCCTTGCCAACCTTTGCAACCTCAAAGATGTTTTTTATCCTGTTCTTGCCAAGATTTATTGTTTCTATACCGTTTTCTAAACACCTTAAGTAAAGTTCATCCTCGATACATGCAACAGCTGTTTCAATACCCCTGTTTTTTAGTCCAACGGCAAGCCACAACAGTTGCTGCTCACCGCCCCTAAAGCCCCTTTGTGTGTCAACATGGAGTACTCTCATATTTTTCTATAGACCGCTCCATAGGCTTTTGATAGGAGCTTCTTTGAGTAAAGCCTTACACGGGACTTAAACCAATCCAAATCCTTTTTCCATACGCCGAAGCGCTTGATCTCAAAGGGTGAGTCGCCAGGTGAATTTGAGCCGTGTTTTGTTGTGAACAGGTATTTAAAGCCCACCTCTTTGGCTATTTCTAAAGACAGTGGTGTGTATGCACCCCAGGGCCATGAGAATGCCTCACAGATTTTTCTTACTTCATATCCAACCTCGCCCTTTGCCACCTCAAGTTCGGTTTTTATCCTTTTCCTCTGCTCCTCTTCTGACTCGAATTCACCGATTTTCTCCGTGCTTTTCTCTTTTTTGTATTCCTCGACGATGTTTTCTAACTCCATTCGCCAGTTGGGTTTTTTGAAAAATTCAGCGTATCCGTTTTGTATCACGTAGTCTGCAAGCCTATCCCTTAAGTCTTGGTAGGCTATGAATTCCCTTGCCGCAAGTTCCGGTTTGCGCTCAAAATCCGGTGTACCGAACCGCTCATCGCCTTTAACCATCTGCCATGCAGAAAGCTTATCCTTTGGCCTGTTGAAATCTACAATTTTGTCCGATGCATATATTTTCCTGTGTGTCTTGCTGTGCGGCTCAACATCGATAATGCCGCTTCGCTCCATCGTTCTAACCTCTTCCCAGCATAGCCTCCTTACAGTCTTGATCCTGCATCCAAACTCTATTGAATACGTGGATGAACAGTTTGGCAGCCTCTCTTTGGGTATTTTGCCGCTCCAATAGTCCTCTAAGTTCAATCCTGTAAACTCATCCTCTTCAACCGTCCATGTAACAAGAAACAGAATGGCATTAAAACCATATTTTTTAAGCAGCGGGTAGGCATAAACCCACGTGTCCAAATAGCCATCGTCAAAGGTTATGACAACGGCTTTGTCCTTCCATGTTTTCTTGCCTGTCTCCAAGTATTCACCAAGCTGTTCCTTTGTTATTGACTCGTAGCCCTCAGATTTTAAAAACTTCAAGTGTTCTTCGAATAACTCTGGTGGTATGGAAAGTACATCATTGTCGTAGTTTATATGATGGTAAAGTAGCACTGGAACACTTGTCTGCATATTTTATCCTCCATTTTTAAGGCTGCTTTATTTTACATTTTTTAACTTTTCAAAATAGTACACTTTTGCTGTGACGTTTTGTGGATCTAACACCAAAACATTCCCAAAAACGCTTTTTGCGTATTTCTTCTTGCCTTCTGCAAAATAAATAAGACCGAGTTCATCCAAAAAATTTACATCTGTAGGATAAAGTGCAAGCATTTTATCGACGATTTTTCTTGCTTGATTCAATTTGTTTTCCATTCTAAGGGCTATAGCCAACCTCAAATTGGCATAGTAATTGTAATAATCAATCTTTATGACTTTGTACATCAGGTCTTCTACTTCACTCCATCTTTTTTGAGCCATAAGGGGTAGAGCCATTCCCAGCATAGGTTCTATTGAAGATGGTATTATGTATTCGGCATTTTTATAAAATTTTATAGAATCAGCGTAATTTTTGTTCAAATAGTACAACCAGCCAAGTCTCAAATTAACAGTATATCCCTGTGGATATTTTTCGTAAACCGGCATAATAGATCTTATGGCATCTTTATAATCTGCCATTTTTTCGTAATTATAGGATTGGTAATATGCTTTTACCAGCTGTTTGTTATTAAGATTAACACAGGAAGCCTGAAAAGGCAGTAAAGAGAAGACAAGCAACCACGTTACCGATCTTTTGTGTTTTATCTTTCTCAAAATCTTGAGAAGGAACTTAACCATTCTCACACCTCCTAAGAGTAATTTTTGTTTCCTTAAATGCGACTTCTATCTTTGAAAATCCCTTTGTTTCGTGTAATACTGTATGGGTTTTTATGTTGCATGGCTCTATATAACCAGCAATTTCACTGTCACTTGTGAATTTATAGGTGCCTCTTACAGCACAGTTTGATAGATAAAGGTAGTTTTTTAAAAGCGTGATGTCTTTTCTTACCCCATTAAGCACCAGGTGTGTCGGAATGCAATCATCCCACTCCATACCTTGCCTGTATGTTAAGGGTAACCTCGGTAAGGCCAGGAAAATGGCTTTGAGCTCGGGCTCCACTTTCCCCTCAATTCTGTTTACGTAGAAAGTTCCTTCCCATTTGGTAAAATATAATCTACCATTTCCACTTTCAAGATAAAATTCGCCGCTGCTGTCCATTTTTACCGAGAGCTTGACATCTTTCACTTTGGTGTCGCCCTTATCTAATTCAAACTCCATCTG
>JALUBE010000130.1 GCA_027045065.1 Desulfurellales bacterium | reverse complement strand
TAACTGCTATAAACCAGGCTTTGGGGAGAAATTTGGTGAGAAAGATATACTTTTTAGATTTTATAATACAATGAGTGAGAGCAAAAGAATAAAGGAGGAGTTCAAAAAATACCTTGATATACCTTTGAAAATGGTCTTTGATCTGGCATCCACAAAGGTAACGGTCAGAGACCTTCTTAAGTGGAAAGAGGGCGACGTTGTAGAAACAAACAAAATGGCTGGCGAATACATAAACATCAATTTGGAGGATAGACCATTAGGGACGGGTGAGGTTATTGTTATCGATAATAAATTCGCCATACGTATAACAACTATATACACAAAAGACGATCTCATGGAACTCAATGTAAAATGATTTTTCTTTTCTTGTTTTTTTTGCTCCTTCCAGAAAATAGTTTCGGTGCGGATAGCATAGGGTATTGGAGTTATACGCTTAAAGCATTTGGCAGTTTGCTTTTGGTTTTAGGGCTATTAGTCATTTTTTTCTTTGTTTTGAAAAAGATCAACGGCATGGGAAGGTACAGCAGTGCAAGGATAAAGCTAAAAAGCAAGCTGTATTTGGATAACAGGCACTACTTGGCGATAGTTGAGATAGATAACAAGGAGATGCTTGTTGGTGTTGGCGAAAACGTTACGATATTAAAGGAATTCGACGATGATAAAGAAAGTTAGTTTAGTAGTTTTGTTTCTTTTTATCCCTATTATAGCTTTTGGTGCAGATGTGGTAACACCATCGTTGAATATCACACTTCCTGCAACGAATAATCCTACAACGGTGGCTGAGTCTATAAAGTTGCTGGTCATTCTAACTGTCCTTGCATTAGCGCCGTCCATACTCATAATGATGACTTCCTTTACACGCATAATCATAGTGCTTGCGATATTAAGACAGGCTTTGGGAACACAACAGATGCCACCAAATCAAATATTGATCGGTATTGCCATATTCCTGACGATTTTCATCATGACACCCCAAATAAAGGCCGTTTACTATAACGCCTATCTACCACTTGAGAAAAACGAAATCGGACTTGAGGACGCATACTATAGAGCCACAAAACCACTAAAGCAATTCATGTTAAAACAGACGCGTCAAAAGGATTTAGCCTTATTCTTAAGAATCGCACACATGAAAAACCCGAAAAGTCCGCAAGACCTATCAATGGGTATAGTTATACCTGCATTTATCATAAGCGAATTAAAGACTGCCTTTGAAATCGGCTTCATAATCTACATACCGTTTTTGATCATAGATATGATTGTCTCAAGCATTTTGATGAGCATGGGCATGATGATGCTACCGCCGATTATGATATCTCTGCCCTTTAAACTTCTAATATTTGTCCTCGCCGATGGATGGAATTTGGTCGTTCTGTCACTCTTTAAAAGTTTCTCGAGGTGATATATGGATGTGACAACAGTCGTGGCAATAGGAAAAGAAGCCATGAAAATAACGATGCTTCTATCCATGCCACTTTTGATTGTGAGCCTTGTCGCTGGATTAATTGTAAGCATATTCCAGGCAGTAACGCAAATTCAAGAGATGACGTTAACGTTTATACCAAAGATTTTAGCAACAGCCATTGCTTTGATATTTTTAGCTCCGTGGATGACAAAGTTGATGGTAAATTACGTTGTTCAACTGTATTCAAACATTCCAATGCTAATTAAATGAACGAACTAATTGTTTACAGCTCGCACTTTTATGCCAATTTTATCATATTTCTATTTGTGCTTTTACGCGTTTCTTCTGTGATAGTGTTTGCTCCCGTATTTTCTTCTACCTCAATTCCACCGCAGGTAAAAGTAGGATTTGCCTTTATCTTTTCTCTCGCCCTCTTTAGCACGGTAAAGCCTTATATACACATAGAATCACTGAATTCAATGATGCTTTTGGCCGCAACACTGAGGGAACTTGTCTTTGCGGTACTGCTTGCTCTAACGGTTCATTTCATCTGGAGTGGTGCGGAATTAGGCGCACAGCTTGTAGGCTTCAACATGGGGTTTGCCATTGCAAACGTACTAAGCCCTGAAGAGAACATACAAATATCGGTCCTAAGCGAATTTGAGAGCATCTTTGCCATTTTGGTCTTCTTGGTAATCGATGGTCACTATATTTTCATAAAAGCTTTGGCATACAGCTTTAAAGTTTTACCCGTTGGGGCTTTTGTTGTCAATCAGGGCATATTCGACATCTTTAATAGGCTCGTCGCCATGCTCTTTGCCGTTTCCTTTAGTGTTTTAGCACCAGCAATACTGGCTCTGTTTATAACACAGGTGGTTTTTGGACTAATTGCGAGAACCATGCCTCAGATAAACATAATGATTGTGGCTTTTCCATTGAGCATAGCAGTGGGTTTCATTGTATTGGGTTCTTCATTTATTTTTATGTCAAATGCACTAATCCACTACTACAACGAGGCTTTTAAGTACATATTCGCGATTATTAAGGTGGGATAGATGCCAGACGATGATAGAACCGAGCCCGCGACCCCGAAACGTAGACAAGAGGCAAGGGAAGAGGGTAGGGTAGCAAAATCAGTAGAGCTAAATACAGCATTCTTACTTTTGGTGAGTGTTATCTTTTTTTTCTTCACAGCCTCAAATTTAGGTGAAAAACTAAAGGAAACGTTCGAGTACTTCATTGGACTATCGGGCCAGTATCACTTGAATTTAAACTCCATAGGTCACCTGTTTAAGTCTGTCAATACGGCTATATTTTCCGTCCTTTTTCCCTTCTTTATAGTCATCTCCATTGCAGCTTTTTTGATAAACGTTGTTCAGGTGGGATTTATGATTACACCTAAAGTATTGGAGATAAAGTTTGATAAAATCAACCCTGTAAATGGCTTAAAAAACCTATTCTCGTTAAAATCGTTTGGAGAGCTGGTTAAATCCTTCTTAAAAGCCATTGTAATGACCTACGTCCTTTGGATATTTGTAAAGCACAACATACCAAAGTGGCAAAATCTAACACAGCAAAGTGAAAACGTTGTATTCATTGTTTTGCTAAAGGATACATTCTTAATCGTAATCTACATATTGATCTTCATTATATTCATGGCAATACTCGATTATCTGTTTCAAAGGTATACATTTGAAAAGAGCATAAGGATGACCAAGCAAGAGGTGAAAGACGAATACAAGCAGATGGAAGGTGATCCAAAGGTAAAACAGAAAATCAGAAGCATGCAAATGGAAATTGCCCGCCGCAGAATGATGGAAGAGGTAAAGAAGGCAGACGTTGTCATAACAAACCCAACGCACTACGCAGTTGCTTTAAGATACGATGCAACAAAAATGAACGCACCTAAGGTTGTGGCAAAAGGGATAAACCTGATAGCTCAAAAAATCAAAGAAATAGCCAAAGAAAACGATGTACCAATAGTGGAAAAGCCTGAGCTGGCACAGGAACTTTACAAAAAAGTCACTTTGGACAGGGAAATACCCGAAGAACTTTACAAAGCCGTTGCCGAGATTTTGGCATACGTGTACAGGCTTAAGAATAAAGCCGCAAGCTAAAGTTTATCCTTTTTAATCCGAATGATAAATATGAAAGGAGGGGCTTATGGATTTAGGTAACTTTACCGTTTTAGGTCTCGGCAGCGGATTGGACCTTCAAAACATAATAGACAAGCTCGTTAAAGCAGACAGTCAACCCCTCATAATGGCCCAAAGTCAAAAATTGGAATATCAAACATATTTGCAAAACTTTAATACTTTAGAAAACAAGCTATTGACACTTTCAAACGACGCCAACCAGATGATATCAGACTTCACAATGCAGAGTGTTTCTGTAAGCGATGACAGTATGGCCGAGGCAAGGCTCACAGGATCACCGATAAGCGGTGTGCATAATATTACAGTCAATACATTGGCACAAGGCCAAACATGGGTGTCAAACGAAGACGTAACCTCTGAATCTGATTCAATAGTAAATGGAAACGGCGTATTTACTTATAAAATTGGAGACAAAGAATACACAATAAACTTGGACAACAATGTTTTATCCTCAACACCTACCACACTAAAAGAGTTCGTAGATGCAATAAATAACAATGATTCTGGTTTACAGGCAAGTTTACTTTACGATGGTTCTGGATACAAAGTAGTTTTAAAAACCCCTGAAGGTACTAACAATAACCTTACTATAGTAGAAAACGACACTACGCTAACATTTGGCGATGGAAACGGTAATACGACGCCAGCACAGGATTCTTCTGATGCCAGTTTAACAATTGATGGAATCTCTGTTACTTCACATAGCAATACATTAAACGATTATATACCCGGAATCAGTCTAACACTTAAAAAAACAGGGTCTTTCAGTGTTTATGTCCAGACTGACTACTCTAAATTGGTTCAAGATATGCAAAATATTGTCAAAGATTACAACGACGTTATGAAATATATAAAGGACAACAACAACTATGATGACCAGAAAAACTTAGCTGATGCATTCTTCTGTAATGTAACAATAGAGGACGTTCAAAATAGATTGTCCAATTTGCTTGTAGATTCTTATGGTGGATCTAATTCTCAATTTCAATCATTGGCCGATTTGGGTATAACGTTGAATAAAGATGGCACGCTACATTTTGATTCTGCTAAATTCCTCAATGCCTTAAACACAGACTTTAAGGATGTAAAAAAGGTGCTTGTTGAAACTACAACGGGTGCTGGTGATGGTTTTTTAAGCCTGATGCATTCGGATATTAACCAAATGACAAGCAACAATGGTGAGATTGAGTTAGAAAAGAACTATATAAACGACAAGATTGATAGCTTAGACAACCAGATAGACACAATACAAAAGCAATTGGATCAGGAACGAACAATGTTGACCCTCACCTTTGCGCAGATGGATGAGTACATAGGATACCTAAAAAGCCAGAGTAATTATATGCAGCAAATCTTTGACAGTATGAATGGTAACAAAAAGTAAAGAAGGAGGCTAAAAATGTCAGGGGGCATCAATAAAATTGCCGGCAATGAAATAACAAATCTCAATCGGCAGGCTAATAACAACTTAAATGTTCAACAAGCCAATAATGTCAACACAAAAATAGCAACAAAGAGGGATGACATACATAAACCGCAGGGCGATATTAAACTTCCTTCTCCCAAAGAGTTAAAACGAATAATAGACAAGATTAACGAAAACGTTAGCAGGCTTAACAAGGATGTAAAATTTTCTTACAACGAGGCGATAAAATCATTGGTTGTCAAGGTTATAGACGCAAAAACAGGGAAAGTAATTAGGGAAATTCCACCGCAAGAGGTAATAAACCTACAGAAAAAGTTATCGGAAGTAGTGGGAATAATATTTGATAGCAAGGAGGTAGAAAGATGACGGCTAACGAGGCTTATAACACCTACAAAAATATGATGATCAATACCACAGTGGACAAGTTTCAAATCGTCGCAATGCTTTACGAAGGGGCGCTGAGTTTTGCAAAAAAGGTTATTGAATCGGCAAAAGATAACAATGAAGAGGAGTTTTCAGATAGTATAAACAGGGTTATCGGTATACTTTTGGCACTGAGGGAATCACTGGATCCAAGTGCAGACAAAGAAACGGTAGATTACCTAACAGCTCTGTACAACTTCCTTTTAGAGAAAACAATAAAGGCCATCGAAAACTTCAATGAAGAAGAGTTCTCCATTGTTGTAAGGTATTTGGCAAAGATGCATGAAATATGGACAACCATCGTTATGAAAAAGGACTAACCACCCATTCCACTGATAAATTGAGTCAAAAACTGGTTCTTCTCTCCTAATGTCTGTGCAGCCTGTAGGCCATGAAACAAGTTATTCAGCGATTGTTCAACAATCGGTGTAGCTGGGGAGTTGTTTGTAGCATAGGCAACTCCCTGCAAGAAATTATTAAAGACTTCGTTGGTCTCTTCTGTTATTCCGTTGTTCAAAATGCTCTCCGTTTCGTTTAAATACTGCTCTTCGTAACCATAATTCTCAACGTTTCTAAAACCTTCTAACCAACCATTCAAATTGAGGTTATTCTCGTTTATTGTATTGGCCAGTTCAAAAAACTTTTGCAAATTCTGCGGGTTAGAGTTGAGATTGGAGATGTAATTTATCGTCTCAAGGCCATTTAGACCCTCAGGGGACTTCACAATATTCAAAAACACATTCCTCGCACCGTTCAAAGCCTCTTGCGAAGCGTTATTTTCCGTTAATATGTTGTATATGTCGTTCAACTTTTGACCAAATGCAGATATTTCAGCATAGTCCTCTGCCAAGTTCTGAAGCGTTGAAACAATGTTACCCGTATTATTGCCGGTGTTATTTGTCTGACCAAACAGTTGATTTACTATGTAGCTGTTTATGCTTTTAATATCCGCATCAAATTTTATGTTCATGCTATCACCCCCTTTCACTATTTATCATTATTTTAATCTCAAAAAAGTCAAGTAAAAATTAATCCTTGAAAATGGGCAACAAATAGGTAATATTTCAAGGTGTATATTTAAATTGTTTACCAGGAGGGTAAAAATGGCAAAAGATTTGGATCAGTCAATATTTGGAGCACCACTGGATGGGATAAAAGAGGTTACTTATGAAGACGTCAAAGAGTTTATGGATACCGTTTTAAATAAAGCACCCAATCATGCAATAATAGAAGAGCTGGAGAATACAGCAGAATATGTGGTGATTTTAGAGAAAATCTTAGAAGAGAATGGCATAGACTTTAGTGATGAGGTAATCTTAGAGAAAAAGATAGAAAACAGTGCTTGGGTTGATGACCAGAAGCGTCTGTTTTTGCTTCATTTTGCAGGGAAAATCGTTAGAAGAGAGGGATCTGTGGTATGAGTATTAAGAACGACCGTTGGATTATAGAGATGGCTAAGAAGGGTATGATAGAGCCCTTTGCAGACAGACAGGTGAGAGAAGGTGTTATAAGCTACGGCGTTAGTTCGTATGGTTATGATATGCGCATAGCTGACGAGTTTAAGATATTCACAAATGTCAACAACACAATAGTTGATCCAAAGAATTTTACAGAGAAAAACTATGTGGATTTTAAAGGTGATGTGTGTATTATACCGCCTAACAGTTTCGTTTTGGCGCGTAGTGTGGAATACTTCAGAATTCCCAGAAATATACTTACAATTTGCGTTGGCAAATCCACATACGCACGTTGCGGATTGATTGTTAACGTTACACCATTTGAACCTGAATGGGAAGGGTATGTAACAATAGAGATTTCCAATTCAACGCCTATACCAGCAAAGGTGTATGCATGGGAAGGCATAGCTCAAGTTCTGTTCTTTGAAGCAGATGAAGAATGTATGGTAAGTTACGCTGACAAGAAGGGTAAATATCAGAAGCAGATGGGTTTAACTCCACCAAAACTTTAGGGAGGTAAAAGATATGTCGGGTCACAATAAATGGAGTTCGATAAAACACAAAAAAGCAAGAGAGGATGCAAAAAGGGGAGCGATATTTACAAAGCTTATTAAAGAGATAACAATAGCTGCAAAATTGGGCGGTGGCAACCCGGAAAATAATCCAAGACTCAGAATGGCAATTGAGAAGGCAAAAGAAGCCAATATGCCAAAGCAAAACATTGAAAAGGCTATCAAGAAAGGAACAGGAGAGTTACCCGGAGTAAACTACGAGGATGTGATCTACGAAGGATACGGTCCTGGCGGTGTAGCCATGATAATTGAGGCCACAACGGACAACAGGCAGAGAACAACGGCAAGTGTAAGGCATATCTTGAGCAAGTTCGGTGGTAGTTTGGGTGAAACTGGCTGTGTGTCCTGGATGTTCAATTATGTTGGCTATATGACATTCGATAAGGAAAATACAGACGAAGAAGCTTTATTCGAAGCAGCATTAGAGGCGGGTGCCGAGGATGTTAAAGAAAACGAAGAAGACGGTGTTTATGAAGTGATAACGGATCCAAAGGAATTTATGTCGGTTAAAGAGGCTTTAGAGAGTAAAGGATTTAAACCACAAACGGCTGAACTAACAAGAATTCCACAAACAACGGTTAAGCTTGAAGGAGATAAGGCAATAAGCATGCTAAAGCTCATGGAAGCATTAGAAGATGACGACGACGTTTCCCATGTTTACGCAAACTTTGACATCTCAGATGAGATAATGGAGAAGTTTAGTAGTTAGCAATACTCCTTTAATATACTCTCTATTTTCTCGTTTATATCTTCCTGTGAAAGGGTAGGGATAATTTTCTCTACCTTTTCTTTAATCTTTTCTCTTTCTATTTCATCGAAATGTTCGCAAATTTTTGAGTAAATTTCGCTTTTGTCTGTTGGATCTTCAATTATCAAGCCCTTATCCACTGATTCTACAATCTCACTTGCACCACAAAATTTGCTCACTATTGGAACACAGCCGCAATACATGGCCTCTAAAACCACGTATCCAAAAGTATCAAACAGCGTAGGGTAAACAAAAATATCACTTGCCTGATAGATTTCTCTCACGTTACTCAACTTTCCAAACATAACAACATCATCTTCTAAACCCAACTTTTTTATCCTTTTCTCAAAGTAAGTTTCGCTGCCACTACCGGCGATAACAAGCTTGAACTTGTAGTCTTTATCTTTCAATATTTTCACTGCATCCAAAAGATAGTCTAAACCCTTTAATTTATGATTTGTGGATACAAATCCCAATACCACTTATTCATCTTTAATTGAATATTTTTCCCTAAAATTCAACTTTTTCTCTTTATCCGGATAAAATTCACGTCTGTTTAAGCTGTTTCTGACAATTTCTATGGGTACAGATTTCACGTTAAAGCATTGTTGAATTTGATTTTTTACGAACAATGAAGGCACGATTATAACTTTCAAATTTTTAGAATTATATGTCAGATATTCTATAAGAATATTAATCCAGTGCGCTGGCGATAGCAATTTTCTAACTACATATAAAGCCCTCAAAAGCTTATTTTTATATTTAAGGGTTGCCCTTTTAAAATAAAATTTGTGTACTCCGCCACCACTTCTGTAAATATCTTGATAAAAAGTCTTTCCAAATCCAAAAACACACGCCTGTTTATCTCTTTTCTTTATGCTTCTTGCCTTTAGATAAGCATAGATAGAAAAATAAAGGGTTCTAAACCAAATGGGATATGGTGGTACTGTTACTTTTATTAATGATACGTTCTCTCTTGTAATTTTGTCTTTTATCTTATAGCTATAGACAAAAACTTTATGACCCTTCCCTGAGAGATAGTTGACCAAATTATATACAACCTTTTCCTGACCTCCGTATTTTTGCAAGCTTTTATAGAAGATGTGTATCTCCATACTTAAATTTTACAAAAGAATAGATTTAACTTCAAAAAATAATATAATTACCGTGTGAAATTCATCGGAGCTCACGTCAGTATTGCCAAAGGTGTCCAAAATGCCCCAATAAATGCCGCAGAAATTAAAGCCAACGCATTTGCCATGTTTACAAAAAACCAAAGGCAGTGGAATGCAAAACCTTACACAGAAAAAAATATCCAAGAGTTTAAACAAAACATCAAAAACTTGGGCTTTGACCCTGAATATATTTTGCCACATGCGAGCTATTTGATAAACCTCTGTTCGCCCGATAGAAATAAACTTGAGCTATCAAGAAAGGCTTTAGTTGACGAGATAAGAAGGGTTGAGCAGTTAGGGTTAAAGTTCTTAAATGTTCACCCAGGGGCACATCTAAACAGAATAACAATACCCGAATGTATTAACCTTATGGCTGAAAGTATTGAGATTGCTTTAGATAGCTCGAGGGACATAACTATGGTTTTAGAGATAACGGCAGGCGAGGGCACTGTTTATGGATACCGCTTTGAGCAGTTAGCGTTGGTTATAGATAAAATTAAGGACAAAAAGAGGATAGGTGTATGCCTTGATACGTGCCACATGTTTGCCTCAGGATATGATATAAGGAATAGCAATTCATACGAAAAAGTTATGGAGGAGTTCGATAAAATCATTGATATTAGTTATCTAAAGGGCATGCACTTAAACGATTCAAAACATCCATTGGGATCAAGAAAGGACAGGCACGAAAGCATAGGAAAGGGATTTATCGGCTTGGATGCGTTTAAATGTATCATAAAGGACAAAAGGACGGACAACATACCTTTGATCCTTGAAACACCGAATAGATCCTTATGGAAAGATGAGATTGAGATCTTGCGATCCTTTATTCACACTTGAAATTTAACCATCGGTATGTTATAAATAAGTAACAAAAATATTTTAATCAAAGGGGTTGATTATGGAGAACAAAAATCCAGTAGAAGAGGGAAAAAGTATAGCTTGGTTGTCTTATCTTGGTATTTTGGTTATCATCCCCATACTACTTCAAAAGGACAATCCTTACACAAAGTTCCACATTAAACAAGGCTTGGTTTTGCTCATTGCAAGCATAGTTTGGTCCATTGTTAGCTTCTTCTTTGGCTTTATACCCATCGTAGGATTGATAATTTCTCTACTTGGATGGATATTCTTAATGATATTGAGCATTATAGGAATTATAAACGCCATACAAGGTAAAGAGGCGGAATTACCTTTGATAGGTAAATACGGGGAAAAAATAAATTTCTAACGTTTAATGGGCAAAACTATACTAAACTTACTCCCTTTACCCTTTTTGCTCTCTAACTCTATTCTGCCGCCTATTAGCTCAACGGTATGTTTAACAATAGAAAGTCCCAACCCCGTCCCATTTAAACGTCTATCCCTCGTTACTTTCGATGTATAAAAACGTTCAAAAACGAGATCTTTTTCGTTATCATCTATGCCTATACCCGTATCTTTTACCTCTAAAACAAAATCATTTCGCCTTCTATAACAATCAACGGAGATAGATCCTTTATCTGTAAATTTGACAGCATTGTCAACCAAATTCCATAAAATCGATCTTATGTATTCACAGGCTATTGGAATTTCTACATTTGAACAGTCCACTGAGAATTTCACTCCCTTATCCTTAGTTACCCTATCGAACGCTACTTTTAGTTCTTCGCCCAGCTTGTTAATTTTGCAACTTCCCTCTATCTTCTTCTTTTGTTTTTCCAACCTATGCAGAGTCAAGATGTCCTCAACCAAATTTGCAAGACTTTTCGCGCTATCATGTATATACGAAATAAATTTCATTCTTATCTTGTCATCTATACCATCACTGTCCATCAAGGTCTCAGAAAACCCCAAAATGGACGTTATAGGCGTTTTTAGCTCATGCGACGCTTCTTCAAAGAATCTCGTCTTCATCTCTTGATACCTTTCTGATTGTGTTACATCTTCAACCAACAGAAGTATACTGTCTTCCACAGGCTGCACTTTCAACAGCAAAACCCTTCCTTTTGCCTCTGTTTTTTCACTTTTCCCATTCTTCAAAATACCTTCTAACGTTGACAGAATTCTGTAATCCTTACACAAATCCAATATATTACCACTGCTGCCCTCAATTGAAAGCATCCTTTTTGCAGAAGGATTGATAAGCTCTACATCGCCTTTTTTATTCATCAAGATTAACCCTTCATTCAAGTTGTTTACAACAAATTCAAACCTGCTCTTTTCCTTCTCAATAACGCCCTGCTGACTTTTCAAGATCTTGTATATACGCTTTATTGCAGAATAAATCCTATACAAAACCTCATCATCCGTCTCAGGGATTTCGAATTCTTCGCCTTCCTTTATCCGATTTATAATTGCCTCGATTGAGAAGTATACCTCTTCTTCCCTTTTAACTATAAAAAATGTGGCAAACAGAGATAATATGAAGAGGAAAATAAAAAGCACAGAAAGTTTGTTCAAAAACAGGGTTAAATCCACATCCCTTTTGTAAAACAAAAAACCCACAAGAACTGTTGTTATAATCTCAAAAATCAACAGCGTGGAAAAGATTTTAACGAAACGTCTCATGGTCTAAACTTATAACCCACCTTTGGAACAGATTTTATGTTCTTCCCCTTATCCATTAGTTTCTTTCTCAACTTAGAAACGTGTACATCCACAGTCCTATCACCAATATCTGTATCATCACCCCAAACTTTAAACAAAATTTCCTCACGCGTAAACACCTTATTGGGATTTTCAAGAAACATGCGCAATATTCCAAATTCCGTTTTTGTCAATTCTATAGGAACACCATCCACATAGACCTCAAACCCCTCAAGATCCATTTCAATGCCATCTACTACAATCCTGTTGGAAGATGCCCTGTTAAATCTCCTCAAGATGGCATTAATCTTTGCAATTAAAACCTTTACGCTAAAGGGTTTAACCAAAAAATCATCCGCACCCTCATTCAAAAGCTTCGCAAAAAGATCCTCATGGGATTTGGCTGTTACAATCAGTACGGGTATGTTTTTAAACTCTTCTCTACCCTTTACAAACCTTATAAAATCCTCACCCTGCAAACCCGGCAGCATCAGATCAAGCACTATAAGATCGGGTTTGTTTGTATTTAAAAAGATCAAGGCATCGTTCGCATTGTCAAACTTTACAGTGGAATAACCTGCATTGTTCAAAGTAAACTCTATGAGGTCCGCTATATGACTGTCATCTTCCACAATCAGTATATTTCCCCTCATTCCTTAATTCTCTTGTGTTTTATAACCTTTCCTGTAGCCACAAAGGTGGCGAGCTCTGCAATATTGGTCGCTTGGTCTGCTATACGTTCCAAAGCCCTTGCGATAAACGTCAATCTTAGCGCTGATTTTATATTGGATGGACTACTGTAAGAGAGCTTGATCAACTCCTTCATTATCTTCATCTCCAAAGCATCAACCTCAACATCGCGCTCGATAATATCCTTGCTCTTTTCAAAATCCCTTTCAAAAAAAGCATTCAGAGCACCCCTAAACATCTCGACAGCTACCTGTTTCATATAAACAATATCAGAATAATCCATAATCTTTGGCTTATTGATTATCCTTTCGGACCATTCCGCTATATTAACAGCATTATCAGCAACCCTTTCTATTGCAACGTTTATCCTAAGGGAAGCGATTATAAACCTCAAATCACCCGCCTCTGGTTGCCTCAAAGCGCATATTCTAATAACCTCTTCGTCGATCTCGTTGTCAATTCTATCGACCTCTTTATCCTTTAATATAACCTCTTTAAGTAGCTCTGTATCCTCCTTTATCAAGCCATTTATGGACTTTTCGGTCATATCCTCCGCAAGGCTTGCCATTTTTGAGACCTTGAGTTTTAATGATCTGATTTCATCTTCAATTTTTCCAATCATTACACTCTCCTTTTAACCAAATCTACCTGTAATGTACTTCTCTGTCAATTCTTCCTTTGGATTGGTAAATATGTTTTCAGTTTTATCAAATTCAATGAGTTCACCCCTATACATAAAAGCCGTAT
The DNA here is from genome assembly GCA_027045065.1 of Desulfurellales bacterium. Taxonomy (GTDB): domain Bacteria; phylum Campylobacterota_A; class Desulfurellia; order Desulfurellales; family Hippeaceae; genus Hippea. The sequence continues at coordinate 3,622 of JALUBE010000130.1, read as the reverse complement.
ACTCTGATATCCTTGCAGCCTGTTGCATGTTGTGTGTGACAATAAGAACAGTTGTTATGTCTTTAAGGTGTGTTATTAACTCCTCAATTTTTGCCGTTGCAATGGGATCTAAAGCGCTTGTGGGCTCATCGAACAGTATAATATCGGGTTCAATAGCCAACGTCCTTGCTATAACGAGCCTCTGTTGTTGACCGCCAGACAGGGATGTTGCGGGACTGTTGAGTTTATCCTTAACCTCGTCCCAAAGTGCGGCTTCCATAAGAGATCTTTCAACAATTACCTCTATCTCGCTTTTCTTTTTAATGCCCTTTAATTTCAAACCGTACGCTACATTATCAAAAATGGACATGGGAAATGGCGTCGGCCTTTGGAACACCATGCCTATTTTGCTTCTAAGCCTTATCAAGTCTTGTGTCTTTAAAATGTTTTCACCGTTGTAGATAATCTCACCCTCATAGCGGTTGCCCTTGTACAGATCATGCATCCTGTTGAAACACCTCAAAAAGGTAGTCTTGCCGCAACCAGAAGGCCCTATAAGCGCTGTAACAGTATTTTTAAAAACATCCATATTTATGTCTTTCAAAACCCTGTTTTCGCCGTAATAAAAGCTCAAATTCCTAACCTTTATTAAAACTTCACCCATTTTTATACCTCTTGCTGATTATCCATCTACCAAAAACACTCATAACGAGCACAAATAAAACAATGACAAAGGAAGCTCCCCAGGCCAATCTATGCCATGCTTCATAAGGACCCATGGCATATTGGTAGATCGTAACGGTCAAGGATGGCATTGGTTGGTTTGGATTAAGGGTTAAAAAGCTGTTGTTAAAGGATGTAAAAAGCAGTGGGGCTGTTTCGACGGCAACACGCGCCACAGAAAGCAAAATCCCCGTAAACAAGCCTGTGGCCGCACCCCTAAAAACGATATCCTTGATTACCCTATAGTATGGAGCACCGAGAGCAAAAGCGGCTTCTCTCAATTCCCAGGGAATAAGTTTCAGCGTCTCCTCGGTCGTTCGCACAATGATCGGGATCATGATAATAGCCAAAGCCACTGCACCTGCATATCCATTAAAATGGCCCATAGGCCTAACCATTACCGTATAAACAAAAACACCAACGACTATTGATGGAAAGCTCGTCATCATATCGGCAAGGGAGCTAATGATTCCACTGTATTTCTTATATCTTCCATACTCTGCTAAAAACGTTCCACCTAAAACCCCTATAGGTACACCAACTAATGTAGCAATGAGTGTTATTATTGCCTGTCCAACAAATGCGCAACGCAGACCACCGCCTGGGATACCCGGTGGGACAGGGTCGTTTAGAAAAAGCGAAAGGTTTATGGAAGACGCGCCCTTTATAAGTACACTTGAAAGTATAAAAACAAGCCAAAACAAGCCAACAATTGCTGCAAATACCGACGCAGATAAGGCTATTGCATTCTTTATTTTTCTTTTTTTCACTAAATTCATCTTTTCATCCTCTTAAGCAAAAACTTGGCCAAACCCAAAGCCGTAAAACTCATTATGAAAAGTATAAATGCAAGATAGAAAAGCGATGAAAGATAGAGACTGAAATCGGCTTCGGTGAATTCATTAGCCAGCGTAACAGATATGGTAGTTGACGATTTCAGAAGCGATAGGTGGATATTATGGTCGTTGCCCAAAACAAAAGCAACAGCCATTGTTTCACCTAAAGCCCTACCTGTGGCTATTATAATTCCGCTTAACACACCGATCTTTGAGTATGGGAAAATTACGTCTTTTATCATCTCCCACTTCGTTGCACCCATAGCGTAAGCAGATTCCTTTAGTTCCTTAGGTACGAGTTCAAATGTGTCTCTTGCAATTGACGAAATAAAAGGGATTATCATGATGCTTAAAACTAATCCCGACGTCAAAAGATCAATACCAAGCGGCGTGCCCTCAAAGAGGCACCTAACTACGGGTATGGGCAAAAAAATTTTCTGAAGGAAAGGTTCAATATAGTTCCTCATTAAAGGTGCAAGCGTAAATAAACCCCACATACCATAAATTATGCTTGGAATTGAAGCCAAGAGCTCAATTGCGTTGGAGAAATACCTTTTCAAACTGTGAGGGCAAATCTGAGTTATAAAAACAGCTATACCCAAAGATACAGGCACGGCAAAAATTAAAGAAAGCACGGTTGTAACTATTGTGCCGTATATTGCTCCAGCGCCACCAAAGACTTTTCTAACAGGGTTCCAAGCGTCGGAAAGTATAAAATGGACAACACCAAACTGCTTTATAGCCGGATATGAAAAAACAAAAAGCACCACGAACATTGCAATGCATATGAGAACTATTATAAGCGCCGATGCGAAACTTAAGGATTTGAACAACCCCTCTTTTACATAAAACCTCTCTTTCATACCTTCTGTTTATAGATATTGTTGTTAAGAAAATGTAAAGAAATTTTAAAAGCTTCGTAAAAATGCAATTTTTCAAATTTTAACAAAAACTTAACAGTTTGATAATCAATTCTTTTTGATCTGTATATAGATTAAAAGTGAAAAATCTTTGTTAAGGAGGTGTCTCATGGCGAGACATTTTAGGTTCATCTTGGGTTTCATTGTTGTACTAATGCTTATCCAAACGTCCCATGCATCATCACTAAACGGTGCAGGTGCTACGTTTCCCTATCCCGTTTATACAGCTTGGGCTTACTATTACCATAGAGCCACAGGGGTTAAAGTCAACTATCAGGGCATAGGATCGGGCGGTGGTATCAGGCAAATTACTAAAAGGATAGTGGACTTTGGAGGTTCGGATGAGATGTTGAAACCTGAAGAGTTAAAGAAGAGGGGTTTGTATCAATTTCCAGCCGTTGTAGGCTCCATCGTTGTTGTATACAACCTTAAAAATGTCAAAGATAAACATTTAAAACTCTCAAACAAAGCCATTTGTGATATCTTCATGGGTAAGGTGAGGTACTGGGATAACCCAGAGATCAAAAGGTTCAACCCAAACTTGAACCTGCCACATGAAATCATAACCGTCATCCACAGATCCGAAGGCTCAGGAACTACATGGAACTTTACATATTGGTTATCCCATATTTGTCCTGCGTGGAATAAAGAGGTGGGATATGGCAAGGTAGTTGGCTGGCCAACAGGAAAAGGGGCAAAGGGCAATCAAGGTGTAACAAACTACGTAAAACAAATACCGGGAGCAATCGGATATGTGGAATACGCATATAAAATCCAAAACAAACTCAAGGCAGCACAGTTACAGTCCAAAGACGGGGCATTTGTTAAACCGACAATAAAATCCTTTAAAGAGGCAGCCAAACAGGCAAAATGGAATGAGAAAAATTCGTTCTACATACCATCAAACTTACTACTTGCATCAGGCAAGGACAGTTGGCCACTAACCGTCTCAACAATGATACTGCTTGCAAAGGACAAAAAATCCGTCAATAAAAACGTAATAAAATTCTTTGATTGGGCATTCAAAAACGGAGACAAAACGGCTCAAATGCTTGGATATGTGCCACTGCCAAAATCTGTTAAAGGCATGGTCAGGGACTATTGGAAAAATGTCGTTTTAAAGTAGGGTAGGGCTCATGTCCCTGCCTTTTCTATCCTTACAAA
>JALUBE010000129.1 GCA_027045065.1 Desulfurellales bacterium | reverse complement strand
TTGACAAGAACCATTCCTTTTCTTATATTTCAACCTACACGGGCGGTTAGCTCAGTTGGGAGAGCGCTACCTTCGCACGGTAGAGGTCGGGGGTTCGACTCCCCTACCGTCCACCAAACAGGGGGAGGCTATGGATACCATATTCAAGCTAATATTAACGGCAAGGGTTTATGATATTGTTAAAGAAACACCATTGGATTACGCCCCAAACCTCTCTAAAAAGCTCAACAACACAATCCTTTTAAAAAGGGAAGATCTTCAAGAGGTTTTTTCTTTTAAAATTAGGGGAGCATACAATAAGATCGTTAATATATCAGATGAAGAGAAAAGAAGGGGTGTCATTGCGGCAAGTGCAGGCAACCACGCACAGGGCGTTGCGTTGTCATCAAAGGTTTTGGGGATTAAGGCCACTATAGTCATGCCAGAGACAACACCGCAAATAAAGATTGATGCAGTAAAAAGACACGGCGCTGAAGTTGTATTAAAGGGAGATAACTATTCAGAAGCCTACGAATACTGCAAAAAGCTCATTAAAGAAACGGGAAAGGTCTATATACCACCTTTTGACGATGAATTGGTAATAGCCGGTCAGGGAACCATAGGTCATGAGATCATAAGGCAAACCACAAGACAGATACCCGATGCTGTGTTTGTCCCGATTGGTGGCGGTGGTCTAATCGCAGGCGTGGCAACATTCATAAAAAACGTATATCCACAGGTCAAAATCATAGGGGTCGAGCCCATAGACAGTAACGCCATGTTCTTATCCATCAAAGCAAGAAAAAAGGTGAAGTTGGACAAGGTAGGCATATTCGCAGATGGAGTGGCAGTGAAGGAAGTTGGAGACATAACGTTTGAAAAGACAAAACAATACGTAGACGACATAATTTTGGTAAATACTGACCAAATAGCCTCAAGCATCAAAGACATATACTATGACACAAGAAACATCGTTGAGCCAGCGGGTGCGCTTGCCGTGGCGGGTATAAAAAAGTACGTAAAGCAGTTCAACTTAAAGGGCAAGACGTTTGTTGCTATAAATTCAGGTGCTAACATGAACTTTGACAGGTTGAGCTATGTGGCAGAAAGGGCAATTATTGGAGAGATGCAAGAGGGATTATATGCCGTTCGAATACCAGAAAGACCCGGAGAATTTAAAAAGTTCTGTCAGCGCGTCGTTCAAGATAAAAACGTATCCGAGTTCCACTATAGGCTTACAAGTAGAGATGAGGCTTATATATTAGTTGGTTTGACAATAGATTATGAAAGGGAAAACCAAGAGATCTTGAAACGCATGAAGGAAGAGGGTTACTATGCAATGGATGTTACACACAACGAGCTGATAAAGGATCACATAAAGTACATGATTGGCGGAAAGGCACCACTTGTGGAAAACGAAATATTTTATGATTTCAGATTTCCAGAGAAAGCTGGAGCTTTGATGAAGTTTTTAAATTACATGAAGGAACGGTGGAATATTACGGCATTCCACTACAGGCGTCATGGTGGAGAATTTGGAAGGGTATTTATAGGCTTTGAGATACCAGAAAACGAAAAAAGCGAGTTTGAGGAGTTCTTAAACAAGATAAACTACGATTACACAGAAGAGACAACAAATATAGCGTGCAGGTTGTTCTTGTAGTTGACAAGATCTGTATGCTGACTAAATTTTACAGCGAAAAAAGGGGTAAGGGAGGTATGAAGATGGCTGAAAAAAAGGAAAAGAAACAACCAAGAGTAATCGTGTTCTCTACACCAAGTTGTCCGTGGTGCAACAGAGTAAAGCAATACCTAAAACAACACGGCATAAAATTTAAAGATGTTGATGTATCAAGGGATAGAAGGGCAGCAGAAGACATGGTAAGAAGAACAGGCCAAACGGGCGTACCTGTTGTTCTGATTGGCTCTAAAGCAGTTGTGGGTTTCGATAAAGTCAAAATCGATAAATATCTTGGTTTGTGAGGTGTTTCATGATTTATAACGACGAGATGGAGACCTTGCCTCGAGAGGCATTAGAGGCACTGCAACTAAAGAGACTACAAAACACTGTCGAGAGGGTATATAATTTAGTTCCTTTCTATAGAAGGAAATTCGAGGAAGCGAAAGTAAAACCTGAAGACATAAAAAGTTTAGATGATCTTAAAAGGCTACCCTTTACAACCAAACAGGACCTAAGGGATAATTATCCCTTTGGCCTATTCACCATTCCTTTAGAACAGGTCGTCAGGGTTCATGCCTCAAGCGGCACAACAGGAAAACCCACAGTGGTTGGATACTCAAAGCGCGATGTGGATGTGTGGTCGGACCTGATGGCAAGGTCACTTGCGGCTACAGGCGTTACAAAGGGTGACATAATTCAAAACGCCTACGGCTACGGTCTCTTTACTGGTGGCTTAGGTGTACACTACGGTGGTGAACGTTTGGGTGCCACAGTTATACCAATATCAGGTGGCAATACAAAGAAACAAATAATGATCATGAAAGACTTTGGCTCCACTGTGCTCACGGCTACCCCTTCTTACACTCTATACTTGGCCGAAACAATGGAAGAAATGGGTATAAAAAGGGAAGAGTTAAAATTAAAAGTTGGGATTTTGGGCGCTGAGCCGTGGAGCGATGAGATGAGAAAAGCAATAGAAGAGAAACTCGGTATAGACGCATTGGATATTTATGGGTTGAGCGAAATCATGGGTCCTGGCGTTGCGATCGAGTGCATAGAAGCAAAGAACGGCCTACATATTTGGGAAGATGCCTTTATTCCAGAGATTATAGATCCTGAAACGGGCAAAGTTCTGCCCGATGGTGAAGAAGGGGAATTAGTAATAACCACCATTTTAAAAGAGGCCATTCCACTTATCAGATACAGAACACGAGACATAACGAGAATCATAAAAGAGCCATGCAAGTGCGGTAGAACACACAGAAGAATAGAGAGAATCAAGGGTAGAACGGACGATATGCTCATAATAAGGGGCGTCAACATATTCCCAAGCCAAATTGAATCGCTACTCATGGAAACAGAGGGTGTTGAACCACATTACCAGATCATCGTCGATAGGGTAAACAACTTAGACACAATGGAAATTATTGTTGAGGTTAGTGAGAATATATTCTCAGACGAAATCAAACACCTACAGAAGTTAAAGGAGAGGATCGAAAAGGATATCAAGGATCTATACGGCATAACGGTCAAAGTTACACTATCAGAACCCAAAACACTGCAAAGATTTGAAGGAAAGGCAAAGAGAGTAATCGATAAAAGAAAGATTTAGGAGAAAAACATGAAAAGAATTAGACAGATTTCAGTTTTTGTGGAAAACAGACCAGGAAGGTTGCTTGAGGTTGTCGATTTATTAGGAAAAAACGGCATAAACATAAAAGCACTGTCTTTGGCAGATTCGAGCGACTTTGGTATTGTAAGGCTCGTCGTTAAGGGTGTGGATGACGCAATAAAGGTTTTAAAAGAAAACGGCTTTACAGTAAGGGAAACCCCTATAATCGCATGCATGATTGAAGACAAACCTGGATCTTTGGCCAAGATCCTAAGGACACTCGCGGAGAATGAGATAAACATAGAATACATGTATGGCTTTGCTTCACCCATTGAGGGAAAAGCCGTTATGGTGTTTAAGTTTTCAGAAACGGAAAAAGCTCAGGAAATTTTGAATAAAAACAACATCAAGATGCTTACACAGGAAGAAATTAGAGAAATATAAATTTTTAAGGGGGGAGTTATGAAAAGGACGATCTTATGGGCAATTCTCGGGCTAATCCTTCTATCAAGTAGTGCTTTTGCGGGTATAATAAAGATCGGTGCGCTTGTATCGATCACAGGTCCAACATCTTTTTTGGGTCAACCTGAGAAGAACACACTTGAGATGCTGGTTAATCAAATCAACAAAAACGGTGGTATAAACGGAAACAAGATAAAGCTTATTGTTTACGATACAAAGGGACAACCCGGCGCAACTGTAATTCTTGCACGTAAACTTATATATTCAGATAGAGTTTTGGCAATAATAGGACCAACGCGAAGTGGATCGACACTTGCAATAATTCCTTTGATCCAAAGGGCAAGGGTTCCGTTGATATCTATGGCTTCAAGCTACAAAATCACAACGCCTGTAAAAAAGTGGGTCTTCAAAACAGCTCCGTCTGACAGCTTGGCAGTCGAAAGGCTATACAGTTATATGAGGGATCATAACATAAAAAAAATCGCCATCTTAACGGCTGAAACGGGCTTTGGAGAAAGCGGAAAAGAGGAACTTGAAAAACTGGCAGGAAAATACAGTATAAAGATATTGGATAAGGAGACGTTTGGCGCAGCGGATACAAATATGACGCCACAACTAATCAAAATCAAAAACACCAAAGGCGTTCAAGCAATCGTTTGCTGGGGAACAAACCCAGGACCAGCGTCTGTGGCAAAGGAAGTGAAGCAGTTGGGCATAAAAGTGCCACTATTTATGAGTCATGGTGTAGCGTCTAAAAGGTTCATACAACTTGCCGGTAAGTCCGCTGAAGGCATAATGCTTCCAGCGGGAAAGCTGCTTGTGGCAGATCAATTGCCAAAAACAGATCCCCAAAGGGCCGTTCTGTTAAAATACAAAGAGGAATACGAGAAGCTTTACGGACCTGTTTCCACCTTTGGTGGTCATGCATACGACGCCTTTGAAATGCTAAAGCAGGTATTGGAAAATGGAGCAAGAACGAAGGCTCAAATCAGAGATGGGCTTGAGAAAATAAAGAATTTCGTCGGTATTACGGGTATTTTCACCTATTCCAAAAAAGACCACGCAGGTCTTGATCCAAGCGATTTCTGTATCGTAAAAATCGTAAACGGCAATTGGAAGCTCATTGCGTATTAATCTTCATCTGACTTTTCTTCAAAAGGTACTTTTGGAATATCTCTGCAGCCTTTTTGGGCTGCATCTTTGATATAATTGCACCGGCCTTCCTTGCCTGCATAAAAACCAATATTTGGGCTGCCACATCCTCATCCATCTCGCTCAAGGCTTGAGCGGCAGCCTGCGGTTTTGCGGCGGCATAGATCTTTGAAAGTTTCTGTATCTTAACCGATGCAATCTGTTTCTCCAAATTTTCAAGTTCCTTTTGTTTTTGTAATATATACTGATCAGCCTGCTTCTTTATTGAAGCATAGTATTCGTCTGCCTCCTTTTTCTTCTTCTTAACGTACTCATCAATTTGCCTTTTCTCATTCTCAAGTTGCTTCTTTTCCTGCTCTATTTCCTTTTTTTCCTTATTCAACTGATCTATCTTTTTGTTGAGTAAACTCTCCAAACTTCTAAGTTCATTAATCTTTTCAACAATTACACTTAAATTTTGATCACTCTTTGGCGAAGCATAAGAGAGACCAACAAGACTAACCGTTATTAATAATACGATTAGCAGCCTCAATACTCGCGATATCATCCAAAAACCTCATTTCAGATCTCGCAAGGTTAATTTTGTATTCCTCAAATTGCTTTTCTTTCAACTTTTCAAGCTTCTTCTTTTCTTTTAAGAGCTCACGTGTCTCATCCATCAATCTATCCTTTTCTGCCTCAAGCTTTTGAATATCTCCTTCTAAAGCCGCTATCTCCCTTTCACCCTTTTGAACAAGCTCGCTTAAAAAAACAACCATATTCTTATCAGGCTTATCAGAATTAAGGATTTCAAATATCTTGTTCCTCCTCCTTCTGTTCTCATTGATCAAAGTTATTCTTTTACTCTTTAAATCGGCAATTCTTCTCTCCAAAGCCGCTATTTTCATCCTTTTATCGTCCAGTAGTTTCGACTTTATATTGAGCAATTTCTCAAACTTGAACACAAACATCAGTTAAATATGGACTCCATGAGTTTCATTGTCTCTTCAAACGTAAACGATTCCTCTATCCTTTGAGCCAAAAACTGTTCAACCCTATCAATGTACTTCAACGCTTCATCTATATCCTTATTTGACCCTTTGACATACGCTCCTATATTGACAAGGTCCTCTGCATCTGCATACACAGATAGAACCTTTCTGACCCTTATGGCTAATTCCTTGTGCTTTTCATCAGCTACAGCATTCATAAGCCTTGACACGCTCTTTAAAACATCTATGGCAGGATATCTACCCCGTTCTGCTATCTTCCTTGACAAAACTATGTGGCCATCTAATATTGACCTTGAGGCATCGGCAATGGGCTCCATTAAATCATCTCCGTCAACCAAAACCGTATAGATAGCCGTTATGGAACCATTCTTAAAGTTGCCTGCCCTTTCCATCAATCTTGGAAGAAGCGTGAAAACACTAGGCGTATAACCCTTACTTGTGGGTGGCTCACCAACGGCCAAGCCAATCTCCCGTTGGGCCATCGCAAAACGCGTTACGGAATCCATCATAAACATGACGTCCAATCCCTGGTCCTTAAAGAAATCAGCAATAGAAGCAGCTACAAACGCACCTTCGCGTCTCAAAAGTGGTGCCTCATCGCTCGTTGCAACAACAACAACGCTTCTTTTCAAACCCTCTTCTTTTAGATCCTTCTCAATGAACTCACGCACCTCTCTGCCACGCTCACCGATCAAAGCAATAACGTTGACATCGGCAGAGCTATTCCGTGCTATCATACCCATAAGCGTGCTCTTACCCACGCCACTGCCAGCAAATATGCCGATTCTTTGACCCTTACCCAGCGTCAACAGACCATCTATTGCCTTTATACCTACGGACAACTTTTCCTTAATAATTTCTCTCTCTAACGGTGGCACAGGCTTTGGGTAAACAGGGTAGAAATCATCTATAGGGATTGGACCCTTGCCATCTATGGGTTTACCCAAAGCATTTATTACCCTGCCAAGCAATTTTTTGCCAACAGGAACATCCAAACCCTTGCCTTCCGATTTGACCAAACTCTGTGATTTTATGCCATCCAAAACACCGAGAGGCATGAGGATAACACCATCCTCGTCAAAACCAACAACCTCTGAGTCTATCCATCCATAATCCGTCTGAATCTTGCACACATCGCCAATCTTGACGTTCTTTGGCCCTGTAGATTTTATCGTTATGCCAGCAACCTTTTTGATCCTTCCGTATGTAACAACAAGGTTTCTATTTAGGGCATCCTTAAGTTTCAATATCCTACTCATTTACAAGCGTGCCTTTGATCTGCTCCAATTTGGTATCTACACTTGCATCTATCACATTTCCATTCTCTTCCTCAATAATCACAGAACCCTCTTTCAAGCTCTCATCCTCCACAATCTCCACCTCTTTGGACTCAGATATCAACTCCTTATCAAGTTTGGATGCATCCCCTGGGTTTAATTTTATCTTTAGTCTCTTTGAATCCGTCAGTCCTATAGCATCCTTTACCATGTTATTCACAGCATCCCTGTTCGTTTTAAGCTCATCTGCTATCACCTTCTTTGCAATATCAAGCACCATATCCGTAGCAACATTTTCGAGTTCTTCGTATTTTTTGGATATTTCTCTTGCCGTTAGAACAAGCTTCTCTATGGCCTTCTGCATCTTCTGTGTGTATTCCTCAATGGTTTTATCAAAAATGCCCTTTGCATCCTTTAATCCCTTTTCATAACCTTCCCTGTATCCCAGTTCAAAACCTTCCTTCTTTGCCTGTTCCTTTATGAGCCGTGCCTCTTCCAATGCCTGCTGCTTGGTTGATTCAATAATTGACCGCAGTTCCTTCTCTATAGCCTCTTTATCAAAAACAAAACCTTGATTTGTTTGATCACCTTTATCCGCGCTCTCGGAATCAAAATCTCCATTTACACTCTGTCTTTGTGACTTGTGATTCTCGCTCTTATCCTTAATTTCTTCGCTATTGTTATCATCCAACTCCTCAAAAACGTACTCTTCAACCTCAAATGGCATTATACGACAACCTCTTCACCGCCACCGCCAATCGATATAACACCCTCTTCGTCAAGTTTTCTCACGATATCAACAATGACCTTTTGAGCCCTTTCAACATCCTTAACCTTAACTGCACCCAAGAACTCAAGCTCCTCCTTAAGTGTCTCAGCGGCACGGGATGACATGTTCTTAAAGAACTTCTCCTTGAGCTCATCGGAAGCCCCCTTCAATGCCATGATGAGGTCTTTTTTATCAACATGCTTGAGCAACTCCTGTATATCCTGATCGCTGAGTTTCATTATATCTTCGAACACGAACATCATGTCGCGTATCTGACTTGCAAGATCTGGGTTATGTTCAGCTATTGCATCTATCAACGCTTTAGATTCCACCCTGCCCATTCTGTTTATAATTTCAGAAACTTTCCTAACACCGCCCAACTCAATATTAGTCCCACTAACGTTCTCTAATTTTGTCTCCAAGACTTCCGATACATGCTTTATTACTGCAGGTGATACGTTCTCCAAAGAGGCCATTCTTAACGTAACATCGGCCTGCAGGTCCTTTGGCAGTAAACTCAATACCTCAGCAGCGGTGGACTGGTCAAGGTGGGCCAAAATTATGGCAATTGTCTGTGGATGTTCGCTCTGTATAAACTTTACAAGCTGTTTGGGATCGATGTTCTCAAGGTAATCAAAGCCGTAGCTTGATTCCATCATCTTTATCAGCTTATCAATAATCCTCTGCGCCTCTTCAGGACCAAGCGTTTTAACCAATATCTCCTTCGCATACTCGATACCACCAACACTCATGAATTCTTTGGCCTTGAGCATTTTGTAGAACTCATCCACAACCTGTCTGATTATCTTAGGATCAACGGTTTTCATGAACGCTATCTCTTTAGATATTGCCTCAATATCCTGCTTCGGTAAATAAGACAGCACTTTTGGAGAAAGATCATCGCCCAAAACGATCGTTAAAATGGCTGCCTTTTGATGTGGGGTCAAATCCTCTGACGATTTTATATCATTGGCACTTTTAACCGCTGGCATACATCACCCCTTTGGCTTTGCCATAAGCATGGTTTTTATGAGATTTGCAATCTCCTCTGGATTCTCTTGAGCCGCTTCCCTAATTTTGTCCTCCATCATAGCGCTTCTGATCTTTTCCTCATCAACAACCTCTTCTTCTTCAAGCTTGGATGCAATTTCCTCTTCTATCTCTTTTACCGTCTTGCCTTTAACCTTCTCTTCCTCTAACTCCTCACCTTCCACTTTAGCTTCTGCCTCAGCCTTTTCCTCTTCAACCTTGCCCGTTGTAACCGTAATTACGTTCTTTATAAACTTCCTTAAGAACAGGAAGTAGAAAATGGCAAGTAGCAGGGCAACTAATGCGTACTTGTAATAGCTTGCAATATTAATCACAACATTTCCACCGTTCAATACACCACCTCCGTTAAGCTTACCCGTCCCGAAAGAAGCAAATTTCATGCACGTAACACTTACCTTATCTCCTCTATCTTTTGAGTAACCAATGGCACTCATGACGGCCTGTTGGATATCGTTAATCGTTGACTGGGGCAGAGGTTCAAATTTATAGCCCGTAACTTTACCTTTCTTGTTCTTTATAGGCTTATAAATACCGTCAACAACAACAGCAACTGAAACACGTTTTATCTTAATCAAAGGCTCTTCAGTAACAGTCTCTGTCTTACCCACATCATAATTTGTAATCGTTTTGGATTTAGAAGATTTAGAAACGGCCTTTTGATTGTTTTTATTTGCACCCACATTGGACACGACACCTGGCACACCCTTCGGTGCAGGCGTGGTTGATGTGGATTCTTCATCTTCCTCGCTCACAACAACACTGTTTGGATCGTATACAATTGACTTCTTTTTCACTTTGCTCAAGTCCAAGTCAACATCTACACTGACAACGAACTTATCCTTCCCCAAAATGGGCAAAAGCATATTTTTAATCCTTTGCGTGTATTGCTGTTCTATCAATTGTTTGTATTTAATCTCATTGGCCGTCAAAAGCTGTGTATTCGGTTCATTCACAGATAGCAGATTGCCGTCACTATCCACAATTGTGACATCCTTATACGAAAGTCCTGGAACTGCAGCAGCAACGAGCTTCTGTATGGCAAGTATTTGATCGCGTGTTAAGGGCTTATACAGATCCAGAACGATGCTCGCTGTTGGCGGTTGCTGTTGTTCTGTAAATATCGTTGGCTTTGGTATGGCTATGTTGACTTTAGCGGATTTAACCTCGTTTATGTTCTCAATGGTTCTTGTGAGCTCACCCTCTAAAGCCCTTATGTAATTAACGTTTTCTACAAATGGCGTCGTTCCAAAGCTCTGCTTGTCAAAGATCTCAAAACCCACAACACCATGCTTTGGTAAACCCGCAGCTACGAGATCAAGCCTCAAGCTGTAAACCTGATCCTTTGGAACTTCAATTACCGTTCCACCCTGTTCAAGCTTGTACTTTATTCCATGTTGATTTAGGTATGCCACAATATCCGATGCATCCTTTGCATTGAGATTTGTGAAAAGAGGGGCATAGGTTACTTGGCTGGACTCAATTAAAATGAACAAAAGACCAGCAAAGAGTACACCTATTGAGCTGAACAGGATGATTTTTTGTTGCTTTGACAAGTTGTTATAGAATTTCTTAACCTGATCAATAAAAAGCTTAAAATCCATACATTCACAATATAATAAATTTGATTAGTTTGGCAAGAGATATTTAACAATCAGACCTGCATACGCATGATCTCTTTGTAGGCCTCGATCGCCTTGTTGCGGATCTCTGTGAGGAGCTTCAATGAGACATCGGCTTTCTCTATGGCCATAACGGCATCCTGAATGTTCTCCATTTTGCCCGAAGCTATAGCCTCTATCGACTTATCAGCTTTATTTTGAAGCCTATTCACCTCATCTAATGACCTCTTTAGTATCTCATCAAACGAATCGCCCTTTACTTTCTTTTGACCTGTTTGCGGCTCTTTATTACTGTCTATGGGCTTTAATACAACATCTTTAATATCCATCTTAGCTAAAATAATAAACCAACTTTAAAATTTTTTCAAGCCTTCAACACACCCAAAGCCGCCTGTATCGTTTGCTTTGCGGCATCCACAACAGACGCATTGGCTTGATACGTCCTCATGGCGTCAATCAAGTTCGTCATTTCAACAACTGGGTTTATGTTTGGATAAGCAACATAGCCGTTTTTATCCGCCAAAGGGTTATTTGGGTCATAAACCAACTTCGGTGGTGTATCATCCCTTACCACATCCGCAACTCTGACCTCTTTTAAAATGTTGGAAAATTTGCCATATCCCACTGCCTCAAAGATTACATCCCTTCTCTTATATGGCCCACCTTCAGGTGTCTTCACACTATCCGCATTTGCAATATTGGCAGATATGATGTTTATTCTCAAACGCTGAGCACTCATGCCAGAAGACGCTATGTTCATACTATCAAATATGCTCATTTTAACCCCCTTTCTAAGCGTTTCTCGTTGATGATATTAGATCCTTATACTGGTTAAACTTGTACCTCTCAAAGGCCGTCAAAGCGCTGATCAAAAGCGTATTCTTAGCCAGCGCAGTCATCTCTTTATCCAATTTCACGTTGTTTTTGTCGTTTTTTGTAAGATAGTCTGTTTTGTCCTCTCTGATTAAGTAGGTAAGATCCCCTTGGGGCTCAATGTGGCGCGGATCTGTAATTTTCAATCTTAAATCCCTATCTGCTAAATTTAGAACATCCCTAAATGGTATGTGCTTTGCTTTATAACCCGGAGTGTCGGCATTTGCTATGTTGCTTGCAATAACCTCTTGCCTCAAAACGGATATATCGAGAGATTTTTTTAGATATCCAAAAACAGGATCATTTAAGAACGCCATGCAAACCACCTCAAAAAAGTGTTTAGCAAAAATAGTTCCGATCTAACAATTGACTAACGGCAAGCAAGTATGTTAAAACTGTCCCATCATGGAATCAGTAAAAAAGACACTGGAACTTACAAGGAAAATTATTAAAGGAGACTACAAAAAGGACAACTGGAGATCAACGTTAGACACAATAGCAGAACTATACAATGTAGATGCTTCTTCAATAGGTTTGTGGAAAAATGGGACAATTGAGCTTAAACACTCCTCATATTTCCTTGAAGAAAAATATCCAAGGGAAAAATACAAAGAACTGTATGAAGTGCCACTAAAAAGTAGAAAACAGTTCTATGAAAAGCTCTTGAAGGATGGATTTATAATAATTGAAGACTACCTTGCCTACGAACAAGCTCTAAAGCCGTGGCTGGATGTAGGTCTAAAATCACTTTTAGCAGTTGTAATTAAATCGGAGAATAAGATTTACGGTTCCTTACATCTTATAAGTTTAACCAAAGAAAGGTCGTTTTCAAAAGAAGAAATTGATTCCCTTAGAATTATAGCGGACAGCATAAGTAGCGAATTGGAGAAAGAAGACTACATTGAGCAGATTAATATAGAAAAGGAGAAAAACCGAAGACAACTTGAGCTTTTGAAAATTCTGGATAACAAACTAAAACAATCCGTTTCTATAGGTTTTATAAAAGAAGCGTTGAGAAATATAAAAAACATGATGAAAGCAGAAAAACTGTACTTCCTCTTTGCCTCAGAGAACCTCTACTTTGAAGTAAATGAAAATACTGTGGTAGGTGATTTGAGATCAAGTAAAAGCCACCCAATCTATGACATCTGGAGAACAAACACAACCACCATAACTCAAACATGCATTCCAAACAGACTACACCAGTACGCTGTATTCGTCCCCATAGTCTCTTTCAATGAGACGGTGGCTGTTTTTGCCTTTGCTTACAGGAACGAACCAACAATAGATCTTATAGATGAATTAGAAAATATTAGAACGGCATTAACACACTTCGTATCTTTAATCCACACATACAAGCACATTAGTGCTGTAGCAAGTAAATTATCGGAAACAGAAGAGGGTTTGATCCAAGCCTTCGTTTCAACAACCGAGGCAAAAGACATTTACACAAGGGGACATTCGGAGCATGTGGCAATTTACTCAAGAATCATTGCGAAAAAACTTGGATTAGACAGGGAGCAACATGAGATGATCTACAATGCTGGCCTATTGCACGACATCGGCAAAATCGGTATTCCAGATATGATCCTGCTAAAACCAGGCAAACTCACGCCATTTGAATACGAAATTATGAAATACCATCCACTTATATCATACGAAATCGTCAAAAATGTACCGAAATTCAAAGATATAGCCATGTGTATTAGGCATCACCACGAAAAAATGGACGGAAGCGGATACCCAGATGGAATTAAGGGAGATGAGCTTGAGCTTGGTGCAAGGATATTGGCCATTGCGGATATATTTGATGCGCTAACAACAGACAGACCCTACAGAAAAGCGCTAAGCCCAGAAAAAGCCATCGAAATATTAGAAAACGAAAAAGTTGATCAAGATATTTTAAAAGTGGTCAGAGACGACCTCATAAAAAGCTACGTCAAAGACATAACAGGATCAACGTTCATTCCAAAACAGATTGAATCGTTAAGAAAAGAGATTGTAGATTTAGATTTCATGACTGGTTTAAAGAGAAGAAAGTTTCTAATAAAAACTATGGATGAGTACATAAAAGAAAAGAAGCCGTTTACGCTGTTTTTGATAGACATTAAGAACACTTCGTATATCAACTTTAAATACGGAAGAGAGGTAGGTGATAGGGTCATTCTCTTTGTTGCTGAGGAGCTTAAAAAGATCGTAAAGATCGATGCACTGTCGCGTGTAGGTGCGGATGCCTTTATGTTCCTGTATCTTCCAGAGAACGCAGAGGCATTTAAAAGTATACTACATGTTGAGCTAAAAAAAGGGATTTTAGAAAAGATAAGTGACAAAAATTGTGTGATAAATCCAGAAGAAGCCAAAAATATGATTGGCTGTTATATAACCTTTGCCCGCTACCCGAATGAGGGCAAAACATCAGAGGAGCTCATCTTTATATGTTCACAAAAGAAGAAGCTTGAGTCTTTCAAGTATCATGTTGGGATACCTTGCAAAGAGAACGCTTGAAATCATACCAACATTCATTGGCATAACGTTTATCATCTTTATAATCATACACATGGCACCGGGCAACCCTATAAATGCCACAGGCGGATTTAATCCAAACGCATCCTACGAATCCATTAAAAACATGGAAAAGATCTATCATCTAAACGAACCGCTCTACATCCAATACGTTGACTGGCTAAAAAACTTATTTAAATTGAACTTTGGTTATAGCTTGGTTGACGGAATTAGTGTAATCAAAAAAATAGGCGAACGTCTGCCGATAACGATTTTAATCAACGTCGTGACCCTTATACTCTCTCTTCTAATATCGATACCCATAGGCGTCATATCAGCCACAAAGAAGGATTCACTTATCGACAAATTCTTTACGTTCTTTGTCTTTAGCGGCTATGCCATGCCATCGTTTTGGTTAGCTCTTTTGCTTATACTCTTCTTTAGCGTAAAATTACACATTTTGCCTATATCTGGCTTACACTCGTTCAACGTTAAACCGGGTACCTTCGCCTACTATTGGGATATGGCAAAACACTTGGCTTTACCTATTTTCATAGGTGTCTTTGGATCATTGGCTGGATTTGCAAGGTACGTAAGAAGCGGCATGATAGATGTGTTGGATAAGGACTTTATAAAGCTCATGTTCTTAAGAAAAATAGACAAAAAGACAATTCTATATAAACATGCTTTAAAGAACGCCTTGCTCCCACTTGTGACTATAATGGGTCTATCCATACCGTCACTCATCGGCGGCAGCGTGATCATAGAATCGATATTTGCCATACCCGGTATGGGACAGTTGTTTTACTATTCAGCAATGGCACGTGATTATCCCACTGTGATGGGCATCTTGGCAATAAGCAGTCTGTTAACACTGATCGGCAATCTCATTGCAGATATATCCTACGCCCTGCTGGATCCGAGGATCAGGTACTGATGTTTGAGCCTATATACCTAAAAACCTTAGAGGAAGGCAAATTAGACGAAAAGATAGAAAAGGCCTATGAATACTTAAAAAACTGCACACTCTGCCCGCGGGTCTGCAAAGTTGACAGAACAAAGGGTAGAAAAGGAATCTGCAACACGGGCCTATTGCCAATAATTGCGGATCATTTCCCTCACTTTGGCGAAGAGGATGTGCTTGTGGGCAAAAACGGCTCAGGAACAATATTTATATCTTGCTGCAACCTCCTTTGTATCTACTGCCAAAACGCATCCACAAGCCATCTATGTGAAGGGGAAGAGGTTTCAATAGAAGCGTTTGCAAATATGATGATAGACCTACAAAACAAGGGATGTCATAACATAAACATCGTTACACCCACACACATTGTCCCTCAACTGTTAAGTGCTTTAAAAATAGCAATAAACAAGGGGTTAAGACTGCCTCTAGTTTACAACACAAGCGGCTATGAACTGCCAAAAACATTGAAGCTCTTGGACGGCATAGTCGACATTTACATGCCCGATTTTAAATATTGGGATCCTACAGTAGCAGAGTTATACTCATCTGCAAAAGACTATCCACAGATAACAAGAAAAGCCATTAAAATCATGCATAAGCAGGTTGGGGATTTGAGAATAGAAAACGGTATCGCTGTGAGGGGATTGTTGATTAGGCATTTAGTTTTGCCAAATAGACTCGCAGGCACTAAAGAAATAGTAAACTTCATTGCAAATGAAATATCGAAGAACACGTATGTGAACATAATGGCACAATACATGCCTTTGGGTCTTGCAAGCAGGTTTGAAGAGATTGCAAGACCCATAACGGATGAGGAGTATTTGGAGGCGCTTTTGTGGGCTAAAGAGGCTGGACTTAAAAGGCTTGACAGGTTTTGTATAGAATTTTTAAGGAAAAGGGGCATAGAGCTTTGAAGGATGAAATATTAAACATAGACGACATAGACTTCTCCGTCTCAATAGATAGCCTGATAGAATCGAATGCCATACCGCCAAAATTCAAAAAGTGCACATTTGACAACTACTATCCAGACAATAACTACCCTTCTCAAGAAGAGGCTAAAAACAAGCTTAAGGCGTTTGTAAAACAGATGGAAGATTTTAGAAAAATCAAAGAAAGGCCAAAGCTTTTAAGGGCAATATCCACAGTCAAAAAACCGAAAAACATCTATTTGGACGGTGTTTATGGTGTAGGAAAAACACACCTTCTTGCCGCCATAGGAAACGAATACAAACACAAATCGGCATTTTTATCGTTTTCAGAGCTTACCTACCTAATCGCATACCACACATTAGCGGATGTCGTCAAGGAGCTCTCTTGTAAATTCGACATGGTCCTCATTGACGAATTTGAGCTCGATGATCCCGGCGATGCCATGATGGGTATAAACTTCATCAGGCAGATGAACAAGACCGACTGCGTCGTTGTTGCAACATCCAATACCCTACCCTCACAACTTGGCCAAAGGAAATTGGATATACTGGTATTCAAGGAGAGGATAGGAAAGCTTGTGAACGCGTTTGACACAATAATCATTGACGGCAAGGATTATAGAATCAAACTAAAGAAGATCGAATTCAACGAAACAAGTAAGAGCATAGAGTCAATCTTTGAAACCTACAGAACAAAAGGCAGAAAAAAGCTCATCGTCGATTTCGAAAGGCTGATTGAAAAATTGAGAGAGGTTCACCCCTTTAGATACACACAGCTTTCATACAATTTAGATGCCCTATTCATAGAAAACTTGAGACCCTTCTCCTCTGAAGAGCTTATGGACGCATTGAGATTCACACACCTTATCGATACGCTTTACTACGGTGATGTAGAGATATTTGCCAGCGGAAAATACAACATCTTCGATCTCTTCCACCCCGATCTAAAGGATGGCAAATTCAAAACAAAGATAGGACGGTGCTTGTCAAGATTGTCAGAAAAGTGCACGCTTATAACACAAACTTGAGTATATCCTGAGGTTCATCTGCAACGAAATCCACAGAGTATTTATCCAAAATTGATCTATCCCTGAAGCCGTAAGAAACCCAACAAATAGATACTCGAGCAGCTTTAGCAGCCCCTATATCGTTTTCCGAATCTCCTATAA
>JALUBE010000128.1 GCA_027045065.1 Desulfurellales bacterium | reverse complement strand
AAAAACGTATGCGAACTTTATACTGTTCGACGTGGGCAAGGATGCAAATGTTGTCTATGAGGAGCTTTTGAAGAGGGGTGTAATAATAAGGTCAATGGCTCCCTATGGATATAAAACAATGCTCAGGGTTACAATAGGCGCGGAGGAAGAGAATAGTATCTTTATTGCGGGGTTAGAAGAAGTTTTGAATGTTGTTTAACAGTGTAGGGATTATAGGCGTTGGATTAATCGGTGGTTCAATTGCCCTTTCTCTAAAGAATAAGAAATTAGCCAAAAGCATAGTTGGTTTTGACATAAACGAGGATAACCTAAAAAGGGCGTTGGAACTCGGTATAATTGATAAAAAGTGTGATATTGACTGTATCTCCAAATGCGATGTTGTGGTTGTTTCAACGCCTGTGGGTACGATATCGGAGTATATAATTGAGATACTGAAATTGAACAGGGATGCGAGAGTGCTTGATGTAGGGAGTGTAAAAAAGCCCATTGTTGATTGTGTTTTAAAAAGACTGGGCAATGGTGTGAACTATATTCCCATGCATCCCATTGCAGGAACGGAGAACTTTGGACCTGAGGCAGCTTTTGATGGTTTGTTTGAAAGAGCCTTTTGCATAATAACGCCATACGATGGCATGAGCGATGTGCTTTTGGAGTTCGGCAAAAGTTTTGCGCAAAACTTGGGTATGGTTGTAAAGACTATGAGACCTGAATTGCACGATGAGGTATTTGGGTATGTAAGCCACCTGCCTCACGTTATTGCCTACACGCTCGTTCATCTTGTTTCAGAAAAGCCCAAGGAGTTCAGCTTTGTCGGTGGCGGTTTTAGGGATTACACGCGCGTTGCGGCATCGTCTGAAATTATGTGGAGTGATATATTTTTGATGAACAAAGGCAATGTGTTGAAGGCGATTGATGAATATATGGAAAATCTCAAGAATTTTAAGGGTATAATTGAAAAGGAAGATAAAGATAGCTTGGTTGAATATCTAAAGCAAGTGAGGGTATTCAAGAGGAAGTTGGATGGATAGGTTTATTGTAACGATTGATGGGCCTGCTGGCAGCGGTAAAAGCACGATAGCGAAGCTTTTGGCTGAAAGGGACGGTTTTGTGCATATAAACAGTGGTGCTCTCTATAGAGCTTTGGCTTTTGCTTTGGGTGAAAGCATTAATGAAGAGAGTATTAAAGGTTTGGATTTGGAGCTGAGGGTTGAAAACAGCTCGGTTGTTGTTTACATAGATGGCAGGGATGTAACAGGAAAGTTGAGTGGTGAAAATGTGGGCAGTATGGCTTCGAAGGTAGCAAAGTTGGGTTTTGTCAGGGATTATGTAAATGAAAGGGTTAGAGAATTAGCTAAAAGCGGGAAGTTTGTAATAGACGGAAGGGACTGCGGAAGCGTGATTTTTCCTTACGCCGATGTGAAGATCTTTTTGGACGCAGATTTGAAGGAAAGGGCAAGGAGAAGGTCTTTGGAGACTGGTGAGGATTTTGATGAGGTTTTAAAAATTATAGAAAAGAGGGACAAACAGGATAGGGGACGTGACATTGCGCCGCTTGTAAAACCTCAAGGAGCTTACGAAGTTGATACGACAGGCAAGGGCATTGAAGAAGTCTATAATGAGGTGAAGAACATAATTCGGAGGGTTTATGATAATAGAAATCGCTGAGAACGCTGGCTTTTGCTATGGCGTTATGCGGGCGATTGATATAGCTAACAGGGCTTTGGATAAACATAAAACACTGTATTCGTTTGGGCCGATAATACACAACCCGCAGGTTGTAGAAGAATACGAGAAGAAGGGTTTAAAGGTTATTAAGAGCATTGATGAAGTTGATGGACCTGTATTAATTCGATCACACGGTGTTGCACCTGAGATTTATGAGAAACTAAGAGAAAAGGGCGTTGAGATCATCGATGCCACATGTCCCTTTGTTAAAGAGGCTCAGAGGTATGCAAAGCAGTTGTGTGACGAAGGGTATAAGGTTGTTATATTTGGTGACAAGGATCATCCAGAGGTTAAAGCCCATCTTGGATATACAAATTACACTGCCATTGCTATAAATTCAGAGGAAGAGGCAAAAAAGGTTAAAGCCACACGTGTGGGTGTCGTGTGTCAAACCACGCAATCCGTTGAAAGATTTGGCAGGGTGATCGAGATCTTGGCTAAGAAGATCAGGGAGCTGAAAGTCTTTAACACCATTTGCGATGCAACGGAGAAGAGACAAAAGGCTGCGAGGGAGTTGGCAAAGCGATCGGACCTTATGATTGTTATAGGCGGCAAGAACTCTGCTAATACGAGGAAGCTTTACGAGATCTGTAAGGAAACGGCGAAGAATGCTTATCATATTGAGACAGAAAAGGAGATCGATCCTGAGTGGTTTAAAGGTGTTGAGAGGGTTGGCATAACGGCAGGGGCATCCACACCATCTTACCTAATTAGAAGGATTTACGATTTTATAAAGGAACTGAAATGAAACAGTGGGTAGAGCTTTTGAGGTTTATCGGCAACAGGGTATATGAGAAGGTTAAGGGGGTTGTGGGTTCTGATAAAGCAAAAGAGGTTTTGGGCAGAGGCGAGTTTGGAGATAATACCGTTTTTATCGATAAGTTGGCAGAAGATACGGTTGTTGATCTAATTTGTAAGTCCAGTATGGCATGTTCCATACTTACGGAAGAAAAGGGATGGGTTGAGGTTAAAGGCAGATACCCAATAGTCATTGTTGACCCCATAGATGGAAGCCTGAACGCCAAAAGGGGCATACCTTACTATGCTTTATCCATCGGCTTGGCTTTTGATAACACCACAGATGCTATTGAATGTGGCTATGTTATAAACCTTGCAAACAGGGATGAGTTTTGGGCAGTAAAGAGAGAGGGTGCGTATTTCAATGGCAAAAGGATTGTTAATGGGGGTTATAAGAATTTGGGTGTTGTTGCTGTTGAGGGGCTAAAGAAGGAAACAAATCCAGACATGTTAACCAAGATTTTTAGGTCTTTTTACAGGGTTAGGCAGTCGGGCTCTACGGCTTTGGATTTGTGTTATACGGCTGTTTACGCCTACGATGCATTTTTGCACTTAGATAAGGCGCGTGTGGTTGACTATGCGGCGGGTAAGGTTATAGTTGAAGAGGCAGGTGGTGCTTTGTTTGAGTGGTTAATGGATAAACGATTTAGTGTTGAAATTAACATGGATAAAACTGTTCCATTTATTGCAGTACCTTATAGCGAGGTAATTGACAAGGTAGTGGCAAAGCTAAAATGAAGAGGCTGAGTTTATCTGTAATATTTGTGTTGGTGTGTATAAATGTCAGTTTCGCTAAACTGAACGTTAGTACGTCCATATTCCTGCTTTCGACAATAGTCAAGCAAATAGGAGGAAATAGGGTCAATGTGAGCTATGTCATACCATCGAGCGCCAATCCACACCTGTTTTCGCCAAGACCCAGAGATTTGATCAATTTTAAGAACGCCGATCTGTTTATAGGTGTGGGCTATGGCTTTGAGTTTTGGTTTAAGCGTATTAGCTATTTGAGGAACAGGAAGACGAATATTTTTTTAAGCGATTGGTACAAAAACCCAATCGAAGAGGCTGAAGTTGGCAATGTGGAACTCGCCAATCCACATATATGGCTTGACTTGGGTTTCATGAAAAACACTGCTATTCCCCATATTGCTAAGGCACTTTGCAAACTTGACAGTAATGATTGCGATTTGTTTAAGAAGAACGCTTTAACAATGGAAAGTGAGCTTAATAAAATCATAATTGGATACAAGGAATTTGCTAAAAAGGCAAAGGGTTTTTGTATAGTGGATGTGGAACCGGCTTTTGAATATATGTTTAGGTCCATTGGCAAACCCACCTGCGGTGTTGTGATAAAGAGCAGTAATGAAATGCCCAAAGTTGGTGATGTGAGGGATGTTGTAGAGCATTGCAGATGCAAGCGGGGTATAGTTGTTTACGTTGACAATCTTCAGACGGCGAAGAGTATAGCGGAAGTGCTCGGTTATGTGGTTTTAAGACTTAATCCACTGGGAGATCCAGAAAACACAAGGGAGAACACCTATATAAAAC
>JALUBE010000127.1 GCA_027045065.1 Desulfurellales bacterium | reverse complement strand
AAATTAACCCATGTATTTTTAAGCCTCATAAGAAACGTTTTTGGAATATCGTACTCATAGAGATCATCTAAGGACTTAATTGCCTGCAGGGAGTGTTCATCCACGGTGTATTTGTGATACAAACCATCCTTTGATAAACAACAAATATTCCCAAACTCAGGTATGTACCTATCTAAAACACCGTATTCGTGCATTTCAGATAAGGTTTCAAATATGGGTTTATTCAACGAAAGTAGCTGCCTAAAAATAAAAGATAGATACCTATCAGACCTTTTCTTGGATATACCCGGTAAAACCCTTCTTAGTTTACCAACATCCTTCGGATTTATCGGCTTTGAATATAGACCTGAATAGAAAAACGCCTCAAATAGATTGTAAAGAGACAGGTCGCCTTTTAATTGCACATTGCCATTTATCGATATTTTATCATCAAGAAAGAAGTATTCATTCTTCCCGTTCTTGGACAAAAAAATATCCAAGTACCTATTAACAATATTCTTCACATTCCTCGCCGCATAGTAGTAACGTCTTATCAATTTCTCAGAACTTGTGAGACGGGTCGTGTCTCCAAAGTTCAATTGATGTGCAATTTTTTCCCTTGCGTCCAAAAAAAGCACATCGTTTTTCTTTTTAAACTCAAAATGCAAGGCATTCCTTATCTGCCAGAGGAAGTAAAGGGCGTCTATCAGCTTTCTGTAATCATTATATTCAATCTTTCCTATCTTTTTCAAATCCAACAGATTTTTCACACCAAACAAAACCTTGGATACCCAAAGTAGTGTATGATAATCCCTTAAAGCACCCACGCCTTCCTTAACGTTTGGTTCCAAAACAAAAACGGTACCGCCAAATTTTTTGTACCTTGCCTTCATGTACTCAAGTTTTTTTTCAATAAACTGTTCCCTGCTTTCACCTATTATTTTACAGCTAAGGACATCCAAATAATCCCTAAACAGGTTTTTGTCTCCGCATATTAACCTTGAATCTAAAAGAGATGTTCTTATCGTGTCATCCTTTTTTGAATATTCAACGCATTCCTCAATTGACCTTACAGAAACACTGATCTCATAACCCAGAAAATAAAAAAAATCCAGTACTTGTCTTACAACACCATCTACACCACTACTATGAGCTTTACTCGATAGCAAAAGTATATCTACATCAGAGTAGGGATTTAACTGCTTTCTGCCATAACCGCCTACACCAACAAGGGCAAAACCATCACGATCTATACCTACTTTTTTGGCAAGATCGCACAAACATCCATCAACCCACTCCGTATGGGTCTTGACTACGTACCTTACACGCCTTCTGTATACGTTATTCTTTATAAGGCTTTCGAAAAGCCGATTTTTCTCTTTTAACTTGGATTGCTTAAACTCATCCATTAATTAGAGGGCGTCTTTTCCCCTTTCAGATGTTCTGATCCTGATAACATCTTCAATAGGTACTATAAATATCTTTCCATCACCTATCTTACCTGTTTTTGCAGTCTCTATAATTTTTTCTATCACATCTTCTACAATGTCATCCTCAACAACAACCTCTATTTTGACTTTTGGTAGAAAATCGACCACGTATTCCGCTCCTCTGTAGATCTCCGTATGACCCTTCTGCCTTCCGTAACCCTTGACTTCACTAATCGTTAATCCCTTTATGCCAAGCTCAGTTAAACCCTCTTTGACCGCATCCAACTTAAACGGTTTAATGATAGCCTCGATCTTTTTCACTTATTTTACCTCCTCATACAGCTTTATTATAAGCTCAACCTCACCTGTGCTCATATTGAGCTCTTTTGCTATCTCCTCAATAGATTTACCACTCTTTTTCAAATTTATTATCCTATCCTTTAAACTGTCCTCATAGGTCTTGTTTTTTATGGTTGTGAGGAGTTCCGTAAGCAACATGTTTTTCTTTCTAATATCCTCAAGTATCCGGGTTATCCTATCCTGTTGTTCACCGATCCTCAAATTCGCTATCTCAATCAACTGCTTTTGTTTCTCAACCAAATTCCTCAAGCTATCCACAAGCTTTAAAAGGCTCTCTTTCTCCCTCTTCTCATAATAGCGATTTAAAAGTATATACCCAACTATGGCCACATCAAATATCACCTGTAAAACCAAAATCTCGTTAGACATCTTTGTTTAGCCTATCTTTAGCCATCTTCCTCTCTACGTAGATCATGTAGTGTATTATCAACTCTTTATTTTCAGCCGTGACATCCTCAACATCCACACCAACACAAAAAAAGCCATTCACCTTTTCAACTCTAACAACCTTACCCAAAATCTTAATGGTATGGTGCAGGGCTATGGGTAAAAACACCTTTAAATACACAAAACTCCCCACATCAAGTTCATCCTCAACCTCAATAGACAAACCGCTTTGTGAAATATCGCACGTATAAGTTTTAAAAAACCCACTTAGCTCTTCGTCCCTTCCGCCATTTCTCAAAAGATCGATAATGTAGTTGAGTTTTGCATCCATCTGTTTCATCATAACAACAAACGCCTTATTGAGATCACCGAAGCTCGAATCTAATTTCTTAAGGGATGTAAAAAACGTAAATGAATCGTCCGGTTCAACGGTATGGTATATCTCATCCTTCACACGCTCAAGTTCATCGTTTTCAACAACCCTATAGTATGTAACAACCCTATTTCTTATCCTTCTTTCAGACCTCTGATCATCCACAGTATTTCCCCACTAAAAACGTAATTAGCAGTACAATGCTAATATAACTGTTCATGTTGAAAAAGGCAAGGTTAATTTTCTTTGGATCATTGGGATCAACCAATCTATGCTCAACGAAAAGCAAAATAGCAACGATTAAAGCCCCGAGATATGACAACCTTGACAGATCAAACGTATACATACTCGCTATCAAAAACAAAAAGGCTACCAGATGGAACAGTTTTGCCACAAACATAGCCCCTTTCACATCCAAGCTCACGGGTATTGAGTGCAAACCAACGCTCTTGTCAAAATCCCTATCCTGCAAAGCATACAGTATGTCAAACCCCGCAATCCAAAAGGATACAAAACCAGCTAAAAGCCAAATAGGTAAAGACAAACTGTTACTTGCAGCAACGTACCCACCTAAAGGCGCTATAGCGTCTGTAAAGCCCAGATATAGATGACACAGAGACGTAAACCGCTTTGTGTACGAATATGTCAGTATGAAAAACAGTGCAATGGGCGAAAGCTTAAATGCAAGGTCGTTTATTAAATACGTCGTGATTTCAAAGATAACGATTGACAAAAATGTAAAAATGTAGGCATCCTTAAGCTTAATCTTACCTGACGGCAACTCCCTATTTTTCGTTCTCTCATTCATCGCATCAAACTTTAAATCCACAATCCTATTTAAGGCCATTGCAGCAGAGCGTGCTGAAGCCATAGCAACCGTCACGAGTATAAAAACCTTAAGGGAAAATCCATGCTTAAATCCCATAAACATACCGATATAGGCAAAAGGCAAAGCAAAGATCGTATGTTCAAACTTTATCATGTTCAAAAACTTCTTAAGCGAAGACATCCCTACCCTTAAAATAGTTGTGGTAGTAGATATAGCCTGATATGAGCGTCAGAATCAAAGCTACAAACAAAAGATAAACGCCTATTTCCCTAAAGCCCAATATCAAAAAACTCAACGCCAAAAATTGGGATGTGGTCTTTAGCTTGCCCCATACATTTGCAGAAATTACTGTATTCTCCGCTGCAGCCACTATCCTTAAACCCGTAACAGCAAATTCCCTGAACACAATAACAATTACCATCCAATACGGAACACCCTCAATCTTTATCATTGCAATGAGTATGCCAATGACCAAGATTTTATCGGCCAAAGGATCAAGTATTGCACCAAGCTTGGTTACGGTCTTGTTCTTTCGAGCAATGTACCCATCCAAAACATCACTCAAAACACCCAAACAGAAAAATACAAAAGCCCAAATATTCATTGATTTTTCAAGCAAGACTATTATAACCACCAAGTCTAAAACCCTAAAAACAGAAAGGAGATTGGGTATGTGTTTCACCATAAACTATTTCCTATGTTTGTGTAGATACTGCCCCTTTTAACTATTTTTCTATTAACACTACTACCATTGCCAT
>JALUBE010000126.1 GCA_027045065.1 Desulfurellales bacterium | reverse complement strand
CTTCTTGACAGGTTTTTTGACAGTCATCAAAAACCTGTCAATCTCAACTCATTCCTTTATCTACGCCATTAGCTTTAAAAAGTCAAGAAAAAAATGATCAAGGAAAAGCTATACAAGAAATTTTATTAGTTGATAATTACTCGAGAACGTTTTTTATAAGAATTTGTCCTATAAAAACCGTTATTTGCGTTTATTTAATGTGCAAAAGGGCTTATGGGCTGGTATTTGGAAACGATGTTTAAGAAAGGAAAGATGGGGGTGCTTGAAAATGCGCAAGGTAATCAGAAAGATAATTGTATACAACATTGCCTTTTTAATCAGCACTTATGTTCTATACTTTTTGAGGATATGGTTTAACGTTGCCTATTAGAACCTGTTGGGAGAAATTTGATTGGGGTGATGAAAATGGCGAGAACAAGGGGTCTTTTGGGGTTTCTTACACGCGTCTTTAAAGAGATTTTGATTTTTGGTGTCTCTTACGGCATATTCATTTGTGTCGGTTACATGGTTTTAGAGTTTCCTTTAGGTAAATTGTTACATGAAGTTGTCGATGTTATTTTTGATATTACAATGACAGTAGCGCCGATTTTCTTATACATACTTCCAACTGCTATAGCATACTCGGTAAAGCACCCTAAAAGGGACTTGATTTTGGCAATGAATATTTTTCTTGGTTTAATTCCTGAGGTATGGTTTTTACTTTTAATTTGGTCCTTTTCTGGTAGCGGAAACCACAGATATCCCAATAATCGTTTTGGTTAGTGAAGTTAGAGCTAAGAAATTTATTGCTTTTCTCAAGATTTAGTGTAATACGTAGTAAATTGTAGTGTGCAAGTAGGAGGCGAACATGAGAACAGTTTTATCTATACATTTGCCAGAAGACCTCTACAAGAGGTTGGATTCCTTTGCCAAAGAGACGGGAAGAAATAAAAGTGATGTGGTGAGAGAATCTATAAATTTTTACCTTTGGGAAAAGAGGTTTGAGAAAACCAAAAGCAAAATAAAGCCGCTTGCTAAAAAAGCCGGTGTTGTTATAGAAGAAGATGTTTTTGAGCATGTATCATGAGAGCGGTGTTTGACACGAACGTTTTTATCAAAGCCAACTGATTATCGGCCAATAGTCGTCCGCACGAAATTTATTAGTTGATAATCCATAAAATTGAAGAAAAGAGAGAGTTTTTTGTCCTGTTCTTGCGGTGTTTTTCGTTTATGTTTAATGGAGGTGGAAGATGAAGGGGTTGCTTTTCGTTACGACACCCGGTTGTGTGGTGTCGAGAAAAGACAACAACATAGTTGTTCAAAGCGGCGAAGAGACCCACAAGATACCGATTGGCGCTGTAGAGCACGTTTTTATCTTTGGCGGTGTCAATATTTCAACGCCCGCTGTTAGATTTATAACGACAAAGGGAAGGTTTATATTTTTGTTAAACCAGTTTGGTAAGACCGTTGGCGTCATAGCGCCCGAGCTGATTACGAGTGATTACCGCATTAGGCTTGCCCAGTATGAGGTTTTGAGGGATGAGAAGAAGAAACTTGAGTTGATAAAAGTGCTTTTGAAGACCAAGGCGAAGGGTATTGGGTATATTATGGGCTTGAATCAATCGAATTACAACAAGAGTCTGTTCATTAAAGCGCTGGAAGGCAATGTCAGATTTTCAAGCCTTCAGGAAGCTTTAGGTGTTGATGGAAATTTAAATAAGGCGATGTTTGAGTATTTTAGGGATACCATGCTTCCAGGTGAGTTTGAGTTTGAAATAAGGGATTATCATCCGCCTAAAGATCCTGTTAATGCGCTTTTGTCGTTGACCTATAGCATTTATTACTCAATTTTGATACCCATTTCCATTGCCAATGGTTTTGATCCGTATCTTGGTTTCTTTCATGTAAAAAGGGGCAGGCATGCGTCGTTTTGTTCAGATGTTATTGAGATTTCAAGGCCGTGGTTGAGCTTGTTTGTTTTTCAACTTTTACAGGAAGGGTTCTTTCATCCTATGGATTTTGATAAAAGAGAGAACGGTTGTTATCTTAGGCCTAAGGCATTAAAAGCTTATATAAAGATTTTTACGGAGAGGATTATACATAAAGACGGCTCTTTCTTGGATTACAGTGTTGAATTTTTGAGAAAATTGAAAGAGGCAATAGCATGAAGTATTTAATTACTTACGACATTAGAGAGCCCAAAAGATGGCATAAAGTTTTCAAGTTTTTGAAAAAGAGGGGCTTGAATGTTCAGCTTTCTTGCTTTGAGGTGGAAGTTGAAAGTAATGAACTTGAAGAATTGATAGATGAGATTTTGGAGCTAATCGATCCGCTTGAGGATAAGGTTTATTTCTTTCCCATCAGTGCTGCCGCTTCGGGTTTGATTACAAAATTGGGTAAGGTTGAGGAATTGAATGAGAGTAAAGTGCTATGAGCAGGGTGGAAAAGTTTGTTGTGATTTATGACATAAAGGACAATAAAAACCGCATGAGGCTTGCAAGATTGCTGTTTGAATACGGTATCAGGACGCAACTGTCTGTGTTTGAGGTTGAGGTTAGAGAAAAAGAATACAGGCGATTTATGAGGCTTGTTGAGAGGAAGATAAAATCTGATGGGGATAAGATTTACATCTATCCGCTGGATGAAAAGAGCGCCAAAAAGATCAAAAGGTTTGGTGATTGGGAAGGCACAATAATAAGTGATTTTTTTATTTGACAATGGTGGATAAGTTGTTTAGCATTTTCGAAACCTAAAATTGATCGGGGGTTAATATAATGGATCTAACGGACTTTCAGTTGGTTAGTTTAGCAGGACTTTTGCATGATATTGGTAAGGTAAGACAGAGGGCAGGATATAAGGTTAAGAATGATTATAACGAATCTTATTGCCCTACAGATAAAGAGGGAAAACCGAGTTATGTGCATGCGGCGCATACGGCTGAGTTTTTGGATGAGTTTAAAGAAAAGTTTGGTATTGAATCGAGTAGCGCTGATAAGAATCTTGTAAACGTTGCAGCAATGCATCATTTAAGGGGCGATATCGGGGTTTTAGCGGCTATTGTTAGAAAAGCAGATAGATTATCCAGCGGTTTTGAAAGGGAAGAGAGTGAAGATAAAGGGCATTACAAAGAGGACAGGCTTGAAAGCATCTTTTCTCAGGTCTGGTTGGAAGATGAGAAAAAAGGAAAGGGTAAAGAAGAGAAAAGACCAAAGACGTTTTATTATCCCATAAAAAAGCTGGATTTTGAGATCGTGCCTGTTGAAGATAGTAGGGAAGCCAATAAAGATGCTTATAAAACACTTTATAAAGGTTTGTGCAATGATTTAGATAAGTTGGCCGAATTAAAAGATAAAATTCATTTTGATGTTTTCTGGGATGCGTTGGAATATTTGCTTGAGATTTATACATGGTCTGTGCCTTCTTCTTCGTATCATTCTTATCCAAGGATTTCTCTTTTTGATCACTTGAAGACAACAGCAGCCATTGCCCAGGCGCTTTATGGTTTTCATAAGGCTGGTGGGACACTTGAAGAAGGCAAGATTGAATCGATCAAGGATGATGAATTTTTACTTGTTCAGGGCGATTTTTCGGGTATTCAGAGTTTCATTTTCTCTAAGATGGGTGAATCGAATAAATACGCCGCAAAGATTTTGAGGGCAAGGTCATTTTTTGTTTCTTTGTTGACGGATCTCGCGGCTTACTATATATGCAAGAGGCTTAATCTTACAAAGGCTGCTATAGTTATGAATGCGGGAGGTAAGTTTACACTGCTTTTGCCCAATACACCTGAATCGGTAAGGGTTATCTATGAAGTTGAGAATGAGATAAATAAAAACTTTAAGGATTTAACATATGGCGAGACGAGGTTTTATATAGCAAGCGTTTCTCTTTCAGATGATGATTTCGATTCAAGGAGTGATGCGTTTTCAAAAAAGATGGAAAAGCTCGTGATGGAGCTTGAAAAGAAGAAATTGCAGCCGAAGATAGAGCAGTTTGTTTTTGATGGATATGTTGATGAGGTTTCGAGATCCGGGAAAGGCGTTTGCAAGATATGCGGCAAGCATGTTGCTGTTTATGATGATGAAGTCCCGATATGCGAGTATTGTAAAGGCTTCAGGGAGATAGGAACAAATCTGGTTAGGAAG
>JALUBE010000125.1 GCA_027045065.1 Desulfurellales bacterium | reverse complement strand
CCTTCTATGTCTTTGCTTTTTGCAAACTCTATTGCAGTTTCTATGTCGTCTTCGTTTTTTATCATATTGGCAGTTTTAGTGGCCAAAGCATCTGCAAAGGCCGTGTCTTTATCGATAATTAGCGATAGGTCCGCTTTACCTAAGCTCAGTGACGGTCCAATTTTTGCACTGGATGAGCACACTCCTATCGGAATTTTAGAGATCTTTATCTTTATGCTCAAACTGTCCTTAAAATAGGTATTTTGTGTGTAAATACCGATAGTTGGTTCAGAATTCAATTTTAAAAACACATCGCCACCGTTTTCCACTACACACTCATCGCACTCCTTTAAAAGCAGATGTCCAACTTCTTCTGCTATTGCACCTGCCACAGATGCCATAGGCCCAACATCTGACCTTCCCGATGCTTCTATCATCTTTTTTGCTATTTTTGGTGCTTTTTTATCCTGTTTTATCGGCTCAAGAGACGTCAAAAAATCCCTATTCTTCTCTATGTATGCCAACAAATCACCCCACAGCTTCTTAACGAGCTCAAAGGTTTCTAATCTTAGATCCTTGCAAGCCTTGACAAAGAGATTTGTTCTCTTGTAAGTTGTCTCCCACGCTTCGTATCCATCTAAATTAAATCTTTCTCTATAGATTCTTTTCATACTTCTTTAGGTATTTTAATGGTTCGTAATCCTTAGATTGTGGCAAGAGTGCGGATGGCTTTGTTAAGAAGAATTTCCTATCTAAAATCCACTGCTTAAGGGTTTCTGCTATTTTTACTGCGCCACTATAGCTGCTCAACGGAGCCGTTGGCACCTTTTTGCCGTTTATTGTTATGAATCCGCTTTTGAGTTCTTTGTAGTTTGTTAATCCGTAGTTGTTGTCGATTTTTAAGGGATAATCATGGCCATAGTCAAATATGTATGCGTTAATCTCCTCGTCACTAACAGAGGTGAAAAATGCGATTTCTTCGTTCAAGACAGGTATGGGTATGCCCACGCCAACGCTTAAAGAGACACCGTAACCCAAAATAGATGCTCCTTTTATAAAGTCTGGGCTCATTTGTTTCATATCTCCCACAACCGCTAAAGCTCCGGCGCCAGTTTTTGGCACGCCCCTTTCATTGCGTTCTTCATTGGGATTGTGTTGTGTTCCATGCCATATGACATAACCCACGCCACCTCCCAAAAAGATGCGTGTTCCTATGCCAGTTGTTAGATAAAATGGGTCGTTAAGTAAGGGTGATAATTGGCCGGCCGAAGAGTATGTTGCGTTTGCAAAGCCAGGTTTTAAAACGCCCATATACGTGTAAATCGTTTTATCCGTCGAATTTGTTGCCACCGAATAGTTCTGATATGCGTTTCTGGGGTTTAGGAGAGTCGCCTCTTTTAGATCATCTATAAATATCTCCATCTCTATTCTTTTTGCTGGGTAGCAGTCCGTTCCGTAGCCTTCAGCTGAAAGTTTGACGGGTTTTTTTGCTATTAGGTCCTCAATAACATGTCCTCCACCATATTCGAATCTACCCGGGTGGACGGCGTTTAAAGGATCGCCTTTCTTGACAGCCGACGCTCCAATGTATAAGTCTACTGCAGCCAAAGAACCGTATGCTTCAACGTCGTTTAGCCAGACCTTGGCGGCCTTGATTTTTGGCGCCGTATGGCCGAAGTTTAATAGCGCTCCACTTGAGCACATTGTCCCAAACGTCCCAGTTGTTACTACATCGACCTTCTTTGCAGCCTCGATTGCTCCTTCTTTTCTCACAATGTCGATCATCTCCTCTGCATTTACAACAACAGCCTCACCGCGTTTTATTTTATCATTTATCTCTTCTATAGTCTTGTTCACTTTAAAAACGCTCAACTTATGCCTCCTTGTCATTTTTATTGCAAAAGATACCATTAACATATCTCATAAGTCAATCGCTATGCTTGAATTTCTCTTCTATTGTGCTATATTGCCAAGCGGAGGGTAGGTGTATGGCCATAAAGGATAATGTGAATAAATTGTTAAAAGAGGTTGGTGAAAGGGCAATTTTAGAGGCAGCGGCGAAGACGCGCGAGGCTAGAGAGATAGATGAGGCTATTGAGTCTGGAATAAGGGTTATTGGCGAGAATTACGTTAGTGAGCTAAAAAAGATTTATCCGCTTGTTAAAAATAAAGCCGAGTGGCATTTTATTGGTTCAACAAAGACCCAGAAGCACGACCTTTTAAAGAAAAAGGTTTTGGAAATTGTAGATATGATTGAAACTGTAGACAGTGTTGACTTTGCCTTTGAGTTGAATAAAAGATGCAGGGGGTTGAGTAAGGTAATGCCTGTCTTAATTGAGGTTAATTCTGCCAAAGAGGTCCAGAAATCGGGTGTTTATCCTGAAGATGTTGTTGATTTGGTAAAAAAAATAGCAAAACTGAGCCGTGTTAAAGTTGTTGGTCTGATGACGATGGGGCCAAATGTTGATAACCCTGAAGAAACAAGGCCTTATTTTCGCTTAACAAAAAAGTTGTTTGACGATATAAAGGGTATGAAGATAGAGAATGTCGAGATGGAGTATTTGTCGATGGGTATGTCTGATACGTACAGGATTGCGCTTGAAGAGGGTGCCAATATCGTTAGAATTGGTACTACTATATTTGGCCCAAGGAGGCAAAGATGAAAAAAGCGGTCTTGGTAGTTGATATGCTGAATGATTTTACGTTGGATGGTGCACCTTTGAAGGTCGAAGAAAATAAAAAGGTTATTCCAAATATAAAGTTTTTATTAGATAAAGAAAGGGTTTTAGGCACGCCTATTGTCTATATTTGTGATTCCCATACAGAGAATGATAATGAGTTTGAAATTTGGCCTAAACACTGTGTTAAAGGGACAAGGGGCGCTCAAATTGTAGATGAACTTTCTCCGAAAGAGAGCGATTTTATTGTAAAAAAGACAACATACGACGGCTTCTTTAGGACGAGCTTGGATGATCTTTTGAAGAGCTTGGGTGTGGATTGTTTGATTATTACAGGTTGTGTCATTAACATCTGTATTTTGTATACGGCTTCAAGCGCCGTTCTACGCGGCTATAAGGTTGAAATCCCATTGAACTGCGTTTCTGCTTTGGATGATAAATCGAGGGAATGTGCTATTAATCAGTTTGAAAACGTTTTGAGTGTAAAGTTAACTTAAAAAAGGAGATGGTTAAAGATGCTTATAGCCGATGAGGATACTATAAAGGCTGGCAAGGTTACTGACGTATACTTTGAAAGAGCACTTGAGATAATTGAAGCAAAAGATTTGGATAAGAATGTGAAGGCTGAAATTACAGTTAAAGGTATGCCTAAGGGCTACGATTGGGCAGTTTTTTGCGGTTTAGATGAGGCTTTGGAGCTTCTAGAGGGCAAGGAGGTTAATGTAAGAGCTATATCGGAAGGCGGTATTTTTAGAGAAAATCAACCTGTTATTGAGATAGAGGGCAAATATTCTGAATTTGCTGTTTATGAGACGGCGATTTTAGGGTTCTTGTGTCAAGAATCGGGTGTTGCAACAAAGGCTGCAAGAATTAAAAAGGTTGCAGGAGAAAAAACGGTCCTCTCCTTTGGTGCAAGGAGGATGCATCCAGCAATTGCACCGGCTATTGAACGTGCAGCGTACATTGGTGGTTGCGATGGTTTTTCAACGGTTGCCGCAGCTGAGAGGCTTAACATGAAGCCATCAGGCACGATGCCTCA
Source organism: Desulfurellales bacterium (assembly GCA_027045065.1). Taxonomy (GTDB): domain Bacteria; phylum Campylobacterota_A; class Desulfurellia; order Desulfurellales; family Hippeaceae; genus Hippea. The sequence goes on along the minus strand of JALUBE010000125.1, from coordinate 438 downwards.
TTCGTTGATTTTACTTGTTGGTGATACATTGCAAGCCGCTAAATATTTCGATGAGGTTGTTAACCCAGATGTGTCGAGAATTGTTCTTATAGATACGTTTGGCGATGAGAAACTTGAGACCATAAGAGTGGCAGAGGCTTTAGGTAAAAGATTGAGCGGTGTCAGGCTTGATACACCATCATCAAGGCGCGGCAACATGAGGAAGATTTTGGAAGAACTAAGATGGGAGTTGGATTTAAGAGGACTAAAACATGTTCAGCTATTTGTTAGTGGCGGTTTGGATGAAAATACGGTGGCGGAGATTGTGGATGTGGCTGATGGCTTTGGTGTAGGAACGAGCATTAGCAGTGCCACAACAATAGACTTTTCGATGGACATAGTTGAGATAGAGGGCAAGCCCATAGCTAAGAAAGGCAAGATCTCTGGCTCGAAGAGTTT
>JALUBE010000124.1 GCA_027045065.1 Desulfurellales bacterium | reverse complement strand
TATTTATATTATAATTTGGTCTATGAAAAAGTCAAGTGAAATTAGAACAGGCAGGCACTGCGTTTTTCTCCTGCATGTCCATTTGGTATTTGTAACCAAGTATAGAAAAAATGTGTTCGCAAAAGAGCACTTAGGGTATCTAAAAGAGATATTCTCCAAAGTGTGTAATGACTTTGAGGCGGATCTTAAGGAGTTTAACGGCGAGGACGATCATGTGCACCTATTAGTGGAATATCCACCAAAGGTGTGCGTGTCCAGGCTTGTGAACTCTCTTAAAGGGGTTTCCTCAAGAAGGCTAAAGCAAAGATTTCCAGAACTCAAGAAGTATTATTGGAAGGGTGCATTATGGAGTCCAAGCTACTTTGCAGGTTCCTGTGGCGGTGCACCGTTGGAAGTTGTTAAACAGTACATAGAAAGCCAAAGAACTCCCACTACATCACCCACCTAAAGGAAGGTGTCTTGTGGGTATTGGGGATAAAATACCTTACTTCTTCTTTTGTGGTATCTGGATCTAATGGCTTCAAGCCCTTTAGTATAAGGTTAGCCTCCGCCTCGTATAAGTGCATACCATAGAGTTCTGCAATGTTAGCCATAAAAGATTTCAACCCGTTTTCACCTGTCAGGTCAAAAAAGGTATCTGGATACTCACTTGGCAGTTCCACATTGATGGTCTTTCTTGCCACTTCAGGCTCATACATGATATACACAACAAACTCCACAGGTAAACTCTCCACAGCCATACCACACCTCCTTAAGTTTTTCTATTACAGTTTGGTTCCTATATTAAAAAATCTCAACGGAGTCACCCTGAAAAACCGTTATCAAAAAACGGCATACTAACAAGCTTCTTGCTTTTTCTTGGGTGAGTCACCCTAAATAGCAAGAACGATCAGTGTGGCGTCACCCTGCTGTCAAGTTGAGGGTTGAGGGACTCACCCCTAATTTTAGGGGAGTCACCCTAAAAAGAGGGTGTTCGCAAATGCTTTCAGTATAGGGTTTTTACTGCTTGTCAAGGGGAGTCACCCATTTTTTGGATAGGTTGCGTCACTGAAAACCAAAAGATATACTTAATTAAGAGAAAAAAGAGAGGTGAAAAGATGGGTGATTTTGACGGTATAAGGAACTATATACAAAAGCGGGTTAAGGAATTATCAGAGAGAACAGTTGAAATAAGCGAACTGTCAGGTAAGATTGCTGAGTTCGCTAATAATTTAAAGAAAGACAAAGACCTTATTTTTCTAACAGATAACGGCAAAATTATTGGCATAATTATACCCCGTGATGATGATACGAACTACTCCATACTTGCCGAATCTGTTGAGAATATGTTAATAGCAAAAGAAGTGCAAAAAAGGGCGAAGAACTACGACCCTGAAAAGAATATAGATTGGGAAAACATTAAAGAAAATTATGGATTATGAATTTTGGATTATAGATTTGAGGAGTTCGCTATGGAGTCAGTTAGCGATGTACAAAACTATATAGAAAAACGAATCAAGAAAGATGAGAAGTTTAAAATGGAATACGAGGCTATAAGGCGATTTATGAGTTACCTGAAAACCAAGTATAAGGGTGAGGAGCTGTTGAGAGTTCTGAGGATGCTACCGATAGACAGATACGAATACGACTTCACGGACGAAGTGCTGTATCTCGGCACAATCAAAATCAAAGGACGCAAGATCAAGGTGTGTTGGGATGACAGAGATGGAAAACCCATGTTTTGTGCTGAAGCGGAGGACGGAAAGTGCATACACACGCAGGGGGAGACGGTTGAGGAACTGATAGAGAATGTGAAAGAGGCGGTGGAGCTGTGCAGGGAAGAGGTTTAAGATAGTTCTAAAGGCCTTAGCAATCCTACTGCCTTTGCGAACACTTCTCCACCGTTATTCATCCACTTCTTTATATCGCCGACTATAATCACTTCCTCTTTTGACCTGGTAACTGCAACATTCAAAAGATTTGGCTTTCTTGTCGCCCATTTAATTGCCCCAGCTTTAGCTCCACCTAACAAAATAATCACGATTTTATTCTCTTTACCTTGAAAAGTATGAACTGTTCCTATATTCGTCCAATTCATACCCTTAAATTTTCTCTTTACGTCATCTAAAGTGATTCCTACAAAAGGAGATATTATATAGACTTTATCTAATTTGTCTTGGTACATTTTTCTCAGTATCTCAACAACCGCATTTACCTCAACATCGGACACATTCTTAAACCATGTTCTTGCCTCGTTAGTGTTAACGTTGACAAAATACCCTCTACCCGTAGCCTTTTTATCATCCGCACCGTGTATCATTGTGTTGCCGTAGGCCATTGTATTAGCGATACTAAACGCAGGGTCTTTACACCTGAAATGCACTCTTAACGGTATCCCTATTGGTATTTTGAATCCGTCCCTTTCTATTACCGCTTGTATACTTGAAGCTCTATCCGCAAGAACCTGAACAGACGTATCTATAAAGCCGTCTTCCGAGCTTGAGATTTGTATAGCCCTCTCACGTCCAGGCACTATTAAACCTACGTTAACTCCCAATTCACTTGCTATTTGCTCCACTTTTAAGGCTTTCTCAAGTACATTTCTCAAACTTTCTGGTATGGTAATAACAGGCTCAATCTGCAACGGGTCACCCACTATCACTGCCCTTTTTGCCCTCATAAGTAAGCCAGTCGCATAATAGGGTATTCCTTGCCCAGCCTCATCCACGATTACAAATCCAATAGAGTTGGGTTTTGTAAGGGCAGCAAACATGTTGGTTACAGAGTGAAACGTGGTGGATATAACGGGTGTTACAAATGCAAAGGATGTCCATGAATTTACAATAGCCTCAACGGCTTTGTCTGTTATCTCCTCAGTCATGTTGCTTCCCTTGCTTAAAATGCTAAAAAATAGGTCTATATTATGCTTAAATTCTTGGCGATACTTCAGAACAAACGCATAGTGCAACCTCAATGCTTGGAAAAACAGTTCTTTACGTTTTTCTTCCAAAACCCTTACAGCGTACGGCGTAAACAACTGCTTTTCTTTATCTGGGTAATTGTAAATAACCTCTGGCAAAGAAAGAAAATCAAGTTCCTGACTATTGATATTATCAATTCCAAGTTTCTCGAATAGGTTGCTTAAGTTGTTTATTGTGGTTGATTTTGCTTTAAACAATCTTTCCTTTACGAGTAATTGGCTTTTAATTTTATTTAGACTGTTCTCTACTTGTAGGTTTTGTTCAGTTAGTGCATCCAGTTTTTTCTGCATTTGCGAGTATTCATTTACAACGCTCTTTACAAAGGATAGATTTTTAAGAATAGGTATTTTTGATAAATTGAAAGCCATCTTATTGGCTTGTTTGTAATTGGCTATGCCATTCTTTTTATCATTTATCAGCGTCGTTACCTCGTTTTTTTCGCCTTCGAGTATGCTAACTTTACCGCTCAACTGGGTGTATTCATCTCTAGCAATCGAGTATTGGCTTTCCTCAGTACTAAAATAATCTTTGATTGAAAGAATATTGTTTTCTATTATTTCATCAAAGGGAATTAGCTTTTTTATTTCCTCAATTTCACTGTAAAGTTCAAGAAAATCTTTGGCATACTGCTTTAAATCTATACTATTTATCAGCAATCTTAACCTATCTCCTCTTTCTTTGGCTTGTTGAGTTCCCTCTTCGGAGGAGTAATCCACTTTCCAAAGGTATTTGAGCATAATCCCAAGATCCCTGATAAATCCCAGATTAACCGACCTCAAATTTTCTTTTTTGCCTAAAGCTACTGATACAGGACTCCAGCACTCGTCTTTAACTAAATTTCTAAAACACTCAGCAAAATTAGTAAAAATCGGCTCATTAAGGATTTTATCTCTGTATTCTGACACCTTATCCATTAATGGAAGCTCTTTTGAGACGTTTTCTACTGCTTTGTTGTTACTTGAAGCCACCACAATGTTGTAGTCACAAAGCTTATCGTTGGTAAACCTATAAAATTTCCCAAAAGTGGAGTTGTCTTCACTAAGTATTGTTTCGCTATTGATTATGTTATTTGCAAGATTATATGCCCGCTGGGTTACTATGTTAGCCACTATATCCCTGAGAATAGTTGTTTTACCCGTTCCTGGCGGCCCGTTAACACTTACAATACCACTTTCACCGCCCTTTAGAAACCTCCTATAC
>JALUBE010000123.1 GCA_027045065.1 Desulfurellales bacterium | reverse complement strand
TTAAAACATTCGTAACTCTAGGCTCAAATCCAGAAAATATAATAGCCACAATAGGTCCGCATATCTGTAAAAACTGTTACGAAGTCAAAGAAGACGTGACAAGCAGGTTTCCAGAGCGTTTCTCAGCTATAAGAAAGGGCAAGATATATCTCGATCTTTCGGGTATTAATATTAAACAACTCGTCGAATCAGGTGTAAAAAGGGAAAACATTATAGATCTTAATATCTGCACGTTTGAAAACAGAGACTTCTTTTCCTACCGCAGGGACAAAATCTGTGGCAGGAACATAGGCGGCATAATGCTGATTGACACGAGCCAAAAATAGTTATATAAATCAACTGTCGGGTTAAGGAAGTCCGGTGAAAATCCGGCACTGCCCCCGCAACTGTGAGGCTGACGAAACCCTCTTTAGCCCTTAAAGGGCAGCCACTGTCGAGACAGGCTCTTGTAAACCATAGGGGTCACTCGATGGGAAGGCTAGGGTAGTAGGATGAAGCCGAGTCAGGAGACTTACCCGATAATAAAATGAACGGGAGGTTCGCCATGATTCAAATACCTACCAAAACATAGGAAGAATCCCCTAAAAAACATAAGTTACAAAACCAAAGCTTAAAGGGGGATTATTGTGTTTTCAAAAATTGTTAAAAGGGATGGGCGAGTTGTTGATTTTAACCCGGAAAAGATAACTATAGCGATCGCAAAGGCGGGCAAAGCCACAGGCGAATTTAACTACGAAACAGCTAAAAGGCTCACGATCCGGGTTTTAGATTTAGCGTATCGCCTAATCAGTCCAAGAAATCCGACGGTTGAAGAAATCCAAGACATTGTCGAAGAGGTTCTTCTCAACTCGGCATTTAAAAAGACGGCCAAAGCTTACATACTCTACAGAGAACAACATGCACAGATAAGAGATCTAAAAAACAAAGCCGATGTCGAGTTGGTCGATAAGTACTTAAACAAGTTAGACTGGGAAGTTAAAGAAAACTCTAACATGAGCTACTCTCTTCAGGGCTTAAACAACTACGTCTCAGCAGCAATCACAAAAACCTATTGGCTAAACAAAATTTACCCTAAAGAAATAAGAGAGGCCCATCTGAATGGTGATTTCCACATTCACGATTTAAATTCGTTAAGCGTTTACTGTGTAGGATGGGATCTTCAGGATCTTCTCCTAAAAGGTTTTAGAGGGGCAAGGGGTAAGGTAGCAAGTAAACCTGCAAAGCACTTTAGGAGCGCACTGGGTCAGATTGTTAACTTCTTTTATACACTACAAGGTGAATCGGCAGGGGCACAGGCATTTTCCAACTTCGACACATATTTAGCGCCGTTTGTGGCATTTGATAGGCTTTCATACAAAGATGTCAAACAGGCCCTTCAAGAGTTTATTTTTAACGTTAACGTCCCCACGCGCGTGGGTTTTCAGACACCTTTTACAAACTTAACACTCGATTTGAAAGTACCGGAGTTTGTGAAAAATCAGGGCGTAATAATCGGCGGAAAGCTTACCAACCACACTTACGGCGAATTCCAAAAAGAAATGGACATGATAAATAGAGCCTTTATGGAAGTCATGAGTGAAGGCGACTCAGACGGCAGGGTTTTTACATTTCCCATTCCCACTTACAACATAACAAAAGACTTTGATTGGAATAATCCAAACTTAGAATCGATATGGGAAGCAACGACAAAATATGGCATACCGTACTTTGCAAACTTCATAAACTCAAAAATGAAGCCAGAAGACGCGCGTTCAATGTGCTGCAGGTTGAGACTTGATACAAGAGAGTTAAAGAAAAGAGGAGGTGGTTTATTCGGCGCAAATCCCTTAACAGGCTCCATTGGCGTCGTAACGATAAACATGCCAAGAATAGCCTACCTTGCATCGGGCAGTCAGAATCCACAAGAGGAATTCATATTTAGACTTGAATCACTGATGGAGCTTGCCAAAGAGAGTTTGGAAATAAAGCGAAAAGTACTGGAAAAATTTACCGATGCGGGTCTGTACCCCTATTCAAAGTTCTACCTATCATCAATCAAGGAGCGCTTCGGAGAATACTGGAAAAACCACTTCTCAACAATAGGTCTTATTGGTATGAACGAGGCATGCTTGAATTTGTTTGGAGAGCCAATCACAACAGAAACAGGGCAAGAATTCTCAAAAAAGGTACTAAAATTCATGAGAAACAAACTCTTGGAATTTCAAGAGGAAACGGGCAATAACTATAATTTAGAAGCTACACCCGCGGAAGGCACAAGCTATAGGCTTGCTCTGCTTGATAAGGAAAGGTATCCGGGCATTATAACAGCAGGAAAAAACAAGCCCTATTACACAAATTCGACGCAGCTACCTGTAAATTATACAGACGACATATTTGAGGCGCTGGACCTACAGGATGAATTACAGTCAAGTTACACAGGCGGAACGGTCTTGCACATCTTTGTTGGAGAAAGAATAACAAACACAAAAAGCATAAAGCTTTTAGTTAAAACGATTTTTGAAAACTACAAACTCCCATACCTAACAATCACGCCGACTTTCTCAATATGCCCGATACACGGATACATACCAGGCGAGCATAAAGAGTGTCCAATATGCAAAGAGGAGAAATTGGAGGAAATCGAAAGGGAAATTCAAAGGTTGAAACGGCAGTTGGATATGGAGAATGGGCAAATGGGGAAATTGGTGAATTGGTAAATTGGTAGATGGGTAAATGGAGAGTAATGGTTCACTAACACTAACACTAAATTCGGAGGAAAGAATGACAAGGGACGAGATTCTGAAAAGGATTGAAGAATTGGAAAATGCAAAGAAAGAGGTTAAGGGCACGCCTTGCGAGGTGTATTCGCGTGTTGTGGGTTATTTAAGGCCCGTTCAACAGTGGAACGACGGCAAACAAGAGGAATTTGAAGAAAGAAAGACATTTAAGGTGTCATGATTTTTGGCGGATTACAGAGATTTTCTTTGATAGACTATCCAGGCGAGCTTACCGCTATAGTTTTTACCATTGGTTGTAACTTTAGATGCCCGTATTGCCACAATCCAGAGCTTGTCAATAGAACAGCTGAAAGGTTACCTGAAGACAAAATTTTAAGCTTTTTAAATAAAAGGCGGGGCAAATTGACAGCTGTATCCATAACAGGTGGCGAACCCACTATACACGGCAAAGAACTGTTAAGTTTTATAAAAGCGGTAAAGAATTTGGGTTATAAGGTGAAAATCGATACAAACGGCACAAACCCTGAGCTTTTGGAAACCTTGATAAAGGAGAAACTTATAGATTATGTTGCAATGGACGTAAAAGCCCCGATGAATAGATACGGCGAGGTTGTAAGAGCCAATATGGACACATCTTTAATCGAAAAGAGCATCGATTTAATTTTGGATGGCAAAGTGCCTTATGAGTTTAGAACCACTGTTTTAAAGGGCATGTTAGATGAAAACGACATAGAAAAGATCTTAAAAACCATAAAAGCTGCACAACTGTACTGCATTCAGAACTTTATACCAACAAAGACGCTTAATCCTTCTTTTTTGCACAAAGGGGGCTTAAGCAAAAGAGAGTTGGAAAAATTAAAAATCTTGAGCGAAAAGTACGTAAAAATCTGTCAGATAAGATAAGGAGGAAAAGAGATGAAGTTTAAGAGATTGTTGGCTTTAAGCTGCGCTGTCCTACTTATGGGCTCTTATGCACATGCACAGAACAACACGATTGTCGTTACAGCAACAAGAACACAGACTGAGATCTTGAAAACACCCTCTCCTGTAGATGTAGTTACACAGAAGCAGATGCAAAAACAGGGAACGATATTCGTCAAGGACGCTTTAAAGTACGTTCCGGGTGTTTCAGTAACATCAAACGGCGCTTTTGGAGGGACAACAAGTGTTCGTATAATGGGTTTATCAAGTAGATACGTAAAAACACTTATCGATGGCATAGATGTATCAGACCCTTCTCAGCCTCAACCTTACTATGACTTCGCTAATTTACTACCAAATGGAATAAACAGAATTGAGATTGTTCAAGGTACGCAAAGTGGCTTATACGGTGCAAATGCCGTCGGTGGCGTGATAAACATCATCACAAAAAAGGGCAAAGGCAAACCCTATGTAAAGTACACACAAGAAGCTGGCTCTTACAGCACCTACAAAGAGTCTGCTGAAACTGGCGGCAAAATTAACAACGTCAGCTTCTA
>JALUBE010000122.1 GCA_027045065.1 Desulfurellales bacterium | reverse complement strand
CCAATTTTTTTTTTTTTTAATTCGTATTTGTTGTTTTGTGCCTGTTCTAATGTGTCTGTTTCCCAATTTTTAAAATAACCACACGAGTAGGTAAGCGACTCATCCAAAAACAGCTTGTAAAATTCGTTATCCAGTCCATAATGGTGTTCGATGTTTTTTCTTGCCTGTTTCCGTGTATTCAGTGTTTTTAGTCGCTCTATGACTAGCTCAGCAATAACTTTTGGTGACGTCTTAATCTCTTTGATTGCTGGCAGTGCTTGAATTCTCAAAACCTGTTGCAAGTCCCCTTCAATTTCTAATTTTCCCTTCATGTAGTTCTCGCCAAAACCAATACTCAAATGCTCCATGAGATCATAGATTACTTGAGGGTCTTTTATGTGGATTTTTGCAAGCGGTTCCTTACCAGAAGAAAAGTTTTTTGCAGTTCCATCCCAATAGACGACTTGCGTTGGCACTACCTTTTTAGATGCATCCAAAACCCTTTCCAAAATTCCTTTAAGATCGTTCAAAGTTTTCTTTCCCATTTTTTAAACCCCCTATCTTTTTTGAAAAGCTTAGCACTATTTTTGAAATAATCAAGGTTTGACCTGTTGACTAAAAGTTTTTCTTGTGCAATAGTTAAAGTGTGAGTAAAAATTTAATAGATTTGGTTAAATTTTTAGTCAAAGAGGGCGTTAATACACCTTTTTTGGATAAACTGGCCCATTTTTTCAATGTAGACGCAGTAAGCATTGTTGCTTTAAAGGATTTTGACATAACATTTGCCGTAACGTCTAATTTCTTTAAGGAAAATTCCATAGATATACTGAAATTATACAGGCAAACAAAGTACAACAATGTATATTTTGAACGATCCATAAAGAAGGGTTACTGCATAGTTAAAGATTATCAAAACAGCAAATTGGCCAATCCACTGTGGAAAGACACAGGTTTAAAATCCGTTTTTCTCTACAGGTTGGATACGGATTTTAACTCAATCATAGCCCTTGAATCATTCAAAAGAATAAGGGTTTTTGATGAAGATGATCTAAAAAATATCAGATTTTTGTCCCCTTTTGTTTCAAGGGTCATTGAGAATTCCATTTTTAGGGGTTTGCTGGAAAAAGAGATAGTAAAATTGGATATCAGTCCGCCGCCCGATTTTGATAAAGATACCTTAAAGTTGTGGCTTAAAGAGAATCTGCTCAAAATAATGGATATAACAAAAGCAAAGGCTGTAAGTTTTGTTAACCCGAAACATGGCGTTTATTCGTTTATAGCCGGCAAAAAGGGCTTTGATTTCATAAAATTTAAAAAGACCAAGGATGTTGAGAAACTCTTGACTTACCGCATGTACAAAGAGGGCTTAAGGGCGCCCGTTGTTTTCTTCTATAGTAAATCCAGTAAAACGCCGGAGTGTTTGAAAAGAATCAACGCAGAACTGGGCATAAGGAATGTGCTTGTTTTGCCTATATGGGAAAACGGTGCTTTGGAAGGTGTGTTCGGCTACGGCTATCAAACCGATATGCATTTTTCTGTTTACGACGTGAATTTGGTAAGTCTTATAACGAGGAGACTGTCACAGATCTTAAAGATGAGCCTTGAATTTGGAAAGCTCAATAAAATCATTACGGAAAGCGAAGAAGATATAATAAACAGCTTTGTTTTGACCATTGAGATGAGGGATGTTTACACGAAGGGCCATTCGCAAAGGGTCGCATTCTATGCAAAGAGAATTGCACAGAAGCTTGGCTTGAATAGAAAGTTTGTCGATAAGGTCTACATTGCCGGTTTGCTCCACGATGTGGGAAAGATCGGCATACCGGATGCCGTTTTGATGAAGCCCTCAAAGCTTTCTGATGTGGAATACGAGATGATCAAATACCACCCTGTTTTGTCCTATGAAATCGTAAGCCAATTTAAGAGTTTGAAGGACTTGAAAACCATTGCAAAGATGGTTAGACATCACCACGAAAGGTGTGATGGCAAAGGTTATCCAGATGGGCTGTTGTGCGATGAAATCAGCAAAGGTGCAAGGATTTTGGCTATAGCCGATGTGTTTGATGCACTAACTACATCAAGGCCTTACAGGGATGCATTTTCACCTGAAAAAGCTATAGAGATAATAATGAACGATGAGGGGCATTTTGATAAGGTGATATTTAGTAGAACTCTCAATGTTTTAAAAATCAGCTTTGAAGAAGCAACGAAGCTCGGTGAAAGTTCTTTAATACCAAAAGCTTTTGATGAATACAAAAGAAAATTCTCCCATGTTGATAGCCTGACGGGTCTGCTTACGAGGTCAGCGCTGTTAGATAGGCTATGCAAGATGTTTGAGGGTGGTGAGTTTTTCAGGATTTTTATGGTTGATGTTAAAGGAATGGACGGGATTAATATCGAATGTGGCAATTTAGCGGGAGATATGCTCTTGGTTAATGTAGCAGACAAGTTGAAAGAGCTTAAAAGTTATGGATGCAAGCACTTTTCACGATACGGCGGCGACTCGTTTGTATTTGTGTGCAACAATAAGTTTCAAAAGATCGGTGAATTCTTGGGAGAACTGTCATCTGTGATTTTAAATGATATAGAGTGCCCGAAGAAGCTTTCGTTCACAATAGCCCACGCTGACTCAAATGAGGTAAAGGATGCACAGCACCTCATAACGCTTTTGAGGTCAAGGAAGAACTTCATTTCACACGGCTCGCGCAGATGAGGCTTGATCGGTATTTGTATACAACTGGGTTAGTTGAGAGCCGAAGCAGGGCTAAGGAACTTATAGAAAGGGGACTTGTCAGGGTAGGAGGCAAAATTGTTTTAAAACCATCCTTTGATGTATCAAACCAAAATGTTGAAATCTTGGAGAAACTAAAATACGTAAGTAGGGCAGGTGAAAAGTTGGAAGCGGCTTTGGATGGATTTGGCATTTCTGTAGAAGGAAGTATATGTTTGGATGTTGGTGCATCAACGGGCGGTTTTACACAGTGTCTTTTGCATAGAGGTGCAAAGTTGATTTATGCTGTGGATGTTGGTAAGGATCAGATTCATGAGAGTTTGAAAAGTGACAGTAGGGTTGTTTCGTTTGAAGAAACGGATATTAGGGATTTTGATTGCGATGCTCTGTTTGATTTTGCCTCGGTGGATGTGAGTTTTATATCGTTGAGATTGGTGTTGCCGAAGGTTTTTGAGCTTGTGAAACCGGGTGGCACTATTGTTGCCCTATTTAAACCCCAATTTGAGGTGGGGAAGGGCAATGTAAAGAAGGGTGTTGTAAAGGATCAACGACTTGTTGATAAAACCATAAATGAGATTGTGGAGTTTTCCAAAAGCATAGGTTTTGAATTCAAGGGTTCACTGAAGTCTCCAATCAAGGGAAAGCAGGGAAATCAGGAGTATTTGCTTTACCTTAAAAAATGAGCGAAATCTTGACATTTTTGGAGTCTTTAAAAAACGATCAATTGCTTGTGTACTGTTTGGTCTTTGCTGTTTCCTTCCTCGAGTCGTTTGCCTTTCTTGGGGAGTTTGTGCCAGGGGCTGTGTTTTCAGTTGGCAGTGGATATTTGGCATCTAAGGGTTTTTTAAACATCTACATAACCATTTTAAGTGCCGTATTGGGTGCCGTGCTTGCAGATATTGCGAGTTTTTACATAGCTGTTTGGTTCTACTATGACCTTAAGGATAAAACCATCTTAAAAAGATACAAAAGGATCATAGAAAATGGCGTTGAATTCTTCAAAAAGCACGGTGGAAAAAGCGTGTTTTTAGGTAGGTTTGTTGGCGCTTTGAGGCCCATTGTACCGTTTTTAGCCGGCGTTTTCAAAATGAACAGGTTTCAATTCTTGTTCTGGGCTGTGACAAGTGGAATACTTTGGGGCGTTGCATACGTAGGAACTGGCTATTTCTTTGGAAGCAAGTGGCAATACATTTCCCATATCTTGAGCAGGGTAAACACTTTGGTTTTGTTGATTTTGCTTGTAATTGTTGTATTATACGTTTTGAGGAGCAAAAGGAATGGTTGATTACCTTTACATACTGTTGATCACCTCAATTGCAGCTTCAATTGGTGGGTTGCTCGGCATCGGCGGTGGAATTTTGATGGTTCCCCTTTTTGTTCTGCTCGTTAAAATGAAGATCCAACAGGCCGTTGCCATAAGCCTATTTACCATTATCGGCTTAAGCATGCTTGTAAGCTCGAAGCATATAAAAAGCAAGGCTCTGAATCTACCCTTGGGTTTTACTCTTGAACTTGCGACGACATTGGGG
>JALUBE010000121.1 GCA_027045065.1 Desulfurellales bacterium | reverse complement strand
TTTTTAACTCACTGATAAACCAATTAAAGTCCTTTAGATCCTTAATAACCCTGTGGATTGCAGAGAGGCTCAAACCACCGCTTTCGGCATCAATCAGAAGTATCATGATGTAGTCAAATCCACCCTCTTTTAAACCTTGTTTGTTGTAAAACTCCTTTATCATCAAGGCGGTCTCGTATCTGTGATGCCCATCGGCTATGATTATGTCTCTGTCCTTAAATGAGTTGTGCACTGTTTCTATTTCGCTTTTGTCTGTTATTTTGAAGAGCTCATGCTTGATGTTTTCAAATGTAGCAGAAAATACAGGCTTTTCTTTTGTAGAGTTATCAATGATTTTTTCTACTTTCTCATCTTTTGTGTATAAACCCATTATTGGGCAAAACATGGCGTTTGTCTTTGTTATCAGGTTGAATCGATCTATCTTTGGCCCTTTAAGGGTCTTTTCATGGGGCTTTATATGACCGCCAAAGGGCTCCACCTTTAAGGCAGCAATGAAACCCTTAAGTGATTTTCTTTTACCGTTAAATTCGTAGTTTGCCGTGTATGTGTAGAAAGCACATTCTTTGTCTAATTTTAAGATCCCTTTTTCGAGCCAATTGTTCAACAATTCCTTTGCTTTGTCGTATGTGTCTGGTAGTGTCAAGTTTACTACGTTTAGCTCGCTTTTCTTTTTTAACTCTTTCCTATGATCTTCGTTTATAACATCGTATGGCGGTGCCATGATAGTTTCTCTTCTTAAACTTTCATCGTAAAGAACGCCCTTAAATGGATAAATCAAAGCCATTTTTTACCTCAATAGATAGGATTTAGGTCGAAAAGATTGACCCTTTCACAGAAATTTTGAATTTTGTGTATATTCACCGTTCTTGGGCGGTATTTCTCCTCTGTTGTCTTGAAAATCTTTAAGTCTGTCTGATTTATTTCCTCTTCAGTTCCTCTTTTGGTCTCACTGACCCTTTTTATTTCGCCGTTTTGCTTTTTGTAGTCTATGTAGTAAGCCTTCTTTGAGAAAAATTCACCCTGACATCTAAATTTACCATGCTCTTCTATCGATGCAGCAAGCAGATCCAATGCATTCACTCTAAACGTTTCTATATCTTTTCTTTTGAAAAATAGTCCTTTTAGTGTCGATATGACCACCCTTATGGATGTGTGTCTGCCAGGGCCAGCAACGCAATACAGCCTGTCTATTTCGTCAAGTTTTGCTTCAGTGACTTTTAAGACAAAATCAATTGTGTCGACCAGAAACTGCGAGTGTGTCTTTAAGGTTTTTGAGAACATGGTGTATGCAAGATTACCATCTTTAAACACACTTAAATCTATAAACGATCCGCTGCCGTCTATGGCAAGTTCTATCATTTACTTCTTAGGTGGTGGCGGTGGTGTAAACTGTATTGGCGGTATGATGATTGGTGCTAACCCCATCCTAAGAAGTGTGTTTTGCACGATCTCCCTAAAGTATGGCCAGCTGTCGATCAGCACCGTTGACTGTGAGAATATTTCGAATACTTCATCGTCGATAGGACCGCCCGTTTGGAAGTCGAGCAAGAATGTTACCTCTATGTTTACGAACACATCATTTTCGTCGTTCTTATTGGCAATCTTCAATATATACTCTTGGAATACCCTAACGAAGTTGTCCTGCAGGATTTGGTAGTAAGCGTTCTTGTCTATGTAGACCTTCTGCGTATCTGGTGATACGTTTAGTTTTTCATCGTCGAACTCTGCATTGATCTTTTTGACCCTTAGGTTCATCAGTGCCAAATTCTTGTTGAACTGATTTACCCTTTCCTCTAATGTGGCCATCTCTACCTCCAAATTTAGATTACCGTTAAATTTCTATCTTTTGTGAGTATTCTCTTTATACCATTGTTTTCGAAGTTTACCGTTAAGATGTTCTCATCTTTACTTAAAACAACACCCTTGCCGTAGATATTGTGATATACCTTTGACCCTCTTTTTAACTCTCTGCTTTCGTTTGCCTCTATTTCCCTTAAGAACCTCGATGGTTTTGATGGTATGTATTGGTTGTTTTTTCTCCTGAATTGAGCGTGGGTTATAAACAGGTTTGTCTTTGCCCTTGTTATTGCAACGTAAAACAGACGCCGTTCTTCTTCAATATCTAATTCGTTTCTCTTTAGATTCTCGTTTGGAAATAAGCCTTCTTCCAAGCCCACAACAAACACAGTGTTAAATTCAAGGCCCTTTGCCGCGTGTATTGTCATGAGTTTTACAAACTCAACGCCGTCTTTGAGATCGTCCGAATAATCCAAGAGTGATAGGCTATCCAAAAAAGCTTCCAAGTTGCTCAAATCACCGGCATTTTTTAACTCTTCCACGTTTGACATTCTATCATAATCCGATTTTTCTGCAAGGTAGTTTTTATATCCGCTTTTTTCCATTATTGCGTCAATGATCCTGTCAACAGTGTCGTTTGTATCAACCCCTTTGAACGTGTTTAGAAAACTGGATAAGGCATTTTCTTGCCTCTTTGTGAGTTTATTGTTTTTGATAAGTTCTTCTGACGCTTCGAATAAGGATAAATTCAAGTTTTGTGCGTATTCTATGATCTTTTCAAGTAGTGCCTTGCCTATGCCCATTGGGTGCGAGCTTATAGCCCTTAAGAAAGACACGTTATCCTTTGGGTTTAAAAGCAACCTCAAGTATGCGAGTATATCCTTAACCTCATTCCTTTCCAAAAATTTCTTCGATCCTATGATTGAGTAGGGAACCGAGTTTCTGATTAAGGCCTCTTCGAATATCCTCGATTGATAGTTTGTTCTGTATAATATGGCTATGTCATTAAGCGATTCACCCTCACTTTGCAATTTTAGGATGTTCTGAACGACAAATTCTGCCTCATCCGAATCTGTGGGCAACTCCTTTATGGTTATTCTGCCACCGATTTTGTCTGAATACAGCGTTTTTTCATTCCTGAAGTTGTTTTTTGAGATCAGGGCGTTTGCTATATTTAAGATCTCTTGAGCTGATCTATAATTCTTTATGAGTTTAATTATTTTACAGTTGTCATATTCTTTGTCAAATCGCAGGATATTTTCCACCTTTGCACCCCTGAAACTGTAAATCGACTGATCCTCATCGCCTACGGCACACACGCGGTTTTTCCCGTTATAGAGTAGTTTAACAAACAGGTATTGTGGGTAGTTTGTATCTTGATATTCATCAATGAAGATGTATTTAAAGCGCTCTGAATACTTTTTTCTTACTTCTTCGTTGTTCTCCAAAAGTTCAATGGCCTTGATTATGATGTTATCAAAATCTACTGCATTCGCCCTTTCAAGTTCGTCTTCATAGATTTTGTAAACCCTTTTGACCAATTTGTCGTAAGGTGTTGATTCATCTAAATCAGATGGCTTTTCCATGTTTAGCTTGTGTAACGATATTTTTGAAAGTATTGCCTTTGGCGTGTATTTCTTCTGATCTACGTTTAAGCGTTTCAGTATTTCCTTTATCAGGTTTTCCTGATCTTTTGTGTCGTATATTGTTGGTTTAAAACCCTCATTTCTCAGCATTCTCAAGGCTATTGAGTGAAACGTTCCGATCCACATGTTTTTGGCTTTATCACCTATTAAGTTTTCAATTCTCTCCTTCATCTCATTTGCGGCCTTGTTTGTAAAGGTCAGAGCGAGAATCTCGCTGGGTTTTGCATAGCCTTCATGCAGTATGTATGCAATTTTGTGTGTGAGTGTTTTTGTTTTGCCACTACCAGCACCGGCTATGATAAGCAGATTGCAGTTGCATTCTAAAACAGCCTGTTTTTGGGATTCGTTAAGCTGACTTATTATGGAGTTTTTCTGTTGCATCGTTGTACGCTTTGATTATGTCCTTTCTTGTAATTATGCCTATAACTTTGCCTTTTTCATCAATAACGGGTATTGTGTTTATCTCCTTGAAGCCAATTTTGTGGAGGAGAGTATTTAGGTTTTCTTCTTTTGCCGCTGTAACTACATCTTTATTGGCTACATCATCGGCTACAAGGAAGTCTGCAAGTTCATTTTCACCAAGTATTGTTTTTAGAACGTGTAAGGTCACTATACCCTGAAGATTGTTGTGGGCATCGATAACAGGTATATCCGTTTGTTTGGATTCCGACAATATCTCGTAGATCTTTGTTAGGTTTGTATTTCCAGTAACACTTTGAAATTCCTTTTTCATTAAGTCTTTGACCTTTATACCCTCAAGAACATCCCTTATGTATTCGTATTTGTGGATCGGTGAGTGGGCT
>JALUBE010000120.1 GCA_027045065.1 Desulfurellales bacterium | reverse complement strand
GCCCTAATCTTGTCTTCAAAACCTCATGCCAAACAAACTTCTCAGGCCTGTAACCCTCAAATTGTAAAAGCACAACAAAGGCTACAACACTCATCGCTATGGTTTTGTAAAAGATCACTTTCGTTGGTTTTTTAAGCAGATTGGTCAGTGAAACTATCAAAATGCCTGCAAAAACAGAGGCAACAAGCTGTGTAAGACCCTTTTTGTATGCAACAAAGGACAACACAAAAGCCAGAACGACCTCAAGCACAAAAAATCCTGTTGAAATCCTCTTTGATTCTTTTATATCTTCAATGTACCTGCCAAACAGAATAGCAAAAGGTATAAAGCCAAAGGCAATGTAGTGGGCAAGCTTGTTCTTTGAAATCGAGAAAAAGAGAAACACCCAAGCAAACCAGAGGATTAAAAATAGATTTTTTCTATCCTTTAAATCTATACTCTTAAAAAGCTGTAAAAGATAAGGCCACCAAATATACAAAACCAGAATGGCTATAGGAAAGAAATAAAAGAAAGAATGGGGATGTTGGTGTGCAGCTCCGGTAAATCTCTCAATGTTGTGGTAAATAAGGAACTTATTTATAAACTCCATTCCATAGTAGTGATAAACGGCGATATACCACGGTAAACCGACCAATAAAAAGACCAAAAAACCCAAGCCGTTGTTAAACGAGAAGAATTCTTTTAAACCGGTTTTCCTTTCGACCACCCATAGATAGATGAAATAGGTAAAACCCACACTTACCACACCAATTGGTCCTTTAACCAAAAAAGCCAGAGCCGTAAAAATCCATCCAAGCACATACCGTTCCTTGATAAAATAGTAAACACCCATCAATTCAAACAATATCAGACTCATGTCCGGATAAACAGAACGCCCAAGATATATAAAAAAGCCAATGGATATGAAGCCCAATACGGAGAGCCTTGAAACGTTCTTATTGTTAAAAAGCAAATTGGATAGTTTATACACATAAACACTGGATAGTGCAGCAGAAATTATGGCTGGCAGTCTTGCCGCATATTCAATTATTCCGAGATAATCATGGCCTATTTTTATAAGGTGATCTACAAAAAATAACTTAAAAAACAGAACCAACTCCCAATAAAAAAGTATGGGTTTGTCAAATCTCACATGACAGTTAAAAAATGGAATGACGTAATTTCCATTCTCTATCATCCTTAGAGCAGCATCCACGTATTTCGGTTCATCCGGCGGGAAAAACGAAACATAAAAAGATCCTATCGAAAAAAGGGCAAAGGAAAATATAAAAATTGAAATTTTATCTTTAAAAAATCTTTCGATCAACGCTTCTATTCTCTACCGAGAATGATCTTCTGTAGTTTCTTAAACGAATCTGTTCCAGCAAACTCAAGCCAGTAGAACACTATCGTTTCTGCTGGAATAGTGGGTATTGATTGACCATTGTAAAAATTCATGGCTGTATCGTAAAATTCCTTCTCTCTTGATGTGGTTGCATCTGACGCTACAACTACATTATAACCGTTATCTTTCAAGTCTATGGCAGTGGACAGAACACATATATGGGATTCAATACCTGTCAAAATTACCGTTTTCTTTCCCAGATTTTCAAGGTGACTCTTTATCTCATCTATCTTCAAGGCCGAAAACGACATCTTATCAAATCTCTTGGCGTTGTACTTTTCAAGGAGCGACTTCAATGGCTCTATTGTCTCACCCAAACCCTTGGGATACTGTTCCGTATAAACGATGGGCATGCTGAACTCATTGGCAGCCTCAATTAACAACCTAATATTTTTTGTTGTTCTATCCAATTCCTTCATAACCTTGCACAGCTTTTCCTGCATATCGATGACCAAAAGCACACAGTTTTCCTTTGACAGCCTCATCATCTACCTCCTTCAACCTTTAAGATAAGAGGTTATTTTCTTAGCGTCCGCTTCCCTTTTTTTAAAATTCCTCTCCATTTCCTTTTTCTTTCCCTCTATCATTGCCAGAAGTTCGTTGTTGTCATTTATCATGCCTTCAATCAACTCAAGTTCATCTTCTCCAACGTCTTTTGCCAAAAAAACATCCTTTAGCTGATAAAACAGTGTATTCCTCTCTCTAAAAAGCCTATCCGCTTCAGCCAAATTGAAATTTTCAGACTTGAGAACACCTCTTATCTCATCGGCATTCTTTGATAGCTTTTTGTAAACCGATCTCCTATCATCATCCATAACACAACTCCTCAAACAAAACACCTTCCCTTAAGCTACCATTTGTCGTCATAAGGTAATCTTTACCAAAATATTCCATTAGTCTTTTGACTAAATATGCCCCAATGACTATCACATCCTCTCTTCCTCTTTCCAATATCTTAAACTCTTCAAGCCTTTGGTGCGAGTTTAATTTTAACATTTTATCCAAAATTTTATCAACGCTTTTGATTTTCAAAATATACCCTTCAGTTTTCTCATAAGAATACCCTTCAAGTTTTAAATCTATAGCTGCCAAACTCGTAACAGTACCAGCATTTGCCACAACAATGTCTACGTTCTTATCTGGATTAAATCCGTTCAACTTATCAATAAAAAAAGACACAGCTTCGTCAAGTTCACTTTTTAGTGGAGGATCGTGTTTTATGAACGTCTCAAGGAGTTTTACAACGCCCAAGGGAACGCTAAAAGCCCTTTTCAACTTATCCCCGAAAGAAAACATAAACTCCGTGCTTCCACCACCCAAATCAAATGCCACCCATTTCTTACCGTCCAACTTATCTTTTAAAAAGTAAACAATGCCCTTGTGTGTAAGGTATGCCTCTTTGTTTGCATCTATAACCTTTAAATCTATCCCCATACCTTTTACTTTTTCAACAAACTCATGGCCATTTTTTGCTTCACGGACGGCACTTGTAGCACAGGTGAAGATTCTTTCAGCCTTAAATTGCTTAGAAATATCAACATACTCAGCTAATATATCCATCGCCCTATTTATGGCGTTGCTACTCAAATAGCCGCTTTTCGATAAACCCTCACCCAGACGTGCAATCCTACTTTTTCTAAACAAAAAATCAAATTTGCACTCTTTCACCCTTTTTGCAACCAACAACCTTATTGTGTTTGTTCCTATATCTACGGATGAAACGATCATTTTACCCTAAAAACAGACCCTTTAATGCAAAGAAAATGGCTGCTGACAGCACCGCAGCTATGGGCAACGTCAAAAGCCAAGATACAACAATGTCTTTCAAAACCTTTAGGTTTAAAGCATCAATTCCGCGAGCTAATCCGACTCCAATGACCGCCCCAACAAGCGTATGTGTTGTAGATATGGGAAGGCCCATCTTAGAGCACACCAAAACCGTAGTGGAAGCACCAAATTCCGCTGCAAAGCCCCTCGACGGCGTCATATCTGTTATCTTTCTACCAACAACGAGTATGACTTTGTATCCATACATAGAAAGTCCCGTAACAATACCTACTGCACCAACACTCAAAACCCAGATGGGCATAGACAAAGGCTGATGAGCTGTAAGTTTTACTGCATAAACAGCACCCATTAAAGGACCTACGGCATTAGCAACATCGTTAGCTCCATGGGAAAAGGCCATGTAAGATGCCGTGATTACTTGCAGTATCGCAAAGACCCTTTCCACCTGAGGAAATCTTCTTTTGTAGGGTAGGGTAGTATCAACAGGTATATTGGCAACTATTCTATATATAACGAAGTAAAAGATTACACTCACAATGATTGCGATAATCAAAGCATGCGAAAAGCTCATATGAAGGTGAAGATTCTTTAAACCCTTGTAAAGCATGGAAAAAACCAAAATTATAGAAACCAAAAACGCCAAAAATGGGGCATATTTTTTGGCTGCAACAACGGGTTTATCATAGCTTAAGATTTTCTTCGAAATAAAAAGGAAGATTAAGAAAGATATAATGCCACCACTAATAGGCGATACAATCCAACTCAAAACAATAGTAACAACCTTTCCCCACTCAATAGAGCCTAAACCATGCGTGGCAATACCAAATCCAATAACACCACCGACAATTGAATGTGTTGTGGAAACAGGCATCCCCAACTTCGTAGCCATATTAACCCACAAGGCTGCAGAAAGAAGAGTCGCCAACATTCCATAGGCAAAAACCAAAGCTTGTTGCGAATAAGCCAATGGATTTACAATACCTTTTGCCACTGTTAAACTAACATGATTGCCCACAAGCATCGCTCCTGAAAACTCAAATATGGCAGCTACAATGATTGCTTGGCGAAAGGAAAGGCTACGGGCTCCTACACTCGTTCCCATTGCGTTGGCCACGTCGTTGGCTCCTATGTTCCACGCCATATAGAAGCCAAAAACCGCAGCCAACAGAACTACAAGTAATGGACTCATTGGGAAATAATCAACCTTATCCTGTTGCACATTTTTTCGGCAGCATTAGCAATATCGCCCGTAGCTTCAATTATCTTAAGCCACAAAATCAAAGATGCACAGTCCATTTCTTCAGATTTATCTATAATGATTTTCGTTAAATCGTATTGCATGACGTCTGTTTCGTGCTCAGATTCATTGACCTTGTCTAATAGAGATATTACCTCTTTAGCTTCAGGACCAGAGAAACCCGCCTCTCGCAGAGCCTCGAGCTCTTCAATTACCCGTTTAGATAAATCCACAACATTTAAAACAGCTTTCGTAAAATCCTTTATTTTACCTTTTATTTCATCTGGAACGTGAACACTCTTAAAAGTCATTAAAACTCCGACATCTTCCGATTTATCAGCTATAGCATCCATAGAAGTTATAATTTGAAGTATATCACCTCTTGCAACAGGCATGAATATACTATTGGGCAAACTTTGTCTAATACTGTCCTTTATTTTATCTGTCTTGTATTCGTGTTCAGATATCTCCTGAGCTATTCTTTTAACCTCTTCTTTATCGCCATTTATAAATGCATCATAGAGATCAGGAATCCTTATTGTACACTCAGCTACCTCTTTCATCATCTCATTGATAGCAATGAAAGGTGATTTCCTAAATAAATCAAAAATACTCATAATTCCCTCCTATCCGAGGGTTTTAACTTTTTCAATTATGTTCCTTGCTACATCCTCAAAAGCTTGAGATACAGGGGATGTCGGATTAGCAACGACCACAGGTTTACCTTTATCTCCACCTTCCCTTACCTCAATATCAATTGGAATTTCACCAAGAAATGGTAAGTTATTCTCCTCTGCAAATCTTCTTGCACCACCATGATCAAATATATCTGTCCTTGCGCCACAATTCGGACAGATAAAGTAGCTCATATTTTCAATCACACCTAATACAGGGATCTTTAATTTTTTGAAAAAATCATTGGCTTTTGCTGCATCGCTCATAGCAACATTCTGAGGAGTTATCACTATTATACCCCCGCTTACTTTGGTTTCTTGGGCCAAAGTAAGCTGAGCATCACCAGTACCTGGCGGTAAATCAACTACCAAGAAATCTAAATTACCCCAGCTAACATCCTCTAAAAATTGTTTGATTGCTTGATTTATCAAAGGGCCTCTCCAAATTATAGCCGAATCTCTAGGAACAAGGTTTCCAATGGACAACACCTTTATACCGTACTTCGTAATTGGCAATATTTTGTCTTTGTGATCTGGATCAAGAGTCACAGGAACTCCATCTATACCCATCATCGTGGGAATGTTAGGCCCATAAATATCTGCATCCAAAAGACCAACTTTATAGCCAAATTTGGCTAAAGCGAGCGCTGTGTTTACGCTAACCGTGGATTTTCCTACCCCACCTTTACCAGAGGTTGTTGCTATTACGTACTTTATTTCGGCTACTTTCTCTTTTTCTTCCACAATTTTTTCTATCTCAAGTTCTACATCATCAACACCATCCAGTTTCTTTAAGCTTAAGGGTATGCTCCTTTTGAGCATATCGATCACAGCTTGGTTTTTCTCCTTTGTCTTTATCTTAACAATTACCTTACTGTCCTCTATAACAACATCATCAATTATCCCCTCCTGTACAACACTGTGCGTCTTTCCTGGATAAAAAACCTTCTTCAGCTCTTCCAATACCTTTTCTTTCATCCTACCAAACTCCTTTCACGTCCCAATCGTCCAGCTTTCTAAATATTTCCTTTGATCTTCTGTTAATTCATCATGTTCAATACCCATCGTCTTGAGTTTCAAAGCCGCAATCCTATAATCAATTTCATCTGGAACCTTATAAACCCTCTTATCTAAGCTTTCACCATTTTCTACCAAGTACTTAGCACTCAAAGCCTGATTTGCAAAACTCATATCCATAACAGCCGATGGATGACCCTCAGCTGCAGATAGGTTTACAAGCCTGCCTTCTGCAAGTAGATAGATCCTATTGCCATTTTTGAGTTTATACTCCCTAACAAAAGGTCTAATATCACGTTCAGCTACAGCTATTTCTTTCAATCCCTTGACATCTATTTCTATATCAAAGTGACCTGAATTTGCTACAATTGCACCATCTTTCATAAGCTCAAAGTGCTCTTTCCTAATAACATGCATATCACCCGTTACGGTACAGAAGAAATCTCCGATCTTCGCCGCCTCTTTTATGGGCATAACCCTGAAGCCATCCATCACTGCCTCTAAAGCTCTAAGGGGATCAACCTCTGTAACAACAACGTTAGCACCCATTCCCCTTGCTCGCAAAGCCAATCCCTTGCCGCACCAACCATAGCCGCACACAACAAACACACTACCAGCAATGAGCCTGTTCGTTGCCCTTATTATACCGTCGATTGTAGATTGACCTGTGCCGTATCTGTTGTCGAACATGTGCTTTGTGTAGGCATCATTTACAGCTATTACGGGAAACAGTAAAACACCTTCTTTTTCCATGCTTTTTAGTCTTATAACACCCGTTGTAGTCTCCTCTGTGGAACCGATGATGTTCTCTGCAAGCTCTTTTCTGTTTGAATGGAGTTGAGAAACCAAATCCGCACCGTCGTCCATTGTTATATTGGGCTTGTGATCCAAAACGGCGTTTAAATGCTTATAATAAGTGTCCCTACCCTCACCCTTGATAGCGAAAACTGGTATATCGTAGTATTTAACCAATGCTGCAGCTACGTCGTCCTGTGTGGATAAAGGGTTTGAAGCACACAGGTAAACATCAGCACCACCTTTTTTGAGCGTAACCATTAGGTTTGCCGTCTCCGTTGTAACATGGAGACATGCACCTATGGTTTTGCCCTTCAGCGGTTTTTCCTTTTCAAATTCATCTTGAATGGCTTTTAAGACATTCATTGATTGGAATGCCCATTCAATTCTGTTCAAACCCAAATCTGCAAGACTTATATCCTTAATATCACAATCCATCTCTTACAACCCCGCTTTTCTTCTCAACTCTTCAGCTTTATCCGTTCTCTCCCAGGTGAAATCCTTATCATTCCTTCCAAAATGTCCGTACGCCGCCGTTTTCCTATAGATTGGCCTCAAAAGGTCGAGGGTCTCTATCATACCTTTGGGTGTTAAATCAAACGTGTCAACGATAAGTTTTTTTATCTCTTCCTTTGGAAGTTTACCCGTACCGTATGTGTGTAGCATTATGCTTACCGGTTCTTCAACACCAATGGCGTATGCCAATTGAACCTCACATCTCCTTGCAATACCCGCTGCGACGATGTTTTTTGCAATATACCTTGCCATATAGGCACCAGACCTATCAACTTTCGTCGGATCCTTTCCAGAGAAAGAACCACCGCCATGTGCAGCAACACCACCGTACGTGTCAACTATTATTTTCCTACCAGTTAAACCAGTATCGGCATGTGGTCCTCCCAAAACAAACCTACCAGTTGGGTTTATGTAGAGCTTTATATCAGGATCCCAAAGTTCTTGGGGAATTACGTATCTTATAACATACTGAACAATGTCCTTTCTCAATTGCTCAAGCTCAATATTTGGATCGTGCTGAGCAGAAACTACAACAGCTGTAACCTTGTCAGGATCAAAACCCTTATATCTGATTGTTACCTGTGTTTTACCATCAGGTCTTAAGTATGGCAGAAGCCCCTGCTTTCTAACATCAGCCAACCTTTTTGCCAGTTTATGGGCCAAAACTATCGTTAAAGGCAGAAACTCCTCTGTTTCATCTGTAGCATAGCCGAACATCATCCCTTGATCACCGGCACCCAAAGATTCACCCTTGTTGACGCCTATTGCAATATCAGGAGATTGTTTATCAATCGACGTAACAACGGCACATGACTTATAGTCAAGACCATAATCGGCATTTGTATAGCCAATTTCTTTGATAGTTTGTCTTACGATTTCTGGAATTTCCACATAGGTGGATGTTGTAATTTCCCCTGAAACAAAGACAATACCAGTTGTTAAAAGTGTCTCACAGGCAACACGACAGTTCTTGTCATCCTTAATAATGGCATCCAGAATAGCATCCGATATCTGGTCTGCAACCTTATCTGGATGACCCTCTGTAACGGATTCTGATGTAAATAGGAAAATTTCATCGTTTCTCACGGCAGGCTCCTTTCTTTTTTTAAGAAAAATTGGTGCCGAAGAGGGGGGTCGAACCCCTACGGGCATAAAGCCCACTAGACCCTGAATCTAGCGCGTCTGCCAGTTCCGCCACTTCGGCACGCTCAAACAGAGATTATAGTCAAAATCCCTTAGGTGTCAATTATATAAGCTCGCTAAGGATGGCATTTGAAACTACAAAAGCCTTACAGCCATTTAAAGCAATCCTATTGTTTTCTATTTTCATAAATCCTAAGTCTAAAAATTTACTAATCTTTTCCTTATAGTAAGACAACAAATCAACACCAAATAACTTTTTAAACTCATACAAATCAACACCCTTCTTGAGTCTCAAACCCAAGATAAACATCTCTTTTATTAGGTCTTCTTCATTTAAAATCTCTTCAACGCATGTCGAAGTCGTTGGATTTCTGATGTATTTATACAAATCATCAGTGACCTTTAACCTTTTTCTATCCAAAAACGACGCTGCAGACACGCCAAAGCCTGCATACTCTTTATAAGTCCAATAAGCCAGGTTGTGTCTTGAGTAAAAGTCTCTTTTAGCAAAGTTTGATATCTCATATTGCTCAAAGCTGTTTTTATTAAGTTTTTCACAAAGCACCATATAAAGATTTGAAACAAGTCCATCGTCGGGTAAATTCAATTTACCGTTTTGTAATAGCTCGAAAAAACGTGTCCCTTCTTCAATTGACAGCATGTATGTAGAGATATGTTTTATGGGTAAGCCCAAAGCAAAATCCAATTCACCTTCAAAAGTACTCAAACTGTCTCCGATACCGTAAATCAAATCTATACTAATGTTATCAAAACCACATTTAAATGCTGTTTCTACGGCTTGAATAGAATCCTTTGAATTGTGAATCCTATCCAAAATCTTAAGCTTTTCATCACGAAAGGATTGAACACCTATGCTCAACCTGTTAAAACCTAAAGACTTGAGTGCCTTTATATAGTTAGATTTTACGTTGTTAGGTATCGCCTCTATAGTCATCTCCTCTATTGCCAAATCGAATGTATCTTCTAAAGCTTTGAGTATTTTTTCAATGTGTTTTACCCTTAGAACGGTTGGCGTGCCGCCACCAAAGTAAACAGTTTTTACAGCGTAATTTTCACTATCAAAGTTCCTTATCTGACTTACCAAAGCCTTAACATAGTCGTCTAAAAGATTAAGACTCTTCTCAAAGGATACAAATGCACAATACGGACATTTTTTATAGCAAAAAGGAATATGTATATAGACGTAAAGTTCCTTCCTCACGTTTTTAGTATTGCAAATCAAGAGCAAAACATGCAATAATTTTTACCATGAGGCTGAAAATTAACGGATTTGCAAATGGTGCATACGGAACGGGAATGTTAAACGGTAAAATCGTGTTCGTGGAAAACGCTTTACCAAATGAGGTGGTAGATATTGAGATAACCCAAGAAAAGAAGGGCTTTATTAAAGCAGTGGCAACAGAGATTTTAAAGCCTTCAGAGTATAGGACTAAACCCGAATGCCCATATTACTTAACCTGTGGTGGTTGTGACCTACAGCACGCAAGTTACGAATACCAGTTAAAGCTAAAACAGGATGTTTTTGTATCGACACTAAAAAGGATCGGCAAGATAGAATTAAATGAAATACCAGAGATCATACCGTCAGAAAAACAATGGTACTACAGGAGAAGGGTGGACTTTAAATGCAGAAACGGTAAGTGGGGTTTTTACAAAAAGAGCACAAATCAGTTTACGCCGATCCGTGAATGTAAGATAGCAAATGAAGGGATAAACGAGTTTATAAGGAACAATAGATGTTTTAAGTATATGAGGGTTCAAGTAGACGATTATGGCAATATCAATACAGACGAGATGATGTTAAACTTAAACCTTGAGCAGCCACTGTTTTACAAAAAGGATGCATTTACGCAGATAAACAGGGAAATAAACCTCAAAATCATACGAGACCTATTGAGTGAAGTGTCCACAATAAACCCGTCAAACATCTTGGAGTTGTTCTGTGGTATCGGCAACTTCACAATCCCTTTGGCTAAAAAAGGATACAAAATCTACGCTGTAGAGCTCGACCTACCGGCTATTTCTTCCTTGAAGAGAAACGTTAGCAACTTTGACTTAAAAAATGTCAGCATTATAAGGAAAAACCTCTTCGAGCCATTCAAGATTAAAGGTGGATTCGATCTTGTTATATTGGATCCGCCAAGAGAAGGGGCAAAAGAGGTGGCCCGATGGCTTTTAAAGAAAAACGTAAAACACGTTATCTATATATCCTGTGATATGGCTACGCTATCAAGGGACTTGAATATCATAAAAAACAAATACACGCTGGAAAAGATTAAACTTTACGATATGTTCCCCCAGACACACCACGTTGAGAGTATGACCGTCTTAAAACTCAACAAATACTGATTGCCTGCGCAAAGCTTTAAATAAAGCCGTTACGAGTTGATCTTTATCCTTCGAGTAGAATAAGTGGCTTTTACACTTTGAATCGCTGCTACCAAAACCGTTTATATAATCGAATTTTTTCATAAGCTTACAAGCAATCTTATCTTCAATACCCTTTTTAGACAGCCAAACAAATATACTTTCCACTTTAGCATGTTCAAGGAGATAATCTATATGCCACCTTTTCTTCTTTTCTCTTTTTAGGTGTCTTTTTAGTCTCTGTCTCAAACCGCCCAATGCAGAGCCGACATAAACATAATACCCATTTTTAAAATCAATATCACCTAACTTACCAACTGTTATCTTCAAAGTCTCATCTAACCTTATTATTAAGGCGTATGCGCCTTTAGCGGAAAACAGTCGCTCTAATCTTTGATTAAGGGTTTCCCCATAGGCACTATCTCCTTACCGAAGACACCGTTTAAAACTATGCCAAAAACGATCCAGAGAATACTCAAAATTACAAGTGGCAAATCTATACCCACAATATTCCAAAGTACAAGATTATGGGTCAGGAAGAAAGAACCGGCACTCAGGAAGAAAATGTCGGTAAAAATCATAAATAACAATGAAATTTTTGGAGCTTTAAGGTGTCCAAACGTGAAACCAACCATTAGAATACCCATAACGATAAAAACATAACCATCAACAACGGACGTATTTTCTGGTATAAAGCCAAAAGACTTACCTAAAAACTCCCAAAAGCCCAACCACATAAATGCGCTAAAAGCGAGCATTATGTTTCCTGTCATAATCTCTCCGTTTCTCAAATCAATGATGCCCGCTGTAAATTGAACCAAACCACCAGCAAACCCCAAAGCTATTAGTACGTTGATCATCTCGTGTGGTGCTCTGTGTGTAGCTACAGGCCATAAGGCAGCCAAATAAAACGCTAAAACCATCAAACCTGCAGGCCCCGGATTGGCAAAAGGTTTCTTTTCCATCTCTCAACTCCCCCTTAAAAAAGTAAATTTCACTATAAAACTTATACAAGAGATTAATCTTGCAATCAAGTAGTTCGTATTTTATACTCCAAAGGGGAGGTTGAAAAAGAATGAGAGAAGGACTAAAAACCGATCTTGTAAAGTACCAGAAAGACGAAATCGTGGGTCACAAGATCTATTTAAAACTTTCTTCATTGAAGTCTGTCAGCGAAAAAAACAGGAAAATACTAAAAAAAATAGCAGGAGATGAGCTAACCCACTACGACATTTTGAAAAAATATACCCAAACAGATGTAAAAGCAAATCCGCTTGTTGTTCTATTCTTTGTTGTTCTTGCAAAGATATTCGGTGTTGTATTCTGCGTTAAGGTAATGGAAGCGGCAGAAACAGATGCCCAAGAAAGTTACAAGTCCATATCAAATGTCATACCCGAAGCAAAAAAGATCTTAGAGGATGAAACAAGACATGAAAAGTTACTAATTGATATGCTACATGAGGAACGTATCGAATACATCAGCTCAATGGTTCTGGGTATCAGCGATGCAATTGTTGAGCTTACAGGTGCTTTGGCTGGTGTGTCTTTAGCACTGCAAAATGCAAAGCTCATTGGTATAGTTGGTGTCGTAACAGGAATATCTGCATCCTTGAGCATGGGATCAAGCGAATATTTATCACAAAAGGCGGAAAAGAGCGGTCATCCCCTGAAGGCGGCTTTTTATACAACTATTGCTTACTTCGTAACCGTCTTAGCGTTAGTGATACCATTTTTCCTTTTCACAAACTTTTATTACTCGTTAGCTTTGATGTTTTTAGATGCAACTGTTGTCATTCTAATTTTCAGTTTCTTTGTTTCTGTGGTTAAGGAAGCGTCGTTTAAAAAGAGCTTTGTAGAGATGTTTACCATAAGTTTTTCTGTGAGCATTATATCATTTGTTATAGGATATTTGGCAAGAAAATTACTAAACGTAAATATTTAAGGAGATGTTATGGAAGAGCTATCTAAAAAACTGTCAAAGATGATAGAGTTCTCTCTCGGTTGCACAGAACCAGCAGCAATTGCCTACAACACTGCCCACATTCAAAAGTATTTAAAGAACGTAAAGAAAATACAGCTTGAAATAGATAGAATGACCTTTAAAAACGCCTTTGCTGCTGGCATTCCAAACTCAAATGGCTTAACTGGAACAGAAAACGCAGCCCTATTGGGATACTTCATAGGTGATACAAGCAGATCTTTGGAAATCTTCACAATGATTGATGATAACATACTTAAAATGGTTTCAGAGAGCAAAATCGAAGTAGAAGTGAATTTATCTGAGAGAAAAGAACTCTACATACACTCCCGTGCTTTTAATGAAATAGGTAATGAAGTTGAGATAGTAACAAGAAAAACCCATACAGGCATTGTTGAGATAAAAGAGAATGGGGAGTACATTTTCAAGAAAAAAGCTAAAAAGGCAGAGGAAGAGATCGAGTTTGAGGATGATTATTTCGACTTTAGGGTATGGAAAAAAACGGTTGATGAGCTGTATAAAGATGGAGATGTAAGAGATAAAGTAAAAAAGGCTATTGAAACAAACCTTGATGCAATTGAATATTCAAAGAAGTACATAGAGCCTAAAATTAACCCGGCATATGGGGCAATCTATGCACGAATGGGTGGAGATAGTGTCGAGATTGCAAGTTGCGCGGGCAGTGGCAATAAGGGAATAGTAGCCATTGGGAGTTTGTCCTATATTGCAAAGGAAAAAGGTTTTAAAAAAGAAGAGGTAGAAAAAGCCGTAATACTATCGTGTCTCATAACATCACTCATAACATCAAAGTTTGGATTTGTGTCATCGGAATGCGGTGTAGTGCACGCAGCGGGCGTGGGCGTTATGGCAGGTCTGCTTTACTTAGAGAATAAACTTGAACTCTTTTATGATGCTTTCAAAAATTATATAGAAGGAACGGGAGGAGTGTTTTGCGATGGTGCAAAGAAGGGCTGTGCCATGAAAGGTTATGTGGCTTCAGAGATGGCGTTAAAATCCATTGACCTTGCAAAAGGCTATTTAACTGCGCCAAACACAGATGGCTTTTTGGGGAAAGATTTTAAAGAAACGATCTATAATCTTTTACAGTATGATCCATATTTTAAATTGTTTGACAGAGAAACAATAGATATTTTGAAAAGAAAAAACTAAAAGGAGGAGGGATCTATGTCCTTCAAATCAAAAATACTGTTGTACGGTATTGGTTCAGTATTCATTTTTCTTGTAATTTTTGGTTCTTATGCTATCTGGTGGAACGCAAATCAAATAAAGATCAGAACAAACGAAATTTATGCGGCTTTACTGAATTCTCAAAAAGACAAGGTCAAATCTGTTGTGGAACTTACAGCAAGCAAATACAAAGCAATGGTGGAAGAAGGTGTGCCTCTTAGCGATGTAAAAAAGGCTATATTTTCTGACCTTAGCAAACTCAGATACGATAACGGAAACTACCTATTTGTTCTGGATCAGAAAGGCACCTTAATTCTCGATCCACCGAAACCACAGCTAAATGGAAAGAATGTATATAATTTGAAAGACAAAAAAGGACACTATCTTTTTCAGGACATGATAAGAATATCAAAAACTAAAGGATCAGGTTTTGTAAGCTATTGGTGGAAGAAGCCAGGAGGTGGAATAGCACCTAAGGTAAGTTTTGTATACACCATACCGAAACTCAATTGGATCATTGGATCGGGCCTATATTTGGACAATGTTCAACGCATGGCTCAAGCTTACGCTGGGAAAATAAAAAAAGATGTAGTAAAATCTGTAGTTGTTTCAATTATCGTGGTTATCATAACTTTAATTGTCGTCATTTTCATAGGCTTGGCTCTATCCAATAAACTCGTAAAACCAATAAACCTCATGGCTCAAGGTCTTGAGGATCTGGTCACGGGTGAGGGTGACCTTACTAAGAGGGTTAAAGTTGACACTCACGATGAGTTTGAGAACTTGGCTAACAAGCTCAACAAGTTCTTAGACACCCTGCAACAAATGGTTAGAGAAATTAGACAATCCGCGGATGAGGTAATGAGTAAATCAGAAACAACCGCTACGTCTGCTACAGAGATGTCGGCAACTGTTGAAGAAACAACAAAGAATTTAGAAGAGATGACACAGGCAATTAACGACATGAGCGAAGCCGTGCACAACGTTGCTCAATCCACAGAAGGCATAAATATGCAGGCTGAAACGGTAAGCCAAATCAATCAGCAGATGCTTAAAGATATAGAAGAAAGAGTTCAAAGGATGAACGAAAATGCTCAACTGGCAAGAAAAGCTATGGAACAGATCAATACAGTTGGCGAATCCTCTAAGCAGATTGGTCAAATTGTTAATGTCATAAATGAGATCGCAGATCAAACAAACCTACTTGCGTTGAATGCAGCTATTGAGGCGGCAAGAGCTGGCGAAGCCGGTAGGGGATTTGCCGTTGTTGCCGATGAAGTTAGAAAGTTAGCCGAAAAAACCCAAAAAGCTACGGAAGAAATTAGGGATATGATCTTGAGAATGCAAAAGGATGCACAAAAATCCATAGAAATGACAAAGAAGGCTGAAGAAGGCATCTTAAAGGAGAGGGAAAAAGCCATAGAAGATGAAAACAACATCAATGCTATGGTAGAACAGATAAACAAAACTGTGGAAGAGATAAATGCAACAAGTGCTGCCACGGAAGAGCTATCTTCAACTGTGGCTGAGATTAATGTACAAGCTACAGAGATTAGAGAAGCCGCACGTGAGAATGCAAAGGTTGTCTCTCAAATCACATCTCTATCTGAAGAACTCAAGAACAGCTCAGAAAAACTCACTTCAATTGTAAGAAGGTTTAAGGTTTAAACTACTTTTGAGCCTGCCTTTTGGTAGGCTCTATTTTTCCTTTTATCCATTTAACCAATTCTCTATCTATACGATCAACCAATCGTGATATGCACGATGCAAAGAGGTTAATACTTTTTAAGTTCTCTTTTTTGTCAATGATGGTAAAGTATTGACCACTATTTGTATACAAACGGAAGCCTATTTTTACCTCGCAAAAATGCTTATTCCTCAATAATATGGGTTGGAACTTTATCAGGTCAAATAACAGTTTATTTCTCGCACCTAAGTCAATACTGCAATTAGAGTTATTCAAGGCATTTTGAATTGAACCTTTAACCATTTCACACGGCGTATCGATCCACTCATAATTACTCAACGGTTCGAGTTGATTTTTGCCTGTCTGCACATAGACGGTGTAGCTATCAAAGGCATTATTGCAGTTTAAATAATCCACATTGATTTTACAATTGACGCTCGACATATTCTTTGGAGCTTTAAAACCCTCATCTACAAACGCAATCTTCTGTCCTGGTAAAGGTTTTAAGCTGCAAGAAGTGAGCAAAAACAAAACGGACAGAGCCAAAATACCCTTTTTCATTTTTCGCCACCAATTGGATTGAATCCTTCTCGACCCCTAATAATCAGAGACGGGTTTCTTTTAATCTCCATAATAAGTTGTTTGAACTCAAGTAAAGTCCTCTTTGCCTCTTTTAACGTCTCAAAACTTTCTTTAATCACTGTATCTTTCGCATACTGGTTCGTTTGGTTTAAATTCATTGTCAGATTGTCAATATCAAATAGTGTTTTTTTCACCAGAACAGCAATTTTATCTACATTTTTCGAATTCGATCTCAACGAAACAACCAAAGTATCCGCATCCCTAATGAGTTTTTGTGCCTCTAAATTTGTCCTTTTCAAACTCTTTGTGAGTATACTCAAATTCTTTGCCGTATCTTGGATGGATTTTACAGTGTGTGGATCAAAAATAGCGTTTATTTTATTAAAAGCCTTATTCACGGAATTCAAAACACCTGGTAAATTACTCAAAATTTGTTGAAATCGCGTAGGAACCGTCGGTATTATTGGATATCTCTCTTTCAAGGTAAATGGAAGTTTTGGTGGTTTTTTTGAATAATACAAATCGATGTATGAAATTCCCGTTAAACCACTTGATGAAATCGAAGCTACTGTGTTCTTGTTTATAGGCATATTTTTGTTTACTTCAATGAAAATCTTTATAAAATTGGGATGTTTTTTGTCTATCTCTACCCTTGACACCCTTCCAATATCAAGCCCTTTATACCTGACCGTAGAATCCACATGTAATCCCGATATGTTCTCATTTGTATAGACAATGTAATTCTTGTAGTTGGACTCCATTCTGCCAGAGCCCACAAGCCACACAATAATAACCGCACCCAGTATACCAAACACTATGACAAACAAACCAACAACGGCGTAATTTACCTTAGATTCCATTGCGTAAACTTCTTTCCTCTGTCACCAAAGAACAACTTTCTTAGCCACTCATCATCTTGATGCATAATATCATAAGGGCTGCCTTCAGCCAAAACCTTTTTATCTCTAATGACACAGGCCCTGTTGGATATACCAAAAAAACTGTCCAAATCGTGGGTTATCATCACAACCGTAATACCCAACAGTTTGTTTAGCTCGGCAATGGTTCTATCAAAATCATCGGCACTCACAGGATCCAGGCCACTTGTGGGTTCATCCAAGAATATGATCTTTGGATCCAAGACCAAAGCCCTCGCAAGTGCAGCCTTCTTTCTCATGCCACCTGAAAGCTCATAAGGGTAAAGATTATAAACATCATCGTCCAAGCCGACCAAAGATAGCTTAAACCTTACAATTTCACAAACTGTATTACTGTCAAGCTTTGTACTCTCTTTCAGTGGCACTGCCACATTTTCACCAACTGTTAAGGATGTAAACAGGCTTGCTGCTTGAAACATAACGCCATAGTACCTTTTTATACGTTCCCGATCTTCATTGCTTGCTTTGTTCAGATCAACACCCATAACCTCAATTATACCCTCAGATCTTTCAAGCATCAAAATGGCTCTCATTAACGTTGTTTTACCGCTGCCACTTCTCCCCAAAATCGTATAGATCTCACCCTCTTTAACACTTATATTTACGCCATCTAAAACAACCCTATTACCATATGAGACTCTTAAATCTCTGACTTTAATTATATCCCCAGCCATCTGAACAAAACTGAAAATATTGCATCTGCAATGATAACTGCAAATATGCTGTCAACCACACTAATCGTAACACTTTTACCTATACTCTCAACGTTCTTCTCAGTTCTAAAGCCCTTAAAAGACCCAATTGTTGCAATTAAAAAGGCAAAAGCCGGTGCTTTCAACAAACCCGCTAAAAAGGTCTTCAAGTCTATCGCGTGATGCAATCTTAAAATGAAGTCCTTCGGCGTAACTCCCAAAGACAGCTTTGCAACGACCATTCCACCGATTACACCAGAAATATCAGCCAAAATTATAAGCAAAGGAACACTAACCAACATGGAAACTATTTTGGGAAAAACCAAAACATCGAACGGCTCAACCCCCATCGTTCTTATCACATCTATTTCTTCTGTTACCTTCATTATTCCGATCTGGGTTGTATAAGAACTTGCGCTCCTTCCTGCAAGCAGTATAGCCACAATCAAAGGCCCAAGTTCCCTGAGTATTGATATGCTCACAAGATCGACAACAAATATATTTGCACCGAACTGCTTTAGTCTCACAGATCCATGATAGGCTATAACTGCGCCTATCAAAAAGGAAATGGTTGTAAGAATCGGAATGGCGTTAAAACCCATAAGCTCAATATCCTTGACTATCATCTTAAATCTGAACCGTTTGGGATTTAAAAATAACCCAAGACCCTTCACAAAAATCTCACCTAAAAACACAAGAAAACAGTACAGCTCCTTTAACTTTTCTACCGTTAAGAAGCCAACTTCATAGAAAAACCCCCTTTTCCTTACTTTCAGAGGCCTATCTTTCAAATTACCCCTAACTATATCAATGAGTTCTTTCTGTTTGTCTGAGGCAACGATCTCTTTACCCGTTTTAAGCAAAAAAACAATAAAGGATGTGTCCAAAATTTTGGCATTTCTTACATCTATTTCATCAAAAGTGAGGTTTTTTACTCTTCTTTGGAATTCCTTTATGTTTCTATATGTGAAATCGCCGAAAAGTAGTAATCTACCTTCTTTTAACTTTAATCGCATTTGGTTTCCTATTTGTCAATATTACACCCAAGATCACAAAGGCACCGCCAACAATTTCATATAACTTCAAGGTTTCGCCCAACAAAACAATAGATGTCAAAACGCCAAAAACAGGCACAAGGTTAACAAATACACTTGAACGGGAAGCTCCTATCTGCTCAATTCCCTTATACCAGGCGCTGAAAGCAAATATTGTTGAAAAAAACACCATATAAAGCACACTCAACCAACCAACAAGAGGATAATTGATTAAACTCTGTAGGTGACCAAATATCAAAGCCAAAGGTAGAAACATCAACGAACCGATAAACGATGTGAGACAAACGGCCTCGAATATATCAATCCTCAATAGCGCCCTTTTTGTCAAAACCGAATAAATAGCCCACATCGTCGTAGCCGTAAGCATTAGAAGATCACCTGTGTTGAAGTCCATTTTAACTATCGTATTTAAGCTCCCGCCAGAAACAATAAATGCTACACCTACAAAGGACAGCAATATACCCAAAACACCCAGCAAACCCGTCTTCTCCTTTAAAAAGAGATAGGCAATGATGGACGTTATTATGGGATTTGCACCAGAAATTAGCGAGACATCTGAAGCTTTGGTAAATTTCAAAGCAAAGAGGAAGAATATTCCATAAAGCAGTATCCCCGTTAAAGCCATGAAGAACAGTATGGTAAAGTTTTCTTTGAGTTTTAAAGCAATGTTAAAGGGTGAAAGCCTGAAGAATAGAACAAACAATATGCTAACAAGAAAAAAGCGTATGAAGGCAAAACTAAAGGGGTGGATGTATTCCACCCCAATTTTTGCAACGGGGAAACCAACGCCCCAGAAAATGCAAGCCAGGATTAAAAGTATATACGTAGTCGCATTTTTCATTCATTCATAGAGCTTTCTTGATCTTCTCCGCAGCGTTCTTAATCTCCATGTAGAGCAAACCGAGTTTGACCTTAACATCTGCCATCGCCATTAACACTGCTTCTTCGCCTGCAGATGTTATGACTATGTAACCTTTATCACCTTTAATTGTTACCTGCTGTGGAACACCCTTCTCAAGCTCCTCGACGGCCCTTTCAGATAGAGACAGAAGTGCTGCCGACATAGCCGAAACCCTATCTTCATCCATATTTGTCGGTAGGTAGCTACTTATCATCAAACCGTCGGATGTAACTAAAGCAGCACCTTCGATATTCTGACTTGAACCAACGAACTCCTGCAAAACTTTGTTTATGACATCCTCTTTCATCCCCAAAACCTCCCTCAACAACATGTAAGTTTAAAAATACACAAAATACCGAAATTATCAAGAAAAATCTAAATTTTAAAACCTATCCTCAAAGCACCCCAGTGTTTACCTCTTAATTTTACTTCGGACGAAATATCAAACATTAAAACGCCTACATCACGTGGGTACGACTGAAGAAGGTACTTCCTTGCGTTTTTAGCTGCAGAAATACCCGTAAAGTCATTAAATATCCTCATAGACCTATTACCAATCAAATCCTTTTTATAATCCCCCGTTAACGGTTTATCATAAACCGAATTGTGAGATGGTAAATAACCGTTTTCATCAACCAAAACAACAAAACTGAACTTTTTATGCTTGGATAACAACTCGTCCTCCATTGGCTGAATATACTGTTTAGCAAAATCTGTAAACTTTGTCCTATACTTTTGAGGATTTGTATTCGGAACGGGTATATAGTTTCTATCCCACAAGTCCTCCTCTGATATAACGCCATCATTTATTGCCTTTTCAAATGTTTCCTCTATCCTTTTAACACCTTCAAACAACACATCCACTATGAACTTAAAATTATCATCGTCCTCTATCTTGAACTCGATAATATCATAATCACCCTCTCTCCTCATATAGGAACCATCGGTTTCCTTTATCATCTCAACCTTTTTGTAATAGAAACCGTTTTTTATCACCATGTCGAGATATACGCTGAAAAGTTGTGGATAGGGGCATATTGTTGTTCCAAGTAGCGCTCCACCCACACCTGTAGGACAGTACATGCATCTGTCTTTATGTATCTTCATAACCACATGCTTGTCATCCCCTTCAATCTCATAATCCGTAGCAAATAATATGAAGTTATTCAGATCATCAAAGATACTTTTGTAAAGCTCCGTATTGAGGGGTTTTCCATCAATAAAGGGAAACGTTCCATTCTGCATCTCGTGTCTTGCTAATCTCTGCGCTGCTGTTTTCATTGACGGTATGAGCATGGCTTTAGACATAATACCCAAGTCAAACGTCGCACCCATCGTACTTGCCCAAAGCAAATGAGCACCATCCAACTTATTAAAACGATCCTGTCTCTCCCGTTCACCCATTATATACCCCCTTTTTTAAGGTTTAATCCATTAAATAAACATTTATTTGGATTTTTTCAAGTATTTATCGAATTATCGAACTTAAAAAAACAAGTGATTTGATAGTTAATCCTTGTTACAATAACTTCTTTGGAAGTTTAAGCACAAATTGAAACTGTGTAAAATTAACCTGACATGACAAAGTGCCTTAAATATAGATCAAGGGTTGATAGAGGGATTAACTTTACATCAACCAACTTTGACAAGCCACCGAGTTGAAATATGTTGTAATCGTAGTCTAAAAACTTTAGGTTTATATAGAAGTCGATAATCGTTTTCAAATTTTTAGAACCCTTCTGAAACCAGAGAAAGTAAATACGCCAATTTTCTGGCATGGCGTCACAATCCGAGTATTGATTGACCAAATTCTCAAGCAAATCAATAAAGTTGTCGTTCACCTTTATATCCAAATCGAGGTATAAACCACCGTAATGGTATAGAATTAGAAAACGGATTATGTCCGACTGGAACTTGAAGTTGAATTTTTCGAACCTTGAAAGGTCGTAATTGTGTTTATTCAAAAAATCGTTTATCTCAGATGTTGTTATAAGCCTGTAGCCTGGAATTTTCTCAAAAACTCTTCTGTTGTATTCAATGAATGAGTTGTAGATATCGGGAACTTTATCGTCAAATCCATACCACAGTTGAAAGACGTTTGGTAGCTTTTTGCCAATCATGATAAATCATTTTAACAAAATCTTTGATCAAATTAAACGTTTTTTGTAAATTTTAGGCATGAAACTTAAAGTAAAACGTGGCGACAAAATCAGTGAGCTTCAATTTAAAAAAGGAGAAAATCTATTAAAGATCTTACACAAAAACGACATCTTCATTACAGCCTATTGCGGTGGCAAGGGTATATGCAAAAAGTGTTTGGTTAAATTTTTAGACAACCCTCCAAAACCCTTCGAACACGAAAAAACTGCCTTAAAAGAAAAGATAGATCAAGGCTATAGACTTGCGTGTTTTCATAATTTAGAAGATGAGACAACCATAGAGATAGAAGAAGTAAAGCCTGTATTTGCACAAATCGAGGCAGAACCGTGCTGCGATGATGATGAACCCCATATTGCTTTAGATATAGGAACAACAACCATCGCTGTCGCTTATATTGAGAATAAAAGATTAGAGAGAACCTTAAACACACTAAACCCCCAAATTGCATTTGGCAGTGATGTAATAACAAGAATTGCATATTCAAACGAAGGCGGTTTTAGAATACTAAACTCAATAATCAAAGGCGCCATCAAGGGTTTGCTTTACCGTTTTAAAAAGCCCGTTTCTATAGTAGTGTGTGCAAACCCAACGATGCTCTCATTCTTCTTGGGACTTAACCCAAAATCCATTGGGGAATACCCTTACACACCACCATTCAAAGGAAGCTTAACAGGTGAATTTGAGGGGATTGATTTATACGTTCCACCTGTAATCAGTGCCTTTGTTGGTTCAGATATAACGGCAGCCTTGAGCATACTGCCTGAAGATGATGACTTTCTATTTGTTGATATAGGAACGAACTGTGAGTTTATACTAAAGGTTGGTTCACATTACTACTCATCCAGCGTACCTACAGGACCAGCGCTTGAGGGTGCAAGCATAGATTATGGCAGCATTGCCCAAGACGGCGCAATATACAAGGTGAGCTTAGAAAATGGCTTTAAGGTCTACACCATAAATAACAAAAAACCCATTGGTATAGCAGGATCTGGGCTTGTAAGTGCGGTAAGTTTGTTAAGAAAATACGGCATTATAGACAGAAACGGCAAGTTAGTGGAAGCATGGGAGGCAGAAGCGCCATTCAGTTTAATAAGCCGCATAAAAAAAGAGGGTTTTATGCTCACAGATGGTATTTATCTAACGCAAAATTCAATACGCAACTTCCAGCTTGTCAAAGCCTCTCTAAATGCAGGTATAAAAATTCTATTCGATAAGGTCGGAGCACAAGAGCCAAAGAAGGTATTTATAGGTGGTGGTTTTTCAAGGACATTAACAAAAGAGGAAATTATTGGCTCAGGTCTGTTGTCTTTTGGAGAGGAATTTGTTAT
Source organism: Desulfurellales bacterium (assembly GCA_027045065.1). Lineage (GTDB taxonomy): Bacteria > Campylobacterota_A > Desulfurellia > Desulfurellales > Hippeaceae > Hippea. The sequence goes on along the minus strand of JALUBE010000120.1, from coordinate 38,221 downwards.
GCTTGGCAACAGTTCAATTAAGGGTGGTGTTAGGTTGTTTTGCAAAGAAGAAAGGGATAGGGTGGAGAGATTGGCAGAAAGAATAGAATACATAGAAATAGCAAATGAGAAAGGTTTTGAAGACCTATACATCAAGAGCATGAATTTTGATGTGTAATACGTTTATAAATGCAGTAGGTTTCACGGCTGCTACTTTGACGACTTTTAGTTTTGTGCCACAGTTTTTGAAACTGATAAAAACGAAGAAAACCGAAGGCTTAAGCCTTATGATGATGCAAATAGCCATTGGCCTGTTGCTTTGGATAATGTATGGACTTTTAAGAAGGGATGTTGTACTTATAAGTGCCAATACTGTGGGATTTTTAATTGTAGCCGCAACAATTGTTGTTTTTTTAAGATTGAAGGGTAAAAACGATGCAAATTAAGGTAGTTACATGGAACGTGAACTCAATCAGGGCAAGATTGCCTTTGGTTTTAGAGTTTTTGAAAGCTAAAAAACCAGACGTGCTGTGTATGCAAGAGACAAAGGTTGAGGATGAACTTTTCCCTAAAGAGGAGTTTGAGAATTTGGGTTACAATGTGGCAGTTTTTGGTGAGAAGCGATTTAACGGCGTTGCCACACTGTCAAAACTACCCTTTGAGTACGTAAAACCACATATATTCAACGAAAAATCAAATCAAAAGAGAACGCTCATCACAAAAATAGATGGCATAACGATCATAAACTTGTACTTCCCAAACGGCCAAGCACCCAACACAGAGGCATTTGAGTATAAACTTGATTTCATCTATAGATTAAAGGCCTTTTTGGAAGAAAACTTTTCCATTGACGACAACCTTGTAATATTGGGCGATTTCAACGTGGCAATGGAAGAGATAGACGTATACGACAAAGAGGCAATGGAGGGAAAGATTGGCTTCCACCCCGAAGAGAGAAAGGCTTTAAAGGACTTGTACAGCTGGGGTTTTGTGGATCTGTTTAGGAAATTCAATAAAGATAAGGCATTCAGCTGGTGGGATTATAGAGCCGGAGCATTTTGGAAGGATTTGGGTTTAAGGATAGACTACATCTGGGCTACACCAAAATTAGCGGAGAAATGCGTAGAGTGTTTCATAGATAAAAGCTTTAGACGAAAGAAAAAACCGTCGGATCATGCACCCGTTGTGGCGGTTTTTGAAATGGAGGGATAAAAAATGAACTACCAAGATGTGGTTATGGGCTTAAACGAGTTTTGGAAAAGTAAGGGATGTATAATACTACAGCCTTACGACATAGAGGCTGGTGCAGGAACATTTCACTGGGCAACAACATTAAAATCCTTAAAGAGTGAGCCGTGGAATGCAGCCTATCCTGCACCTTCAAGAAGACCCACAGATGGACGTTACGGTGAGAATCCCAACAGGCTTCAGCACTACTATCAGTATCAGGTTTTAATGAAACCGTCACCAGAAAACATACAGGATTTGTATTTGGAAAGCCTCGAGTTTTTGGGCATAAAACTCAACGAACATGACATTAGATTTGTTGAAGACAACTGGGAATCTCCAACGCTCGGCGCTTGGGGACTTGGATGGGAGGTATGGCTTGATGGTATGGAGATAACTCAGTTTACATATTTCCAGCAGGTCGGTGGATATGATCTAAAACCCATACCCGTTGAGATCACATACGGAACAGAAAGGCTCGGCATGTATATACAGGGTGTTGATAACGTCTTTGATATGAAGTGGAATGACAAATACACCTACGGTTACATACACAAACACGATGAGCACGAATATTCGGTTTATAACTTTGAAGTGGCAAATACGCAGATGTTGTTTAAACTGTTTGAGATGTACGAAGAGGAAGTTGAGAACTGCTTAAAAAACAAACTCGTAAGGCCGGCTTATGATTACTGCATGAAGTGCTCACATGTTTTCAACCTGCTTGATGCAAGAAACGCCATAAGTGTTACAGAGAGGGCTACGTTCATAAAGCGTGTAAGGGAGATGGTTGCCAAAGTTGCAAAGCTGTACGTGGAGGGCGAATTATGAACCTACTATTCGAGATCTTTTTGGAAGAACTGCCAACAAGCGAAATGATACATTTGGAAGAGGATATTTTGGAGTTGTTCACAAAGGAAATGGAAGACAAGAACATTCCATATAAAGAGCCAACATTCTACCTAACACCGCGCAGGATGGCTTTGAAGTTTGAATTCGAGGAAAAAACAAAGCAAGAGGATAAAAAGATTTATGGACCGCCAAAGAGTGTGTGCTTCAAAGATGGAAAACCCACTAAAGCATTGGAGGGATTTTTAAAAAAGAGCAACGCAACCGAAGAAGACTTGATCTTTGAAGAGACAAAAAAGGGTGAATATGCTGTAATTGTAAAAAAGGGCGATGTTCTGGACACGAAACCTCTCGTTGTTGAAGCAATTAAAAACATCTTTGAAAACATCCACTTCTACAAGAAAATGCGATGGGGAGCAGGAGACTACGAATACGTAAGACCTGTCCACAATGTCCTTTTCTTGATAAACAACGAGTTGGTCAATTTCGAGTTTATGGGCAAAAGGGCAAACAACTATACATTTGGTCATAGATTTATGTCCCAAGGAAAGATTGAGGTGAACTTTGACAACTACGAGAGGAAATTAGAGGAAAATTTTGTCATTGTTGATCAGAGGAAAAGAAAAGAGTCGATATTGAGTGAGTTAGAGAGCATAGCTAAAAAACACGATGCTAAGCTGGTTTTTGATGATGAGCTATTGGAAGAGGTAGTGAATTTGGTAGAATACCCCGTCGTAGTAATTGGCAAATTTGAAGATAGGTTTTTAAAACTGCCAAAAGAGGTTCTCATAACGTCAATGAAGGATCATCAAAGGTACTTTGCCTTCATGAAAGACGGTAAGCTCTTGAATATGTTTGCTGCGATCTCAAACATCAAGACAAACAACATGGATGTCATTAGAAATGGATACGAGCGTGTTTTAAGGGCAAGGTTTTCTGATGCTGAGTTCTTCTTTGAAGAAGACAAAAAATACAGGCTTGAGAGCTTTGTAGAAAAGTTAGGCGATATGCTGTTCCATGAAAAGTTGGGCACACAGCTTGAGAGAACAAAGAGACTCGTTGAGCTGTCCGGTTTCATTGCCAATTTAATGGGGTTCGACGAAGAAAAGGCCAAGAGGGGAGCATACCTTTCGAAGGCCGATCTACTCACGCAGATGGTCTATGAGTTTCCTGAACTTCAAGGCGTCATGGGCAGGGAGTATGCCCTGATCTCCGGTGAAGACAAAGAGGTGGCTCAAGCAATCTACGAGCAGTACCTACCCAAAGAGGACGAGACACCAAAAACAGGCGCTGGTATATCCTTATCCATAGCCGACAAAGCCGATATAATCGTTGGCGGCTTCTTTGCAGGCCTCAAACCCACAGGCGCAAAAGACCCGTACGGCTTAAGAAGGGCAGCGCTTGGCATCATTAGGACGATAATTGAAAACAGAATATTCGTTAATCTGAAAACCATACTGAAGAAAGCGGCTGAACTTTACAAAAAGGATGTAAACTTTGACGAAATCGAAGAGTTCTTCAAAATCAGATTCGAAAATCTATTCAGCGATTATCCGTACGACCTCCTTAAATCTGTCACGTTTAAATTTGACGACATTTACGATGCCTACTTGAGGCTTTTGGCAATAGAAAAATTTGTTAAAGGAGATCCAAACAAGGAGAAACAGTTTGCTGTTAAAAGGGTTTTTAATATCGTAAAAGACTTTGATGGTTTGGATGTTAACGAAGAGTTATTTGTACAGGATGAAGAAAAGGCGCTGTTTGAGAAAATCAAAGATATAGAGAACGAATTGGACAAGTACTTAAAGGATAGACGGTATCTTGATCTGCTTGAAAGGGTTGCTTCCATAAAGGATACAATAAACACGTTTTTTGACAACGTTATGGTGATGGATAAGGATCAAGATTTGAGGAATAACAGGCTATCGCTGTTAAACAGGCTTAGGCAAATTGTGTTAAACGTTGCAAACTTCAAGTTCCTGGAGATTTAGCTATGAGATTGAAAAGTGGGTATGGTTTAACATTTGACGATGTCTTGCTGTTGCCGAACAAATCAGAGGTATTACCCAAAGATGTTGACGTAACGGCATATTTAACAGAGAGACTAATACTAAAGACACCCATTATCTCTGCCGCAATGGATACGGTCACAGAGTACAAAATGGCTATAGCAATGGCAAGGCAGGGCGGATTGGGCATCATACACAAAAACATGAGCATAAAAGAACAGGTGAGACAGGTCATAAGGGTCAAAAAGTCAGAAAGCGGCATGATATTAGACCCAATCACCATCGATCCAAACTCAACCATAAACGATGCACTGAACTTGATGAAACAATACCATATATCAGGCATTCCTGTGACACTTGAGGATGGGACACTTGTGGGCATAATAACAAACAGGGACGTACAGTTTGAGAAGGACTATTCAAAACCTATCAAGGACGTTATGACAAAAGACAATCTGATCACGGCAAAAGAGGGTATAACGCTTCAAGAGGCAGAGGATTACCTAAAGCAGTTCAAGGTCGAAAAGCTACCTATAGTTGATGAAAACTTCAAAATCAAGGGGCTGATCACAATAAAGGACATACGAAAGAAAAAGGAATACCCCAATGCATCGAAGGATATGCACGGGAGATTGCTTGTTGGCGCGGCTGTCGGTGTAAGGGACGGACTGGAAAGGGCAAGGGCATTAGTAGATGCCGGTGTTGATGTTATCGTCGTTGATTCTGCACATGGCCATTCCATATACGTGTTAAACCTGATAGACAAGATAAAGAGCAATTTCCCCAATGTTACGGTAATTGGCGGCAACGTTGCAACAAAGGAAGGAACAAAGGACTTAATCAAAGCGGGGGCTGACATTGTTAAAGTGGGTATAGGTCCTGGTTCGATTTGCACGACACGAGTTGTAGCTGGCGTCGGTGTGCCTCAGATTACGGCAATTAGCGAATGCGCCGAAGAGGCGGCTTTGTACGATAAAAAGATCATCGCGGATGGTGGTGTAAAATTTTCAGGTGACATAGTCAAGGCTTTGGCAGCCGGAGCCGAGGCAGTGATGATCGGTAATCTGCTTGCAGGAACAGAGGAATCGCCGGGAGAAAGCGTGATCTATCAAGGTAGGAAATACAAGATCTACAGGGGTATGGGCTCAATTGAGGCCATGAAAGAGGGCAGCAGAGACCGATACTTCCAAGACGAGATGGAGCCTGAAAAATTGGTGCCTGAAGGCGTTGAGGGTAGGGTGCCCTACAAGGGCGAAGTCAGCGATGTTTTGTATCAATTAGTGGGCGGATTGAAATCGGGAATGGGTTACATCGGGGCAAAGAATTTAGAGGATTTAAGGAGAAAGGCTGTCTTTATACAGATAACAGAGGCATCTTTGAGGGAAAGCCACGTTCACGACATAATAATGACAAAGGAGCCACCGAACTACAATGTTTAAGAGATATTTTTTCATTGCGATTTTAATCGTTGTTTTATTTGTCCCAACATCATTTTCGCGCGACATATACGTCTACTTCACGCCGTCTTACGAGGCATTAGATGCAATAGTGGATGAAATAAATGCAAGTGAGAAATCCATAGATATTGCTGTTTACGATTTCACATCAAGACCCTTGGCAAGGGCTTTGGTAAAAGCTAAAAACAGGGGTGTAAAGATAAGGGTAATACTCGATAGATCTGCCAATGGACCAGACAACCGATACACAAAGTACCCTTTCTTAAAGGCAAACGGAATAGATGTAAGGTTTGCAGTGCCACATATTGCCTGGGATAGGGAAGGCTTGATGCACAACAAGTTTGCAGTTATTGACAATAGGGTAGTTATAACGGGTTCTGCAAACTGGACAGCTTCTGCATTTAAGATAAATGACGAGAATATTTTGATAATCAAAAGATTCGACATTGCAAACGCTTACGAAAAGGAGTTTGACTACCTGTGGAAGCGCTCCAGGATAAGATAAAGCGATTGATAGATGCAAATTTTAACAGAACCCGAGAAGGATTGAGGGTCATTGAGGATATAGGGCGTTTTATTTTGGATAACAGAAATATAACAGAGAAGATAAAAACGTTGCGCTCAGATTTAGCACATATTGAGAAGGATTTTGACTTTACCTTGTCAAGGGACACAGAAAACGACGTTGGAACTTCACTATCGAGTGATATAGAAGAAAAAAGGGCGGATATCTTTGACATATTCAAAGCCAATATTAAGCGTGTTGAAGAGTCTTTGAGGGTCTTGGAAGAAGCTTTTAAAACAATCAATGTAAAAGTGTCCAGAGGGTTAAAATCCATGCGTTATGAAACATATACCATTGAAAAGGTTATTGAGAAAGGGCTAAAAGAAATCAATGGAAAAAAACAAGATTAGAAACTTCTCAATAATTGCGCATATAGATCACGGAAAAAGCACGCTTGCCGATAGATTGATTGAGTTTACAGGCGCTTTGGATAAGCGCGAGATGAAGGAGCAAATTCTTGACAATCTGGAAGTAGAACGCAAACACGGGATTACGGTAAAAGCCCAAACGGTTAGGCTTACGTACAATTTTGAAGGAGAAGAATACATACTAAACATGATAGACACACCGGGCCATGTGGATTTCGGTTACGAAGTCTCTAAAAGCCTTAAGGCGTGTGAAGGCTGCTTGCTTGTTGTAGATGCCACACAAGGTGTTGAAGCACAGACCATAGCAAACGCCTATTTGGCCATTGAGAACAATTTAGAGATAATACCCGTGATAAACAAGATTGACCTGCCCAGTGCAAATGTAGAGAAAACAAAGGGAGAAATAGAAGATGCTTTGGGCATAGATGCAAGCGAGGCAATAGAAATATCAGCCAAAAATGGAACAAACATAGATAAGGTTTTAGAGGCAATAATAAAACGGATACCGCCACCAAAGGGCAATGAGAATTCACCACTTAGGGCATTGGTTGTTGACTCGTGGTACGACAATTACAGGGGCGTTGTTTCTATAACAAGGGTTTTTGACGGCAAAATAAGGATTGGCGATAAAATAATGATCTACTCAACAAAGAAAGAATACGAGGTCGAAGAGCTTGGGTATTTCACACCAAAGCAAAAGAAAGCGGAAGAGTTAACGGTGGGAGAGGTGGGGTACCTTGTTGCAAATATCAAAAACATAAAGGACGCAACGGTTGGAGACACTGTAACAAGTTCAGATAACCCTACGGATAAACCCTTCGAGGGTTTTAAGAAACCGAAGCCGTTCGTCTTTGCGGGTATCTACCCTACAGAGCCCGAAGATTACGATGATTTAAGGGATGCTTTAGAAAAATTGCAATTAAACGATGCTTCATTAACAATAGAAAAAGAAAAATCCGAATCACTGGGGTTTGGCTTTAGGTGCGGTTTTCTGGGTGTTTTGAGTATGAACATAACAAGGGAGAGGCTTGAAAGCGAGTTTGAACTCGATGTTGTAATGACAACGCCAAGCGTTTTGTACAGGGTAGAGCAAACAGACGGAACGGTTGTTGAGGTATCAAATCCATCCGAACTGCCCCCACCACAGAAGATTAAGGCAATATATGAACCCTATGTTGAAGTGGAAATTATAACACCTGCCGAGTTTGTGGGTAATCTTCTAAAACTGCTACAGGAAAAGAGGGGTAGGCAAAAGGAAATTCTGTACATTGCTACAGATAGGGTCCTAATAAAGTACGACGTTCCGCTTGCAGAAATTTTGGTTGACTTCTACGATAAATTAAAATCGCTCTCGAAGGGGTACGCTTCGTTTGACTACGAATTTAAGGGTTTCGAGAAAGGCGATTTGACAAGGCTGATTATCTTAATTAACGGCAAAGAGATCGACTCATTTTCACTGATAGTACCGAAAGAAAAGGCATACAGGATTGCAAGAGAGGTGCTTAAAAATTTAAAGCAATACATACCGAAGCAGTTATTTGAAATTAGACTACAGGCAAAGGTTGGTGGTAAAATCATAGCCAAAGAGCAGATCAGTGCCTTGCGTAAAGATGTCCTGGCAAAGTGTTACGGCGGTGATGTTACAAGAAAGAAAAAACTTTTGGAGAAACAGAAGGAAGGCAAGAAAAAGCTGAAGCAGTTGGGCAATGTAGGTATATCAAAAGAGGCTTTCATAAAGCTTGTTGAAATAAAGGGGGATTGATGAGCGAAGAGAAGAAAAAAGAAAGTAAATTAATGGATTGGATAAAGTCCATAATCATAGCCTTTATAATTGCAATGTTCATTAGAGCATTTTTTGTTGAAGCCTTCAAAATACCATCTGCCTCAATGGAACCCACGTTATTGATCGGCGACCATGTCTTGGCAAATAGGCTAATTTATGGAATTAGGGTCCCAATTTCAGGCAAGATCATAATTCCCATTAGCCACCCAAAGGACGGTGATGTTGTGATTTTCAGGTGGCCAAAGGATAGGAGCATATATTTCATAAAACGTTGCGTGGGTGTGCCTGGGGATGTTCTTGAGATGAAAAATAAAGTACTATACAGAAACGGAAAACGCATTAAAGAACCTTATGTTATTCATACAGATCCCCACATATATCCAAGAAACACCACCATTTCCATGTTTAAGACACTTTGGGGCTCTCGTGACAATTGGGGCCCAGTTAAGGTTCCTCCACATGAATACTTTATGATGGGAGACAATAGGGACAATTCGTACGACTCACGATACTGGGGTTTTGTGCCTGAAAACGATATCGTGGGCAAAGCATTTATCATTTACGGTTCATGGACATTCCATCCATTCAAAATAAGGTTTAACAGATTTTTTAAGCTCATTCACTAAGCATGGGACAAAGGCTCAATTTACCGAACGCCATAACAATATCAAGGATGCTCCTTGCAATACCCATAGCAATCATGCTTATAAAAAACCAGTACAAATGGGCCGTCTATCTATTTTTGGTAGCATCAATTAGCGACCTATTGGACGGTTTTTTAGCAAGAAAACTCAATCAACAAACAAAATTGGGTGCTATACTCGATCCTTTGGCAGATAAGATCCTAATAAACTACACATTTGTAATACTCACATCCCAAGGTTACTTGCCTGTTTTACTATTCGCCGTTGTGCTATCTAAAGACATCATTTTGGTTGCAGGAAGCATTATAGAGGTTTTATCACTAAAAAATTTGCAACAGATTGAAATCAAGGCATCCGTGTTTGGTAAGATCTCAACGTTTTCACAAATAGTGGTAATAGTTCTTGTTTTCCTGAAAATATTCAAAATCTACTTCAATAAATCCGTCTTTTCCTTTTTTATCTATTCAACAATTTTTCTCACAATCTTGGCATTGTTTAGCTATATAAATGAATACCAAAATAGAAATCAAACAAAAGGAGGTTAGGATGCTAAATCTAAAATCCAATATCGGCGGTATTGACAGGGAAATTAGGCTTATTGGAGGATCTTTATTGACACTGTTTGGCTGCATTACAAAGAATAACATCATCAAAGCTGTTGGCTGCACTTTCTTGATTACAGGCATAACAAGAAAGTGCATCTTTTATGATCTGCTCAAGATAAACACAAACAAAACGGTTGAGAAAAACAGCCAATTTTGATATAAGCTTTCGAGCATATAAAGATGGAGGTTTGACATGGCAAGAAGGTGTGAAATTTGCGGTAAAAAGGCTTCAGTGGGATATAAGGTAAGCCATTCCCATATAAGGACAAAGAGAAAGTGGTATCCCAATATCCAAAAAGTCAAAGTCTACATAGACGGCAAGGTAAAGAGGATGTATGTTTGTACTCAGTGCCTAAAATCCAACAAGATACAAAAGGCTGTTCATTAAACCTTGATCTTTCTGTCAAAGAATGGATTTTTGGTGGTTGCCGAAAGTGGTATACCGTAGGCTCCACCAATCTTCTCTTTAAAATAGCCAATTTCCTTGGCCGCTTGTCCCAGTGATATCATGATCCTATTGTCGATACCAAAAATGGAAGCAAGCTTCACGACACTACCTATAGCAATCCCAGCATCAGTAGCAGATACAGCACACACACCACCCTTTTCAATACACTCATCGCATCCAGAAAAGCCACAGAAACCGCAGTCAAATCGATGGTAAAATAACTTAAATCCAATTAAAATAATGTAATCGACATTCTCACAGTTTATCGCATCACGTTTGTAGAATGTCAGGCCCGTTCTTTCGGTGATCTCTGTCATCTTTTTAAAAATCTTCGATTTTGTTTCGCTATCTGTTATAATATCAACAACAACATCGTCTCTTCCCACACTTTTGGGTGCAGTAATGGCATCTGCTATTAAGATTTTAGAAACGATGTCCAAAGCATCTTTAATAAGCTCCTTCACCCCTCAATCCTCCTTTGTATGTAAGCCCTCAATTTTAGCAGCGCTTTGGTTTTTATCTGTGATACCCTCGATTCTGTTTTTCCTATTATCGAGGCAATCTCCTTCATATTGAAATCCTCGTAATAGTATAAACTCAACACCGTCAATTCTGTTTCGTTTAACGTTTTTAGGCCCTCTTTTATCAAATCCTGCAGTTCTTCATCTTCCAAAATCTCTAAAGGACTTTTAACGGATTTATTCTCTATTGTCTCTAAAAGAATGGCATCACCATCAGTAACGGTCTCATCTATGCTCATCATCGTAGAATTGGACTGTTTCATAAGCAAATCATTAAACTCATCAAGATCCATACCCGCACGTTGCGCAACCTCTTCATCGGATGGATCGAACTTTCCCTCTTCCATAAAGTCCTTGTAAACAGAGTGAATCTTTTTCAGTTTATCCCTTGAATATCGCGAAACGGTATCCACGCTCCTCAACTTATCCAAAATCGCACCTTTTATCTTAGTGTTAGCGTAAGATTTAAATTCAGACAGGCTACGCGACTCGTCCCAGTTATCCAAAGCTTTCAATAAACCCATAATACCCACTTGTACAAAATCGTCCTCATCATAACCTTCAGGCATTCTAACAACAATTTTTTTAACCATACGTCTAATTTTTGGGTAGTATGCCTCGACAATCTCTTCCCTGTTCATGCTGCCTGCTCAGAACCTTGTTCGTTCATCTCCTCATGCTCTTGCTGTTCTTCTTCACCCGATTCCTCGCCTTCCTGCTGCTCTGCTTCCTCTTCTTTGGGTTTCACAAAGTTTATGTAATAAAAGTTCACTGCAGCGGCCGTAATCAAACCAAACAGATAGAAGGATACAACGGTAAAAAACGTTTTTATGAAAGCATCAAAGAAGTCAACACCTTTATAGGTAAAAATCAGAGTGCAGACGGCTGTAGCCACAAGTGCATAGAAGGAAGAGATCCATTTGGGATCAAGTAATATATCCTCTTTTTCCACTTACTCCTCCAGCAATTTCATTAGCTCTTCTTCGTTAATAATTTTCACACCGAGCTTTTGGGCCTTGTTGAGTTTGGATCCTGGATTTTCACCGACTACAAGATAATCCAAGTTCTTGCTCACGCTGTTTCTTACAATGCCACCCTTTTTTTCCACGAGATCCTTGAAATAATCCCTCGGTTTGGACAGCGTACCCGTAAAGACAAAGCTCTTACCCGAAATCTTTGACCGCTCTTTTTTTTCTTCTTCAAAATGAACACCGTACGAAAGAAGTTTATCTATTGTGTCCAAATTCTTCTTCTCTGAAAAAAATGAAACCACGCTATCTGCAATCTCCTCACCAACTCCCTCTATACTCAGGAGCTCCTCTTTTGTTGCCTTCTTTAAATTATCCAAATTCCCAAACCTCTCAGCCAACAATTTAGCCACATACTCTCCAACATGTCTAATACCCAATGCATAGATGAATTTAGCAAATGTTGTGCCTTTGGATCGTTCAATCGCCGTGAGTAAGTTCTCCGCCAACTTCTCTCCAACCCTGTCCAAACTCATCAGGGTTTCTTTGTCCAACGTGTATATATCGCTCACATCCTTAACAATGCCCTTATCAACCAGCTGCTCAACGATTCGATCTCCAAAACCGTCTATATTCATAGCCTTCCTTGAAACGAAGTGCTTTACGGACTCCTTCAAAACACTGGGGCAGTTGATATTGGAACACCTATAATAAGCACCGTCTTTTATAACCTTTGATCCACAAACAGGACACCTATCCGGCATTTTAAAGGGTCTTTGTGTCCCATCGCGAAGGTCTTTAACGGGTTTGATCACCTCAGGTATCACATCACCCGCACGCTGGACAAATACCGTATCGCCAATCATTATGTCCTTCTTTTCAATCTCATCCATCGTATGCAAACTGGCACGCGACACCGTAACACCACCAATATTCACAGGCTCTAAAATTGCAACAGGCGTTAAAATGCCCGTCCTTCCAACGTTGACCTGTATATCCACAATCTTAGTTGTTGCCTGTTCTGCAGGGAATTTAAATGCAATGGCCCATCTCGGTGATTTTGTCGTAAATCCCAATCTTTCTTGAAAATCAAAGCTGTTAACCTTTATAACAACACCATCAAGCTCGTAGGGTAGGGTATCCCTGATTTTTTCAAGTTTCTTTTTGTACTCTATCGCCTCATCTATGCCATGCGCAAGCTTACAGTATTCACTTGTGGGAAAACCCAACTCTTTCAGGGTTTCCAAAGCCCCACTCTGGGTTGATATGCGCTTAGTATATCCCTCAATCTGCCTTATGTAGTACATAATCATGATGAGGTTTCTCTTTGCTGTCTCCTTAGGGTCAAGCTGTCTGACAGACCCTGCAGCGGCGTTTCTTGGGTTTGCAAAGGGTGGTAAGCCGTTGTTAACACGCTCCTCGTTGATCTTTTTAAACTCATCCTTTGTAAGCAAAACCTCTCCTTGAACGTCCAAATATGTTGGTGGATCGTCCAAAGGTAAAACAAGCGGTAAGTTCCTTATGGTTCTCACGTTCTGCGTAACATTTTCTCCTATATATCCGTCGCCTCTTGTGGAAGCCACTTTCAGCTTTCCGTTTTCATAGATCAGATCTATTGATAAACCATCGAATTTTGGCTCAACACTGTAGTCAATAACCTCATTTTCAGATAAACCCAAAAACCTCTTAACCCTGCGGTCAAATTCCCTTATCTCATCATCACTAAAGCCGTCTTCAAGTGAAAGCATGGGTATCTTGTGCTCGACCTTATCAAATTTACTCAATGGCTGACCACCAACCTTAACTGTCGGGGAATTTTCATCGTAAAATTCAGGATATCGCTCTTCCAACTCCTTTAATTCCTTTAGCAATCTATCGTATTCCTCATCCGATATAACAGGGTCGTCCAGCACATAGTACCTATAGTTGTGATAGTGTAGCACCCTTCTTAGTTCATCTATTCTCTTCTTTGCCTCTTCCTTTGTCATTTCCACCCCTCCAATAGTGCATTTTGAAGTCTTCACTATCGAACGTTACGTAGCTAAAAATGGAGTAAAACTCACCTGTGTTTATATATAATCCATTCTCCAGTTCTTTAAACACCGGTTTATGTACATGACCAAATATAACAACATCCACTTCTTCTTCAAGTAAGTCTTTTGCATAACGTTCAAGTGTCTTCTCAGTCCCCCTGTATCTTTTGGACTTCAAGTTCTCTTTACTAACCTTAGACGCAATTTGAGAGAGTTTCAACAAGTTGCTTGGTGGTATAGTGTTTATAAATGAAAGCATCAACTTATTCTTTAAAGTCGCCCTGAACAATCTATAGCCCAAATCCAGTCTATCTATCGTATCACCGTGAGACATAAATACGGTGTATTTACCAATTTTCTCAACCAAAGCCCCTTTAACCACCCTAACATCTAAGAAATCACTTATTCTCTCAAGCCTGTATTCGTGGTTGCCCTCAAAGAGTGTCACCTTGACCTTTTTTGATATAAACCTTAAAGTGTTGATCAACTGTAAGTGATGGGGATAGACAAAGCTGTCATAACCATAGTAAAACTCAAACAGATCACCAAGTATATATATTGCATCGAATTCAAGATACGTATCAAGGAGAAAGTTAATTATTTCATCAGAAAAGGGATAATGGGCATCTGAAAGGAAAAGGCATTTCATGACAACCTATGTCTTACAACAAACGCCCTTGCAACAATGACACCAGAGATAAACCCGCCTATATGAGCAAACCAGGCAACACCACCCATTGAAGGTGAAGCCATCCAGAATAACCCGTTTAGATACTGAACGAAAAACCAGGTAATAATGAAAAACCAAGCCGGTATCCAAAGAAATGTTATGAAAATAAATATTGGCACAAGTGTTAATATCCTTGCTTTAGGGAAAAACATCAAGTAAGCACCCATAACGGCAGAAACAGCACCGCTTGCTCCGATTAAGGGTACACCAGAGTGGGCTGACATTATACCCTGAACAAACATCGATACCAAACCACTAATTAAATAAAAGAAAAGGTAATTTACATGGCCCAGTCTATCCTCAACATTGTCGCCAAATACCCACAAAAACCACATATTGCCCAAAATGTGCATAAAACCACCGTGAAAGAACATAGAGTTAAATGCTCTAATTAAACCGTCGATGATTCTGTGTTGCTCAAACAGAATGGCTGGTATGAATGCGTGGCGATAGATAAAGTACATGAGATTTGGTTGGCTAAGTTCATAGAAAAAGACAAATACATTTACAAGTATAAGCGTATAATTCACAACAGGCCTTGAATAGGATGGAATATCATCCTTGATAGGAAACATCCTTTTTCCTTCTTTCCAAAATAAATCTCAAAACGAAGTAAGTCACAGTTGAGACAACAACGCCCAGAATAATACTGCCAACAAGTATATCAAAAAACACGTACTTTCCGCTATTTAAATAATGCTCCAATGTAAACGGTCTTATGTTAAAGTTAACCTCGTTGTTCAAAATAAAACACCCCACCTTCAAGTCCGCATAATAAACGGGTGCCAACGTCCATGGATTATTCATCCACGACCCAGTAATTGTAGCAACCTTATTGAGCTTAAAAATCAAGGACAGAAGAATGGCAAGTAAGGTATGAAAACCAAAAAAAGGGGATATGGATATGTAAACCCCGACGGCAAAAGATAGCGCTATCTTATGAGGAGAATCATCCAAGGATAGTATCTTTTTTATAACTTCCTTGTAATTTAATCTTTGCAAGATTAACCTTTTTTGAACAGGGATTTTATGGAAAACTTAACTTTAGAGAGTTTTTTTATTCCATTTAGAGCCATAGTGCTGTTTGGATCTATCTTTAATGCCTCTTTGTAATAGTGCATGGCAGATTTTTTCAAATTAATCTCTGAATAAACCTCTCCCAAATAGACATAGGGATCCGCCTTCCACGGGTTTATTTCTATGGCCTTTTTAAAATGCTCAACTGCAAGATGATACTTTTTCTTCTTAAACAACGCCAAACCCAACAGCATGTTGACCTCATGGTCATCTTCATCCAGAATCTTTAGAATATCTATAGCTGAGTTGAAATCACCATTCTTGATAAATACATGGGCCTTTTTCTTTATCAAAGAAACATCTAAACCCTTATTTTTATCTTTTTCATCCATATACAAGGGTTTTTCCAATTTGCCCTTTAAAAGCCCATAGGCATAAGTGATCTCCTTAAAACGCCTTTCCTTTTCTCTCCTCTCTTCCTCAGTGGTTGCCGTGTCAGGATGGAACTTTTTGGCAAGGCTAATAAATATCTCTCGCAACTGTTCTTCTGAAACATTATCATTAACACCGAGCACCTCATAAGGGTTCATTTATATCCCTTTAGCTTCCTTTTCAATTTATTAAGAATGTTGTTTTCTAACTGCCTCACCCTCTCTTTACTTATGCCGTATTTTTCACCAATTTCTCTGAGTGTTCTCGGTTTACCGTCGTAAAGACCGTATCTAAGCTTTATTATGTCTTTTTCTCTTTCTGGTAGCTCCTCAAGGCATCTATTAACCTCTTCGATTAATGATTTCTTTATATGCCTATCCTCTACAGACTCCTCTTCCAGACTAATAAGATCACTTAAGGCGATATCCTTGTCGTCACCCACATAATCGTCCAGCGATTCAAACCTAAATCGTGTTAACTCTGTATTCTTCAACTCACGCTCGCTCAAATCTGCGATATCCATGAGTTCTTCTTCGGATGGTTCTTCATTGTATGTCTTTTTATACTCATCCCTCAGGCTATCCAACTTTTGTAACCTGTTTTTGGCCTTTAGAGGAATTTTTATAGGCGCGCTCTGCTCGGTTATGTATTTCATTATCGACTGCTTAATCCACCACGCTGCATAGGAGATAAATTTCACATCCCTATCTGGGTCAAACTTCTTCGCAGCCTTTATCAGACCCAAATTACCCTCATTTATTAGATCCATCAATGGTATGCCCAAATTCCTATATTTCTTAGCTACACTAACAACAAAACGTAGGTTGTGTTTGACCAATTTCTTTAGTGCTTCTTTATCACCCTTTTTAATCCTATAGCCCAATTCTCTCTCTTCTTCTTGAGAAAGTACAGGTATACTTGATATCTCCTTTAGATAGTTTGTAAGTGCATTACTTTCGAATTTATCTATCTCATCGTCCAGCAACAAACCCTTTTCGTTGTCTATCTTTTCACTTTCCATCTCGTATAGTTCCTTGCATCTTCAAGGATAATACCATGCTTGGCAAGTTCATCCCTAATCTTATCTGCCGTCTCGAAATCCTTCCTTTTTCTCGCTATAGCCCTCTCCTCTATCTTCCTTTTAACCCATTCCACGTCAATGTCCCCTGGTATGAACCAGCTTGCAGAAGATGTCCCAAATACACCCAAAACCGACGAGATCTTGTTTATATCGTCCAAAAACTTCTCCTTATAGCCACTAAAGGGTTTCTTGCTCTCCTTCTCCATCCTGTCCAGATACTGGTTGAAAGACCTAATTGTTGCAAAAACCTCACCTATGGCTTTCGGAGCATTAAAGTCATCGTCCATTGCATCTTCAAAACGCTCTATCAAAGAATTCAATACGCTTTCAAGCTCAACATTTCTCTCGCCATCCTTAAAAAACTCGGTCTCTTCAAGCCTCTGTATGAAGTTATAAAACCTATTCAATGCCTCTTTGGCTGAATCCAATCCCTCAAATGAGAAATCTATGGGGCTTCTGTAATGGGTTAAAAGTAGAAAATACCTCAACGTTTCTCCGTTGTACTGTTTTAGTACATCTCTCAATGTGAAAAAGTTGCCCAATGATTTACTCATCTTTTCCTTATTTATCCTCACAAAACCGTTGTGTATCCAATATTTGGCAAATGGCTTTCCTGTGGCCGCCTCACTCTGGGCTATTTCGTTTTCGTGATGAGGAAAAACCAAGTCCTCACCACCACCGTGTATATCAAACGATTCGCCTAAGTACTTCATACTCATAGCAGAACATTCAATATGCCATCCAGGCCTACCTTTTCCCCACGGTGAATCCCACCGCGGTTCACCCTCTTTGGATTTCTTCCACAAAGCAAAGTCCAGCGGATTCTTCTTTTTTTCGTTTATCTCAACCCTTGCGCCGCTTTTTAATTCCTCTATATTTTTGCGCGACAGCTTACCGTAATCCTTGAATTTCTCAACACTGAAGTAGACATCACCGTTCACCTCGTATGCAAAGCCCTTCTCAATCAGCTTTTTAACCAAGTCAATAATCTCATTTATATGCTCCGTTGCTTTTGGCTCATATGTGGGCCTTTCTATATTCAACTTGTCCATATCTTTGTAGTACTCTTCAATATACCTATTCGAAATCTCCTCACAACTAACACTCTCTTTATTTGCCCTGTTGATTATTTTGTCATCCACATCGGTAAAATTCTTAACAAACGTCACATCATAGCCCTTGTACTTCAAGTATCTATAGATTAAATCGAAAGCAACGGCGCTTCTGCCATGACCGATGTGACAGAAATCATAAACCGTAACACCGCACACGTACATACCAACTTTGTTATCATTCAGCGGTTTAAACTCCTCTAAGCTCCTTGAAGCCGTGTTATAGACCTTTAACATATCCTATCACCTCAAAACGTATTCTTGTGTCCTGTCTGGAATCTCTTTTAAGCCATTAATGGAGGGGAAATAGATGCCTATAAACCTTTTATATTGGCTGATGACAATACCTCTTGCTACTGTGACAGGGACAGGCGAACCTTCATTTACCCTAGCAAGTTCTATCTCCTTGCCTGCCAACACAGGCAGATTCTTTGAAGCCTTAAAGAAAAATATAAAACCTAAGCCGCTCTGCATTTCATTTTGTTCTACCAATATCTGTTTAACCTTTACATCTCCGACCTTTGCCATAACTTGCTTTTCAACCGTTTCGTACGGGTAAACACTCGATACCACGTCGTCCTTTGAAATTTCTGTTACAGACTTTGTAACCTTGCCCTCAAAAATGCCATTTTTAACCTTTTTTACAACCTCTATTTCACCTAAAGGCAAAAAGACGCTATCCTCATCCGAGCAAAGAGATGTATCCAAAAAATCCTTGTATTCCCTATAGACATAGAGTTTTTTTGGTAAACTACTCCTGTCTGTATGAAGGTAAACCGTATCCCCCAAAGTAACCTCTATGTTGTCGTATGTATCAAAGCTCATCTTTGCAAGCTCAAAATCCCCTTTATCCCAAATACAGTAACCCTTTCCACACGATGAAAAGAACCTATGACCATCAAACCAAATGGCTGTAATGTATTTCTTAATGTGCTCATTCTTTGCCCTCTTTACAGGCTGGTTATTTGCCTTCTTTTGCGGCTTAAATATCTCCAATCCGTACTTTCCAACCTTTAAAATCTCACCAGGAAAGATCAGATTCGGATTATTGATATACGCATTGTTTTTCCATATTTTACCCCATAGGTAGGGGTTCTTATAGAACCTCTTTGATATATCCCACAGTGTGTCGTGGGGTTTAACCACATACAGTTCACCTATAGCGTAAGAATTCAAGGCAATCGATAATATAAACAAAACCCAAAAAAATCTTTTCATCCCTTTTGCCTCCTTTTCAAATATGCAGCATACTTGCTTTGGGGAAATCTCTTTAAGAGCAAGTGACTGTATTTATTGATTTGTCCTGTATTACCTTCCTTTCTGTATATCTTTATCAAAGCATATATAGCGGCATCGGTCTTTCCGCCGTTTTCAACGGATCCGTAGGGAAACTCCTCTATTAACCTATTAAACAATTCAACAGCTTTTTGTGTTTTGTTCTCATGCAGGTAGCAGTAGGCAAGCCAAAACATGGCATTGTCGTACAGAGGATTGGTTTTATCAAAATTCTTCAAGAACTCTTTAAATAACTTCGACGCATCCTCGTAATTGGATGAAAAATACAAAGATAAGGCCTTCTTGTATAGCTTATTGGGATCTAAATCTTTATTTTGTAAATTGCTCTTTACAGCAGATTTACTAACCACATGCCCACTTGCAGTCCTGATATCCTTTTCACTTTTAACCTTCTCAACTTTTGACACCTGCTTTTTAACACTACCGTTATCGTCATTCATAGGAGATTGACTTTTTAGTGAACCCTGTGTCTCATTATCAATTACAGTAACAGGCGGAATTTGAGCCAAAAAGTTATTCTGTTCCCTTTCTTTTGCAAGCCTCTCTTTTATTTTCTCAATTTTTTGTTCTATACTATCAATGCGTTCTGAATTCTCTGTAATCCTCTGGGAGTTTAGGTTAACCTGTTGTTGCAGAAGATCAATTCTTTTTATCAAAATGGAACTATCGAAACCACAAGAATACAGGAAAAAACTCGCAAGTGTAACAAACAAAAATCTCCTTAGCATAGCGCCTCCTGTGGTTTTGAATTGTAAAGGATGAGGGTATCATTGTCAACCACCTTAAAAAATCATTGATTGTTGTAATTCTCAAGAAAAAATATATAATCTAACCGACAAAAAATTGGAGGTGAAAGATGAGATTTGGAAAAACGATCATCAGCAGTGCATTGGTGGCGTGTCTGTCCCTTCCAGCTTTAGCCAGTGGCAACAGCTCAACATACAAGGATATAGTTGGCAAACTTGTACCACCAAACACACCTTACACAGTAAAGGTTGAGAAAAAGAGCGAATTAAAGGGTTTTAAGCAACTCAACGTATCCATTAAGAACAAAAACACCGGTACAATTTACCACAGATATTTGTGGGTTTCAAAGAACAAGCAAATTATAGTCCCAATAGTGCTAAAGTTTGAAAATGGCAGGCTAACAAGGGTTGAACCAAAAGTGTCCGTTGAACAGGCAAAAACGGACATCAGTTGGCTCAATGAACTGTTAAAAGAAATGCCAAAAAACGCAAAAAAATCTATTGGGAAAGGTGTTGAGGTTTACATGTTCTCAGACCCCTATTGCCCATTCTGCAAAAGGGAGTTGCCCCGCCTCTTAAAGCTTGCCAAAGAGGGCAAAATAAAACTCCACATCATTCCCTTCGATGTGCATGGAGAAAGGGCAGCTCGCGCTAGTGCGTTGTTTTTGAACATTGAAAAAAACAAGGGTCTAAATGAGGCTATCAACAAAGTTGAGGGTGCAGAGTTCTCAAAGGTGTCAGAAGCCGTAAAAAATCAAAAGAACATGGGTAAGATATATAAGGAATACAAGCCCTTGCTTGATAAGATCTTAAGGACGGCATTCGAGCATGGCATAAATGGAACGCCAGCCATGATAATAAAGACGGGAAAAAATGAAGGTTACGTAATTTTAGGACTGCAGGACATATCGAAGTACATTAAGAAGAAATGAAAAAAGTTCTCAGGTATTCATCAATAGCCGTTGCTGCCTTAATCCTTCTGGTCGCAGCGGCTATTTTTTTTGTATGGCACTCCATAACACCAAATAGAATAAGTTCTATTTTAAACAAGCAACTAATTTCTGCCAAGACAAAGGGAATTGTTGTTTCTGTTAACAAAATAGGTATCAATAAGCAATTTCCCAACCTTACAATCACTGTCAAAAACATGTACATAAAATCCAAAGAGTTTGAGCTTTCGGCTTACAAACCCCATGTTGATTTAAACGTTGCCAAGCTCTTGGTCGCAAAAATTACGGGAAAGGACTACTTTGGAAAAATTGGTGTAGAAAAGGTTTTCATCAAGATAAAGCAAACACAGTCAAAATCAAAAAAAAGGTTAACCTTCCCTGAAATTCCATACATACCCGTAGACATCTACATACCAAAGATAAGCATTGAGATTAACCAAATAAACATAAACGGGCAGTTAAATCTAACTGCAAATATTTTGACAAAAAGTAATTCTTTGGGTTTTAAAGGAACGATAGACAAAATACCCGTTGGATTAAATTTGAAGATTCAAAAGGGCAAATTGGCATTTAGATCGGAGATACCCAAGATAAAAATATCTGGTGCTTTAGCAAGAAACATTAAAACGGAGGGAAATTTAGATAAAAATCTTGACTTTTCGATCAATTCAAAGGTATCGTCCTTTAGGTTCAAATCCATATTGCTGTCCGGTTTGTCAACAGAAATTACAGGCAAAATAGATACTGGTACAATAAAAATCAGAAATCTAACTTCAAAGAGTAAAAATGGCCTTTTTTTGAAACTGAGTGGCAACTTTAACACAAAGAATCCTGTCAAATCCACACTTTCAGGCTCAATCTCCACACCGTTCATTGATGTATCACAGTTTTTCTACCTATTACCAAAGGATATAAAACCGTATCTTAGATCTGGTGAAATCTCTTTAAGAAGAGTTGAATTTTCAGGACAACCATCGCTATCTTTTGTTAAAAGCGGCCTGATTTTTATCAAGGACGTAAAGTTTAGAATAAACCCAAGTAACCCATTTTTTGAGCTAAATAACGGCAAGGTTAAAATAACGGAAGATAAAATCATAGCCATAGCTTCTGGTATATTTGATAAAATCAAAGCAAAGAACTCAAGCTTTATACTTTACAGAAAAAGCTTTAGAAGTGATCTACATCTGAACCTTTACGGCACAGTAACAGAACTTGTTAGGCTATTCATAGAAGAAAACATATTATCAGAAAGCGATTTAAAGCTATTGGGAAGATCAAAGAACCTAAAAGGCAAAATCAAGGCAAGAATAGACGTTTACAGTTATAGATTCAAACCCAAGCCATACTTTGATTTCTCACTAAAGTTATATCCCAAAGATATCGAATTCGAAAATCCTAATATACCTAATCAGTGGGTAAAAGCCTCAGGATACGTTGAAATAAACAGATTAACAAAAAATGGTAGAGTAACCTCGCTATATATACTCTTTAAAAACTTCACAGCGCAGACAAGGGAATCACAGTTCAAAACAAGCAAACTGAAACTAACGATAAAGCCAAAGTTGGGCTTATATGGTCAAATAAACGCAAAAATTTCAAGGGATGAGCTAAATTTTTTAGAAAACGCAATAGCAAATGAAACTGATAAGCTCAAGTTAAATTGGGTAAAGGTGAACGGCAACGTAAATGGGGCAATAGACAACTTTACATTCTCAACAAATCTAACGATACCCATAACATTCAAAGGCATCGCATTGAATACAAACGTAACTGGCGCATTTTCAAATGGCATATTGAAAATTAAAAAACTAACAGCTCAAGGCATCGGTAATCTTTCGCTTTCTGGCGTCATAGATGTAAAACAGAAAAAGATCATAAATCTATCAGCAAGGGCAAATGAGTTAAAGATCTCCGATATACAAAGTCTTTTACCCATTCCCGTATCAGGCATCGTAAGCGGTATGGTCGATTTCTCAATATCACAAAAACCCTACATAAAAAAGATAACCTTAACCATTAAAGATGGTTCACTCTACGGTATCAGAAACCTAAATGCATACATAAACTCTCATATAAACAGTATTGCGCTAAGCAACGCCTCGTTTGATTTCTTAAAAAACCACCTAATTGCAAATGGTGAGTACAATTTAAAAGACCAATCCATAAAATTAAACCTGTTCTCGCAAAAATTCACATTAGACACAGATATGCTCAAGAAAAAAACAAAAAGACAAAACAAAAATACAATTATACACTTGCCCAATCAGTATATACAAGTTGAGTTCAGCACACTTGATTTGGTTTTAAAACACAAGGAAAAGAAAAAGGATCTAAAAGCCACTGTTGTGAAATTTGTAAATACCCATAAAATAACTAAAGTAAAACTCAAGTCACCTTTCACGAACTGGATTTTAAATATAGAAAAACCAAAGAAATCAATAAAAGTTGCAATCAACGATACAGCTGTCTGGTCATTTTTGACAGATTGCCCCAACAAGAAAAATACGATGGATCTTTATGCGAATCTATATTACAAAAAGAAGTACACATTTTCATTAAAAGACCTTTCTGGATCAATTAATTTTACAACCAAAAACGGCTGCATACCCAACGCGCCTGCCTCGATAAAGCTCTTTACACTTTTAAACCCCTTCTCCCTGTTTTTAAAGGGCGTAGACATATCAAAGGGCATACAGTACGAAAAAATCCAAGCCCACCTAAAACTAAACAATGGTGTTGTAAAGACAAAAGAAAACGACGCTGCAATTATCAAAGGTAAAAGTATAGACATATTTGCATACGGCAAATACGACCTATTGAAATCAAAAATTGACGCATACGTAACTTTCATTACGTTCTCTACAGTTAACAAAATAGTCTCTCATATACCCATCGTGGGTTGGATCATAGGTGGAAAAAGCAAAAGCTTTACGGGCTTGAGCTTCCATGTTTACGGAAATGCAAACAGTCCAACAATAAAACCCGTCCCATTTAAAAGTCTTGCAAAAGGCGTTTTGGGTGTAGTAAAAAGGACAATCATGTTGCCATTGAGTATTTTTGGAGTGAAGTAAATGAGAAGTTTTAGGGAAGAGTTAAGCAAAAAGATATTGATCTTAGACGGTGCAATGGGCACTCAATTGCAAGAAAAGGGCATATTAAAAACAGGCACATGTCCCGATTATTTAAACGTCACAAACCCCAAAGAGATCGCAGAGATACACAAGTCTTATCTGGATGCAGGTGCAGACATCATTGTCACCAACACGTTCGGCGCAAACCCTATTAAGCTGAGTGAGTTTGGATTGGAAGATAAAGTCTACGAAATAAACTTTGAAGCCGTCAAAATAGCAAAGAGCGTAGTAAAGGATAAGGGCTTTGTCTCTTTATCGGTAGGGCCAACGGGAAAGTTCATTGAACCTGTCGGAGACGTTAGTTTTGACTACATCAAAGAGGTTTTCAAGAAGCAAGCAAAACCAGCAATCGATGCAGGTGTTGATCTGTTTTCACTTGAGACGTTCATGGATATAAAGGAGCTGAAAGCAGCCATTGTTGCAATTAGAGAGCTAACGGACAAACCCATCATAGCTATGATGACATTTGCAGAAGACGGCAGAACGATACTTGGAACATCGCCAGAAGTATTTGCAAAAACTGTAGAAGTCATGGACGTAGACGTAATCGGTGCAAACTGCTCAGTAGGGCCGGATCTGTTAAACGAGTTTGTAAAAAGGATGGCAGATGTTACAGATAAGCCTCTGATTATACAACCCAATGCAGGTATTCCAAGACTGGTGGACGGAAAAACCATATTCCCTGTTGAACCAGAGGAGTTTGCATCGTACGCCGACGAATTTAGAGAATACGCTGCAATTGTAGCGGGATGCTGCGGCACTTCACCTGAACACATAAGGCTTTTAGCAAAAAAACTAAAGGGTAAACCAGCAAGAAAGAGAAACATAAAGAAATCGACGGTGCTTACAAGTAGGACAGACCTCGTCCATATAGGCTACGGTAACCCCGTTGTATTCATAGGCGAAAGGCTTAATCCAACAGGCAAAAAGCACCTAAAGGAACAGTTAAAAGAAGGCAAAACTGGTTTATACAGAAAAGAGGCAATTGAACAGGTGGAGCATGGGGCGAAGGCATTGGATGTAAACGTCGGCGTGCCGATGATTGACGAACCTTCAATGATGAAAAAGTGTGTTCTTGCTGTACAAAGCGTTGTTAATGTGCCGCTTGTAATAGATTCATCCAACCCTAAAGCCATCGAGGAAGGCCTAAAGGCAGCAGATGGAAAGGTTTTGATAAACTCCGTTAACGGATCTTCAGAAAGCATGGATGCTATTCTACCACTTGCCAAAAAGTACGGAGCTGCGATACTCTCATTGCTTTTGGACGAAACGGGTATTCCCAATACGGCAGAAGAGAGGTTATCCGTTTTGGATAGGATTGTAAAAAGGGCAAGTGAATTTGGCATTAGGGAAGAGGACATAGTTGCTGATGCTTTGGCTTTGACTGTGGGAAGCGATAAGATCAGGGCACTGGAAAGTTTAAAGGCCATCAGGTTGATAAAGGAAAGATATGGCATAACGACGATACTCGGCTTAAGCAACGTGTCATTTGGTCTCCCAAATAGAAAGCTCATAAACGCATCGTACCTTGCAATGGCAGTTTACAACGGATTAGACAGTGCAATCGTCAACCCTTATGATGAACTCTTGTGGCAGATAAAGTTTGCAAGCGACCTAATTGTTGACAGGGACAAAGATGCTTCAATTTACATAAACAACTCATCAGACATAACATTACAAGACAAGACACAAAGCGCAAAGAAAGAGGAGATTATTGAATCGCAGTTTGAAAAGGGATCACTTGAGGATAAGCTGTTTATGTGTGTCGTTGAGGGCAATGAAGAGGATGTTGTAAAACTAACGGAAGAGGCTTTAAAGAAATACGAGCCCCTTGATATAAGCAACAAAATACTAATACCTGCATTGGATGTTGTGGGAAAACTCTACGATAGGGGCATATACTTCCTACCACAGATGATAAAATCTGCAAACGCCATGAAAAAGGCTTTCAACATTTTAAAAGAGGTAATCAAGAAAAGGGCAACAAACCAAAAAACGGGCAAAACAATTGTTATGGCAACGGTTAGGGGTGATATACACGACATAGGAAAAAACATCGTGTCGCTACTGTTTGAAACAAACGGATTTGAAGTGGTAGATTTGGGCAAAAATGTTGATGATGAGACGATTATAAAGGCGATAGAGGAATACCATGCCGATGCAGTGGGTCTATCGGCACTGATGACAACAACGATGGTAAACATGAAAAACGTCATCGATAAAATCAAGATGAAGGGATTAAAGGTCAAAATAATGGTAGGCGGCGCAGCAGTTACAGAGGAATTTGCAAAAAAGATCGGTGCAGATCTGTATGCAAAGGATGCAATAGAGGCTGTGAGGTTGGCAAAAAAGTATGTATAGGATACTGGTCGTAGATGACGATGAGCAAATGAGGGTGGCGCTTTCTGCCACATTAAAACACCTAAATTTTGAACCAAAGGTTGCAAAGGACGCAAGAGAAGCGCTAAGATATCTAAAAAAAGAACAATTCGATGCGATCATAAGCGACCTAAAAATGCCAAAAATCGATGGTGTAGAGTTTTTAAGGGAAGTGAAAAAGATAACTCCTGAAACACCATTTGTTATGATAACAGCCTTTGGCGACGTTAAAACGGCTGTTGAATCCATGAAGTTAGGTGCTTTTGACTTTATTTTAAAACCATTCTCACAAGAAGCACTCAAAAAGGTAATCAACCTGGCCATATCACATTCAAATCTTTCAAAAGAAACAAATAAAACAGAGGAGCCTAAGGAACAATTGATCTTTACAAGTTCATCGATGAAAAAGATTGTGGAACTTGCAAAAAAGGTAGCAGAAACAGACGCAACGGTGTTGTTAATAGGTGAAAGTGGTACAGGCAAAGAGGTTTTGGCAAGGTTTATACATGAAAAGAGTAAGAGAGCTAAAGGTAATTTTGTCGCCGTAAACTGTGCAGCCATACCGTCAAATCTTTTGGAAAGCGAGATGTTTGGCTATGAAAAGGGCGCCTTCAGTGGGGCAATAAAGACCCATCCGGGGAAGTTTGAACAGGCAAACCACGGAACGCTACTGTTGGATGAAATAAGCGAAATGCCCCTCGAACTCCAGGCTAAACTACTCAGGGTTATCCAAGAAAAGACAATAGATAGAATAGGCGGAACAGAGCCGATAAAGGTGGATGTGAGAATTATATGCACAACAAACAGGAATATTGAGCAAGAGGTAAAAGAGGGTAATTTTAGAGAAGACCTATACTATAGGATCAGTGTCTTTCCAATCAAAATACCGCCACTTAGGGAAAGGAAAGAGGAAATACCGGAACTCGCCAAATTTTTCCTAAAGAACTTCTCAAATAAATTCAATAAAAACGTTGAAGATATAACTGATAGCGCACTTGAACTACTCATTAATTACCCGTGGCCAGGTAATATCAGGGAATTGCAAAATGTGATTGAAAGGGCTGTCGTTTTAGCAGAGAAGGAGAGGATAACACCAAACGAGATTTTTTTACACAACCTGGGCTGACTCCTCAGCCCAGGCTTAAAGTCTTTTTTAGCTAACGCTTACAATCTCAACGTCAAATATAAGGTCTTTTCCCGCTAATGGATGGTTAAAATCGATGGTAACTGTCTCTTCGTCAACATCAATAATCGTCACAGGGATACTCGCCGTTTCCGTTTGAGCTAATAGCTGCATCCCCACCTTTGGATCTATATTGCTGGGCAATTGGCTTCTTGGCACTTGCTGAATTGCGGACGGATCAACTTCACCGTAGGCATCTTCAGCCTTGACTGTAATCTGCTTCTTCTCTCCCTCTTCCATACCCTCAAGTTGCTCTTCCAAAGCTGGGATAATGCTTCCTTCCCCGTAAACGAACTCCAATGGTTCCTTGCCTTCAGATGTGTCAAAGATCGTTCCATCTTCCAACATACCCGTGTAGTGCATCCTTACGGTCTTACCTTTCTCAACCTTCATCAAAAATCCTCCAAAAAATTGATTGTGCATTATTACACATTTCACACAAAAAAGCAATTTTTTTCTTGAATAGGATGTTTTTTTTTATATAATTGACATCCAAATTTGAGGGGGAGAAGAACTTCTTAAAATTTATAACCCTTTTTTTGAAGGAGGAGCGATGAAACTTACGGGGGCAGAGATATTTATAGAAAGTCTAAAAAAAGAGGGCGTTGAATACCTATTTGGTATCCCAGGAGGCGCCATTATAGATCTACACGATGCGCTATACAGACAAGACGACATTAAGTTCATCTTAACAAGGCACGAGCAGGCAGCGGTGCATATGGCCGATGGTTATGCAAGGGCCACAGGAAAACCTGGAGTGGTGCTTGTAACAAGCGGGCCTGGTGCCACAAACACAATAACAGGTTTGGCAACGGCGTATATGGATTCAGTACCCATTATTGTTTTTACTGGACAAGTACCAACACCGTTGATTGGAAACGACGCGTTTCAGGAAGCAGATATTGTTGGAATGTCGAGGTCGTGCACAAAATACAACTTTTTGGTCAAAGATGTAAACGAACTTGCTACAACCATAAAAAAGGCGTTTCATATAGCAACAACGGGCAGGCCTGGGCCTGTATTGATTGACTTTCCAAAAGATGTTCAAGTGGCAAAAGCAGAATTTAAATACCCAGAAACAATCCACATAAGGGGATACAATCCCACCTACCATGGCAATCCTAAACAAATTAGAAAGGTTGTTAAAGCCATAGCAAGTGCAAAGAAACCCCTTTTATACGTGGGTGGTGGGGCGATAATCTCAGGTGCACATGAAGAGATATACAAATTGGCAAAAAAACTACAGATTCCTGTTTTTACAACTTTAATGGGTATAGGAGCGTTTCCAGAAGATGATGAGTTAAGCTTAGGGATGGCCGGAATGCACGGAACATACAGGGCAAATATGGCCATACAGTACTGTGATTTGTTGATATCCATTGGTGCACGATTTGACGATAGGGTAACGGGTAAGGTATCAGACTTTGCACCCTATGCAAAGATCGTGCACATAGATATAGACCCAACAAGCATAAGTAAAAACATAAAAGTCGATTATCCACTTGTTGGTGATGCAAAACTCGTTTTACAAGAGATGTTACCCTTATTTGACCAATACTCATCCGTCGATTGGAAAGAAGTAAGAAAGCCGTGGTTAGAACAAATAGAAAAATGGAAAAATGAGCACAAATTGGCCTACGACATGCAAACAGACGAGATCAAACCCCAATACGTAATTGAAAAATTAGCAAAACTTACCAGAGATGAAGATCCAATAATCTCAACGGAAGTGGGCCAACATCAGATGTGGGTAGCCCAATTTTATACATTCAAAAAACCAAGAAGATTGCTAACTTCGGGCGGTCTTGGGACAATGGGATATGGTTTTCCTGCAGGCATCGGCGCTAAATTTGGATTTGAAGATAAACCCGTTTACGTAATTGCAGGAGATGGCAGTTTTCAAATGAACGAACAAGAGCTTGCTACAATTGTGGCTTACAATAAAGCCGTAAAAACAATTATCCTAAACAATGGATATCTCGGCATGGTTAGACAGTGGCAGCAGCTATTTTACGGTAGAAGATATGCAAACACAAACATAGAAGTTCAACCTGATTTTGTAAAATTAGCCGAAAGCTACGGTTTAAAGGCTCGCAGAATAAGGAAAAAAGAAGAGGTTGAGGATGCACTAAGAGAACTTGTAGCATACAAAGGACCGTATCTCTTGGATGTAATAATCGCAAGAGAAGAAAACGTATATCCAATGGTTCCAGCTGGAGCCTCGCTAAACAATATGCTGCTTACATAAAGAAAGGAGTGGGCAATGAAGAGGATCTATTCAATAATTGTTGAAAATCAGGCAGGTGTTTTATCGAGAATAGCAAATCTGTTCTCTGCAAGGGGATACAACATTGAGTCTTTAAGCGTAGCGCCCATAAATGAGGAAGGTTTATCTCGGATGACCATCGTAACAGAAGGTAATGAGCAGGTACTTGAACAGATTGGCAAACAACTAAACAAACTGATCGATGTTATAAAGGTTATTCAATTTGGAGAGGAGCCATTTGTTGAAAGAGAAATGGCATTGATAAAAATGCACACGGACATGAATACAAGAGCAGAGGTTTTGAGGATTGTAGACATTTTTAGGGGTAAAGTAGTGGATGTATCCCACGACTCTTACACAATAGAGGTAACAGGGGATTCAGATAAAATAGATGCCATACTGAGCCTACTTGAACCACTCGGTATAAAAGAGCTTGCAAGAACGGGAAAAGTGGCTATGATAAGAGAGAAAAAAAGGTAAGGGAGGATAAAAAAATGGCATTAAACGTGTACTATGAAAAGGATGCTGATCTTTCGTTGATAAAATCAAAGAAGATCGCTGTAATCGGATACGGCTCTCAAGGCTACGCCCATTCAAACAACCTAAAGGATTCTGGCTGCAATGTTGTTGTGGGCTTAAGAAAAGATTCAAAATCATGGGAAAAGGCTTTAAAAGCCGGTCTGAAGGTCATGGAAACAAAAGAGGCAGCCGAGTGGGCAGACGTTATAATGATTTTAGCCCCGGATGAATTGCAGCCAGAGATATACAAGGAATCCATAGAGCCGGTTTTAAAGGATGGCGACACAATAGGTTTTGGTCATGGGTTTAACATACACTTCGGACAGATAGTTCCAAAACCAACCATAAATGTTATGATGATTGCCCCAAAAGGTCCTGGTCATCTTGTCAGAAGGGAATACGAGAAGGGCAGGGGCGTCCCAATGCTTATCGCTATAGCTCAGGATTACTCTGGAAATACAAAGGAACTTGCCTTAAGCTATGCTGCTGCTATTGGTGGAGCAAGGGCAGGTGTTATTGAGACGACGTTTAAAGACGAGACAGAAACGGACCTTTTTGGTGAACAAACCGTTCTATGCGGAGGTATCACATCTTTAGTTAAAGCAGGTTTTGAAACACTTGTTGAAGCCGGTTATCCTGAGGAGATGGCATACTTTGAGACATTCCACGAACTCAAGCTTATCGTTGATTTAATGTACGAAAGCGGCATACAAGGCATGAGGTACTCCATCTCCAATACGGCAAAATACGGCGATGTTACGAGAGGTCCGAGAGTCATAGATGAAAGTGTAAAGCAAAGAATGAAAGAGATATTGAAAGAAATACAGGATGGAACATTTGCAAGGGAGTGGGTGCTTGAGAACAAGAGCGGAAGAACGGTGTTCAATGCACTATTAAAGAAAGACAAGGATCATCCAATTGAAAAAATCGGCGAAAGACTGAGAAAGATGATGCCTTGGATAGAGGAGAACAAGGCCATTGATGAATCTAAGAACTAAAGAAAGGGATATCATAGCAAAGGAAGGGTATCCGTTTATATTGGGCGGGACCTTATCCGCCTTTGCTCTACATAACACTAAGTTCAAACCCTTATCCTACGCAATTTTAGGCATCGGGTTTTTTAGCCTATACTTTTTTAGAAACCCGAAGAGGAAGGTCCCTTCTCTTAAAAACGGTCTTGTCAGTGGGGCTGATGGAAAGATTGTATATGTGGGTGAAGCATATGAAAAGTATTTTCTAAAGAAATACACAAAGAGGATAAGTGTTTTCATGTCACTTTTGGACGTACATGTAAACAGAAGTCCCATAGACGGCACAGTTGTAGGTAAGGTATACAACAAGGGCAAGTTTATTGCAGCAAACAAAGAGAAGGCATCTTTAGAAAACGAGCAGTGCGCCATTCATTTAAAAACAAAAGAGGGTAGGGACATTGTATTGGTCCAGATTGCAGGAATGATCGCAAGGAGAATAGAAACATACCCGAAAATCGGTGATGATGTGAAAAAAGGAGAAATTATAGGCATAATCAGGTTTGGTTCACGTGTTGATGTCTACATAGATAGTGACTTTGAAGAAACTGTACGCTTAAACGAGAAGGTAAAAGCTGGGGAAACAATTTTGGGATTGTTGAAATGAAAAAAAGAAGAGCAGTTTACATTCTGCCAAACCTGTTTACAACGGTTAATTTGGCAGCGGGTTTTTATAGCATTTTGTTAGCCAAAGACGGTAAGTGGTTGTATGCAGCGTGGGTAATAATGCTTGCTGTCCTTTTTGACAATTTAGATGGAAAGGTTGCACGTTTAACGCACACAGAGAGTCAATTTGGTGTGGAATACGACTCTTTAAGCGACCTTGTGAGCTTCGGCGTTGCACCAGCTTTCCTTGTCTACACCTTCGTGTTAAAGGACTTTGGTCGTTTGGGTATAATTGCATCGTTTCTGTTTTTGATTTGCGGTGCATTAAGACTTGCACGTTTCAATGTGCAAACAACACAGAAGGAATTCTTTATCGGTTTGCCCATACCAGGTGGCGCAGCCGTTGTTTCATCGATAATTCTCTTATTCCTAAAGTACAACATAAATTCACAGAGATTTGATGTTATATTTTTGATTACCATGTATACATTGGCCTTTCTCATGATAAGTCCAATCAAATACAGGAGCTTCAAAAAGGCAAGCACAAATAAAACCATATCAATCAGGATATTCGCACTGATAATTCTTGGTTTATCTCTTGTTGTCTTCAAACCATACATATTCATACCAACAATAGCATTCGCATATATGCTTTCAGGACCAACGGAATATGCATTGAAAGCACTAAAAATTGTAAAAAGAGAAAACAGGGGGGTGAGTTATGAGCAGAAAAATAATAATCTTTGATACAACGTTAAGGGATGGTGAGCAATCGCCTGGCGCAAGTATGAATGTGAACGAAAAGGTTGCAATTGCCAAACATCTTGAGAAATTAGGGGTTGATGTTATAGAAGCAGGCTTTGCAGCCGCCAGTCCGGGAGACTTAGAGGCCATAAAGGAAGTTTCCAAACAATTAGAAAAACCCATAATAGCATCACTTGCACGTGCCGTTAAAAAAGATATAGAAGCTGCAGCTGAGGCACTCAAGGATGCAAAGAGAAAGAGAATACATACATTCATTGCCACAAGTCCCATACACGTAGAAAAGAAATTGGGTATGACCTATGAAGGTGTAATAGAAGCAGCCGTAGAAGCTGTAAAATATGCAAGAAACTTTACAGATGATGTGGAATTCTCCGCAGAAGATGCAACTCGAAGCGACTGGGACTATTTGTGCGAGATATTCGAAAAAACAATAGACGCCGGTGCAACAACGATAAATGTTCCTGATACGGTTGGATACACAACACCACAGGAGTATTACGAGTTGATCAAATACATCATGAACAAGGTACCAAATATAGACAAAGCGGTTGTTAGTGTCCACTGTCACAATGATCTTGGTATGGCAACAGCTAATTCCTTAAGTGCAATACTGGCAGGAGCCACGCAGGTCGAATGTACCATTAACGGTATAGGCGAAAGGGCTGGTAATGCCGCAATGGAAGAGATCGTTATGGCACTCAAAGTTAGATCTGATTTCTACAAAGATTGCTATACTGAAATCAACACAAAGGAGATTTATCCAACAAGTAGATTGGTAAGTAAATTAACGGGTTTAAAAGTACAAAGAAACAAGGCTATTGTTGGTATGAATGCATTTGCACACGAAGCAGGCATACATCAAGATGGCGTAATCAAGGAAAAGAGCACATACGAAATAATGAAGCCTGAGGATGTTGGAATAGACACAAGCAAACTCGTGTTGGGCAAACACTCAGGTAGACATGGATTGGAGGAGAGGCTCAAGGAATTGGGTTATCACCTAACAAAGGAGCAGATAGACGAGATTTTTGAGGAGTTCAAAAAGCTTGCAGACAAGAAGAAAGAGATATTTGATGAAGATTTGAGGGCCTTAATCGAGGATAAATACAAACTCATTCCACAGGTATACGAGCTTGTATCTTTACAGGTCGTTGCTGGCAATGCGGCAAGCCCAACAGCTACAATTAAGCTTGTGAAAAATGGCGAAGAGTTTGAAGATGCTGCGATGGGTGATGGTCCTGTTGATGCCGTGTTTAAGGCACTTGAGCGCATCACGTACATGAGGGGTAAGCTAAAGAGCTACGACATTCAGGCATTGACAGAGGGTAAGGACGCAATAGGTGAAGTCATTGTAAAGGTTTACTTCCCAGACATAAATGATACAATATTGGGCAGGGGCACATCTACAGACATCATTGAAGCGAGTGCAAAAGCCTATTTGGATGCAATTAACAAAGCCTTAATGAAGATGTAGTTATGGAAGATAAAAAGATATCGTGTAGCGTATGTGCATGGAGAGCAACGTGTAAAAAACGCTTTATGCAGGGGGATACCGTTGCCCTCCATTGCCCAGACTTTACGTTTGATTTGACATTAAAAAATAAGCAAAAGGACAAAGGAAAATATGATAACGTTAGAAGCAAGTAAGTTAATACTGAAAAAAGCGTTAGAGATAGCAAAAACCCAAGAAAATTCTACGCTGTTGGTATACTACGGCGACGTATCTACATATTTAAACGACGAAGATACGCTAAAAAACAACGGCGTAAAAAAAATTATTGTGATGAAGGAAAACGAATTTGAAGAAAACGGGGACATATTAGATGACCTAAGAAAGATTGGAGAAATTGTTAGAGTACCAAATGTAAAGTATGATAGAATCAATAAGATAAAAATTGCCCTAATGATTTGCACATCCTCTGGCATTTTATCGAAAGACGACGATGTCATTGCCCTTAGCGGGTCAGGGTCGCAGGTGGATACAATCCTATTTCTGGATATTTCCAAAGAAAAGGAGCTTTTAAGTTTCAAAGGGGATATAGACCTTGAGAAATCCGTAAAGCCAGAGGTGTTTGAAAAGGTTTTGCGTATAGCTTTAGAGATTGCAAATCAGGGTAGGGAAGGAAAGAGCGTTGGAACGATCTTTGTTTTGGGTGACAAAGAACATGTAATGGAAAATGTAAAGCAAATGATCTTTAATCCATTTAAGGGCTATGATCCCGATGAGAGAAATATCTTAAAAGCAAATTTGGATGATACACTGAAAGAGTACAGCCTTTTAGATGGAGCCATTGTAATAGATTGTAACGGTGTAATAGAAACGGCAGGAGCATACATATCTGTATCTGCAACAATCGAAGACCTGCCCAAAGGCTTAGGCGCAAGGCACATAGCGGCAGCATCGATAACCGCCGTGACAAAGGCTATAAGTATCGTCGTTTCGGAATCAACAGGTGATGTAACCATATTCAAAAATGGAGCGATAGTAACGCGCATAGAGAAGGTGAGTTAATGGGGATCTTGGACGGGAAAAAGCTATCACAAAAGATTAGATTATCCATAAAGGAAGAGGTTGATCAATTAAAGCAAAGGGGCATTATACCTGGCCTTGCATTCATTTTGGTAGGCGATAACCCTGCAAGCCAGGTGTATGTAAATATGAAGACAAAGGCCTGCGAAGAGGTGGGTATTTACTCCATAAACCACAGAATGCCAAGGGAAATCACAGAAAAAGAGTTGATTGATGTGATAAAAATGTTAAATGACAATCCAATGGTTCATGGCATTTTGGTTCAGTTGCCACTGCCAAAGCACATAAACGAGGAGAAAATAATAGAAGCTATTGACTATAGAAAGGATGTGGACGGATTTCATCCATACAACATGGGAAGATTGGCAAGGGGAAATCCCCTCTTTAGCTCCTGCACACCATTGGGTATTATGAGATTAATGGAAGAGTACTCTATTGATGTTAAGGGAAAAGACGTTGTTATGGTGGGTGCGGGCAATATCACGGGTAAACCCATGGCTTTGATGCTTACAAATGCCGGGGCCACCGTACAGATATGTCATATTTACACGCAAAACCTGAAAGAAAAAACAAAAAGGGCTGATATACTGATCAGTGCTGTTGGGAAACCGGGTTTAATAACTGAAGATATGGTGAAAGAGGGAGCAGTTGTTATTGATGTGGGGATTAGCAGGGTAGAGGGAAAAGTGGTAGGTGATGTGGATTTTGAAAATGTCTCAAAAAAGGCTTCGTATATTACGCCCGTACCTGGTGGCGTAGGTCCAATGACAATTGCCATGCTCCTCTACAATACCCTGCAATCCGTAAAGTTGAAAGAGCAATAACTTTTAATTTAAAAATAAAGGGTGAAAAAAGATGCTTGACGAAGAGCTGAGAAAGGATATTAGTGTTGTCGTGGAATCTTTAGGATTTAACGTTTACGATATAGAGGTGAAAACGAGGAAGATTACCATATACATAGACAAAGAAGGCGGTGTAACAATAAACGATTGTGAAGCGGTGAGTAAAAACATATCAGCACTTTTGGATGTAAAAGATCCTTTTCCAACAAGTTACGTGCTTGAGGTTTCAAGTCCGGGTATAAATAGGAAACTAAAAACAAAGGAACATTTTTTGTCTGCTATTGGAAAAAAATGTTTAGTGCATACGCATTTTCCGATAGACAACAACAACACCTTCAAGGGTGTTTTAAAAGAATGCACTGACGATGGAATTGTTATTGGGGAAACAAAAATTCAATTTGACAATATAAAGAAAGCACGAGTAGACGAGATTTAAGGAGGGTGGCGTGAGCGAGATACTGGACATAGCAAAAAAGATTTCCGAGGAGCACGACATTGACTTGAAAATGGTAACAGATTACTTAGCAGATGCACTAAAGATAGCTATAACAAAAAAATATGGAGACGAAGCAGAGGTTAGGATCGAAAAGGATATAGAAAACGATGTATTCGACGTTTTCGTAAAGAAAAGGGTTACGAAAAACCCCATGAGGGAAAATGAAATAAGTTTAGAAGAGGCAAAAAAGATAAAAAAGGACGCAAAAGAGGGTGACTACATAGAAAAAAAGGTTGATGCACGGAGTTTGGGCAGAATAGCCGTTACCAAAATAAAAAACGTCATCACAAAATTGCTTAGGGATGTGGAAAAACACAAAGCATACGAGGAATACAAAAAGAAAATTGGAGAAATCGTTGCAGGAGAAGTGTGGAGTATTGGGGCAAACAACAACGTAATTATAGATTTTAAAAATGCAATTGGAATACTACCAAAAAGAGAACAAGGCATAAATGATAAATATGTTGTAGGAGAAGTAGTTCGGGCTTACGTATTAGATGTTGTTGAAGATCCCAAAAATGTGCGTTTGATACTGTCAAGAACTCATCCTGGGTTTGTTAAAGAACTGTTCAAAAAGGAAGTTCCTGAGGTTAGAGAAGGCTCTGTCGAGATAAAGGCAGTGGCACGAGAACCCTCAAGGCGCACAAAGGTCGCCGTTTATTCCAAAGACTCAAGGATTGATCCAATAGGTACATGCGTTGGTTCAAAAGGCGTGAGAATAGCGGCGATAGTTAGGGAATTAGGGGATGAAAAGATCGACGTTGTTAAGTGGAGCGCGGATCCTTCAATATACATAAGAAACGCCATGTCTCCAGCAAAGGTAATATCCGTGGAAATAGATGAGGACCTAAAGAAAGCAAAGGTCTATGTAGACGAATCGGAATACTCAATGGCCATAGGAAAGGGCGGAGTAAATGCAAAATTGGCCGCAAAATTAACGGGTTATAACATAGACATACTAAAAATAGCCGAAAGGGAAGACTCAGAAGAGGGTTTAAACAGTGACAATGGAGGTAACAATGAGTAAAAATGAAAATAAAAAGCCAAAGAAAATAAGGGTTTATGAGATAGCAAGGAGACTTAACACCAAAAGTAACATAGTGATAAAAAAACTCAACGACATGGGCATAGCCGTTAAGAGTAACTTCAGCGGTGTTGAGGAAAAAGATGCCGAAAAATTCATAGAAGAATGGAACAAAAGCAAGAAACAGGCGATAAAAGAGGTAAGAGAAAAGAAAAAAGAGGAAAAAAAGAAAAAGAAAAAAGAAAAAGTCGAGGAAGAGAAAAAGTTAGAAAAAGGGAAAAAAACTGAAAAACAGCCAAGATACAAGAAAAAGGAATTTTTAGAGGAAGTATTACCCAAAAAGTTAAAGAAAAGAAAAAAACACAGAAAAACCCAAAAAGAAGAAACAGAAACAGAGGAAGAGAAGAAAACAATAAAATACAATCCGTCAATGACTGTCTTTGAGTTTGCCCAAGAGTTAGGCGTTGACTTTTCAGAAATACTATCAAAACTGTTCGAACTCGGTGTTTTGGCAAGGAAAAATGACATAATCAGCGAGGATGCAGCAAAAATCATTGCAGAGGAATATGGATTTGAGATCGAAGAGGGCGAGGCGGCAGTAGAACTTGAAGATGAACTCAAAGAGATAGAAG
>JALUBE010000119.1 GCA_027045065.1 Desulfurellales bacterium | reverse complement strand
TTCTTCACCTTTGACATTTTTTATAACAAGGATAGCGATCTCAGCTGTTCTATGAAATCCGTAACATCCTTTAAAGCAACAGAATGTTCAATATTGAACTTCTCTGATATGATTTTGGCGATTTCTTCCTCGCTTTTTCCATTTTTTAGCTCACTAAATATTAAGATACCTGTCTTGTTAGTTATATAGCTGTTGCCTGTATATGGGTCAAAGATGAAACCCTCGTCGTTAATAGCAAGTTGACTGAGCCTCTCCATACCTCCACCTCCATGGGATAGCTTGATCAAATTTTTTATATCGAACTTAATGCTATTTTTTTGTTATGAAAAAACCGTGAAATGACAAAAATTTTCATCTTGCACTTAAATGAGATGAGATTTTAAGGCAGTTGCTTACTTGTGTCCATCATATAAGCAAAGTAAACTCTTGCAATAGGTTTCTTAATTTGTTAGAAGATACCCATGTATTGGTTGGATCGTAAAAATAAGCAGATCGCAGAGATGTTCTCAAGCATTTCCCCAACCTATGATCTCTTGAACCACCTTTTGAGTTTCAATATAGACAAGATGTGGAGAAGAAAGGCAATTTCCTTGCTTCAAGACAGTGTTTTTTTGGATGTTGCAACAGGCACGGGTGATGTGCTTTTAGAGATAAAGAAAAGGTTTGATAATCCTAAATTAATTGGCATCGATTTAAGCTTGGATATGCTCAAGATCGCAAAAAGAAAGGTCGAAGGTGCACATTTTGTATGCACTCCAGCAGAGCATTTGCCGTTTAACGATAACGTGTTTGATGGCGTTGTTATAGCGTTTGGTTTGAGAAACGTGGTTGATAGGGTTTCTGCCCTGTTTGAGTTTAAAAGGGTTTTGAAAAGCGGCGGCAAGCTTGTTATACTTGAATTTAACAGGCCGGTGAACAGGTTTTTTGGCAGACTTTACGAATTTTACTCTTTTACATTTATGCCATTCATTGGCAGGCTAATTTCTAAAGATAAAAATGCTTACACGTATCTGCCCAAATCCATCAGGCGGTTTCCCGATGTGGAGTTTTTGAAGTCCATGATGGAGTCTGTGGGTTTTAAGGATGTTTATTATAAAGCACTGACTTTCGGTGTTTCTTTTATACATTGTGGTGTAAAGCCTTGAAAAAAGAAGGTTGTTATGGGCAAGTTTGATTTTATTTGCAAGGTTGAAATATGCTTCAGTGGTGATAAGGAGTCAAAAGAGGCCTTTGTTTATGAATTAGAGAAGCTGTGCGATGGTTGGGACATTGTCATCAATGAGGAAAAGAGTGGGTGCTGGGATATTATTGTTTACAATAGGTTCTTTGAGGACGACGATACACAAGAGTTGGTAAAGGATGACGAGGTACTCGTTCGGTGATATTGTCATAATTGGATTTCCTTTTACCAATATGAACAGTGCCGTATTAAGGCCCGCCGTTGTTTTGGCAGATGTGGGCGATGAGGACATAATTGTTAGCAAGATTACGTCACAGAGGAGGGACGTGGAGACCGACCTTTACATAAATAACTGGCAGGATAAAGGCTTGTTGAGACAGAGTTATGTTAGATTGTCCAAGATTGCCACGCTAAACAGGAAGGACATCAGAAAGAAAATCAGTAGCCTTGATGAGGAAGATCAAAAGAGGGCTAAAGAGATCCTAAAAAAACTCTTTGGGCTTGAGTAAGGAGGGTTAATATGAGGGAAGAGTTGGCTGCTTTAAGGGATAAAATGCTAAAGATAAAGGAGTATCTTTGACCCTCCTGAAAAAGAAAAAAGACTAAAGGAGATACAGGAAAAGCTTGAAGATAGTAGTGTTTGGAATGATTTTAAGCTCTTACAGTCTTTAAAAAAGGAACAGAACACGATTGAAAATCAACTCAACCTTATAAACCAATTGGAAGGTGAGATAGATACACTTGAAGAGATGATAGAGTTAGCTGAAGAGGATGAGTCTTTAAAACCAGAATTAGAAGAAAATCTTAAGCAATTGGCAAAAGAGATTGACAATACAGAAATAGAAACGTTCTTGAATGGTAAACACGATTCTTCCAATGCCATCGTTACAATACACTCAGGCGCTGGAGGAACAGAGGCGTGTGATTGGGTTTCAATGCTGTTTAGGATGTACTCGATGTGGTGTGATAAGAATGGTTATAAAATTGAGATCATGGACATGCAACCCGGTGATGAGGCGGGTTATAAAAACATAACATTTTTGGTTAATGGTGACAGGGCTTATGGTTATTTAAAGACAGAAAACGGTGTTCACAGACTCGTTAGGATCTCGCCGTTCGACGCCAACAAGCGCAGGCACACGAGCTTTGCATCTGTTTCTGTATTGCCAGAGATTGAAGATGATGATAGTGAGATTGAGATAGATCCATCGGAATTGAGAGTCGACACGTTTAGGGCATCAGGTGCTGGTGGTCAGCATGTCAATAAAACGGATTCTGCCGTTAGAATAACTCATTTACCAACGGGAATTGTTGTTACATGTCAGAACGAGAGAAGCCAGCATAAGAACAAGGCCTACGCTTTAAAGATATTGAAATCAAAATTGTATCAACTCAAGCAAGAGGAAAAAAGGAAAGAGCTTGAGAGGTTAGAGGGTGAAAAGAAGAAAATAGAATGGGGAAGCCAAATTAGATCCTATGTCTTGCATCCTTACAAGATGGTCAAGGATCATAGGACAGGCGTTGAGAAAAAGGATATGGCAGCTTTGGCTGTACTGGATGGAGAGTTGGATGACTTTATAAAGGAAGCGCTAAAAATAGTAAAGGAGGATAGTTGATAAATGGTTCAGGAGACGGAAAACAAACTAATACAGAGAAGAATAGAGAAACTGGAAGAGTTGAAAAAAAGCGGAATTGACCCCTATTTCAATGGTTTTGAGCCTAATGCTTTTGCGCAGGACTTGCATGATCAATACGATGAAAAGATAAAGGAAGAGTTGGAAGAGTTAAATATATCTGTTAGAGTTGCAGGCAGGATTATGGCTTATAGGAGCTTCGGTAAAGCGGGTTTTATGAAACTAAAGGACTTTACGGGATATATTCAGGTTTATGCCGAGAAAAAGAGTCTCTCTGAAGATGACTTTAAGCTTTATAAGAAGCTCGATATTGGGGACATTATCGGCGTTGAAGGCGTATTGTTTAAAACAAAAACTGGTGAGTTGACAGTTAAAGCCCAAAGGATTGTTATGCTCACAAAATCCTTAAGACCGCTTCCTGAGAAATGGCACGGTTTAAGGGATAAGGAGTTGCGTTACAGGCAGAGGTACTTGGATTTGATTGTTAACGATGAGACAAAGGAAACGGTTATAAAGCGTGCCAAGATCATAAGTGCAATCAGGGAGTTTATGATCAAGAATAGGTTTATAGAAGTTGAAACACCCATGTTGCACAAGCTCGTAACCGGTGCTGCGGCAAGGCCATTCAAGACCCATCTAAACGCTTTGGATATGGATTTATACTTAAGGATTGCGCCGGAGCTTTATCTGAAGAGGCTTGTTGTAGGTGGCCTTGAGAGGGTTTTTGAGATAAATAGGAACTTCAGAAATGAGGGCATGGATCTTAAGCACAATCCAGAGTTTACAATGATGGAGTTCTACATTGCTTACAAGGACTACACGTTTTTGATGGATTTTACAGAAGAGCTATTTGACCATGTGTTGGAACAATTAGAGGTGGAAGACAAAAAGATCGAGTTTGACGGTAAAGAGATAGACTTTTCAAGACCGTGGAAGAGGATCGATTTTTACGAGGGTTTGAAGGAGATTGGTAAGGTTGATGACGATATATTGAATGACAAATCAAAGGCGTTGAAATATGCTTTAGAGCTTGAGAAAAAGGTCAATGAAAACATGTCCCATGAGAAGATATTGGCAGAGATTTTTGATGCTTTGGTAGAACCCAACTTGATAAATCCGACTTTTGTTGTAGGATACCCCGTTGCCATAAGTCCACTTGCCAAAAGAAACAGGGAAAATCCTAATATTACAGATAGATTTGAGCTGTACATTGCTGGTATGGAGGTGGCAAACGCCTTTAGCGAGTTAAACGACCCGTTTGATCAGAAGGAGAGGTTTTTGAAGCAGCTTGAAGAGAGAAAGAAGGGTGACGAAGAGGCTTCTATGTACGATGCGGACTATATAAGGGCGCTTGAATACGGTCTACCACCGACAGCGGGCGAAGGTATTGGTATAGACAGGCTTGTGATGTTGCTAACGGGTAATCCATCAATAAGGGATGTTATACTGTTTCCTCTTATGAGGGACAAAGAAGAGGAGTG
>JALUBE010000118.1 GCA_027045065.1 Desulfurellales bacterium | reverse complement strand
GTCTGAGTTGAAGTCCCTTGAATCAAAGTTGTCGGCTTTAGAACTAACACTTAAAAACATGCTTTTGACACACAAAAGGACAAAGGAGCTGTTGAGTGTAAAAGGTGCATCCATTGAGCAATACCAGAAAGAAGAGGATGAAATAGCCTCGTTAAAGTCCCAAATTAGATCAACAAAGTCTCAGATTATGGCTGCAAAAAGCAACATTAACCATTTGGAAACACTACTCACTTACTCCATTATAAAATCACCTATAAATGGGGTTGTTAGCAAAAAGCTTGCGAATGTGGGCGATGTGGCTATGCCTGGTAAGCCCCTTTGTTCTATAAGTGCCAAAGGTGGGAAGTACCTACTTTTGAGACTACCCGATGACATTAAGCCAAAGGGTGTAATTTTCGAGGGCAAATTCCATAAGGTTGTCTCTTTAAACAGCACATTCAACGGCTTGAATGAATACAAAGCCGATGTTAAGACAAACCTGAACACTAATACCCGTGTTAAAGTGGGCATCGTCATATTCAAAGGCCTGGCGATAAAACTGCCATTTGATGCGGTTTTGTCTGATGATGGGAAAGACTATATTTTTGTTGTAAATGGCGATAAGGCAGTGCCAAGGCAGATAAAGGTTTTAGCCTCTGGAGAGGAAGGTTTAGCGGTTTTAGATAAAAGCCTATTGGGCAAAGAACTTGTTCTTGCAAAGCC
Source organism: Desulfurellales bacterium (assembly GCA_027045065.1). GTDB lineage: Bacteria > Campylobacterota_A > Desulfurellia > Desulfurellales > Hippeaceae > Hippea. The sequence continues at coordinate 3,637 of JALUBE010000118.1, read as the reverse complement.
TGATATCTTCATAAAACTGCGCGGTGGCGTGCAAATAGTGAAGGAGTAGGGCTATGTTCGATTATTTTTACAAAAGGCCTTATACGCTGTTTAGCATAATTGTCCTGTTTTTTATAATGGGAATTATTGGGCTAAGGGATTTGCCTAAAAACCTCTTCCCCGATGCAGATAGGCCGCAGGTTGTAATTATTACGAAGATTCCTGGTGCCACGGCCGAAGTCGCTGCAAGCAGCGTATCAAAACCCATTGAAGAGGAGGTTGCGCGGTTAAGCTATGTGCGTGATATAAGCTCTGTCAATGTGGCTAACTTTTCAATTGTTAAGGTTGAGTTTGAGTATAAAAAGGGGCTTGAAAATGCTGCAGTTGATGTGGCAAATGCTCTGTCTATAGTTAAATCCAAACTGCCACCGGGGGCTAATCCATCCATTTATACTGTTGGCAGTTTTACCCTGCCTGTGGATGTTGTTTCATTAAGCCCCAAAAACAAGTCTGTGACTTTGGGTGATATCAGAAAAATAGCCGACAGCTTTATAAAGCCGTATCTGTTGAGTATAAAACAAATAGGCAATGTTGAGGTTTTTGGAGGATACAAGAGCGCTATAACAATAAATGTAGATCCGTATAAGCTTGCAAAGTACAACATCTCGGCAGACCGAGTTATCAAGGCTCTGTTTTCCCTTGATAGGGATATGCCCATAGGATTCATTAAGGGCAAGAACAACTTCATAACTCTGACTTACTACGGTGAAAAGGATGAGATTGAGAAGTTAAAACAGTTACAAGTGGCTCCCAATGTACCTCTAATGAGCGTTGCGGATGTTAAGTGGAGCTACGAGAAGCGCTTTAGTGGTTATATGGGGAACGGGCATCCAGCCATTGCTTTATCCATTCAAAGAGCGCCAGGTGGCAGCGTTTTGGATGTTTCCAACGCTGCAAGGAAAGCGGTTAAGTACTTAGAAAAGGAGTATCCAAATATAAAGTTCGAAATTTCGGACACGCAGAGAAACCTGATTTTGACCTCTAACACCAATATGCTTGAAGCCCTGCGTGATGCGATTATCTACACCTTGCTTGTTCTTTTGCTATTCTTGGGCAATTTTAAAGCAATCATTGCCGCCGGTCTTTCCATACCTATGGTTTTCTTTACAACAATAGCCATCATTTGGCTTACCGGCGGAGAGCTAAACATCGTTGTATATACGGCAATAATCCTCTCTTTGGGTATGCTCACAGACGATGCTGTTGTGGTTTTAGAGAACATCGAACGACATTTGACTGAATTAAAAGAAGATTTAAATACGGCAATTTACAACGGAACTAAAGAGGTTTTGGGACCTGTATTTGCAGGCACTCTATCAACGATTGTTATCTTGTTTCCATTGATGTTTGTAGGCGATTATCCACAAAGAATCTTTCAGCCACTAATCTCTACACTTATAATTTCGCTTATTGTCTCTTATTTTCTCTCCATAACATTTGTCCCAAAGCTGTCTGTTTATTTGTACCGTAACGGAACAGAGAAAACAAAAATAGAGAAACTATTTGAGAAGCTTTACTTTAACACCATTGGAAGGCTTGTGGGCGTTTATGTGGGAATTTTGCGTTTCTCAAATACCGGAAGACACACCCTGCGCAAAGCTCTTTTAATTTTAGGCGTTATAGTTGTTTTTGTTTTAAGTATTAAAAACATAATGCCCGTGCTTGGAAGGGATATCATGCCCCCGATGGATACCGGTATAATCATAGCAAAGGTAAAGTTCAGCGCAAACAGCACGGTAAATACCTCAGAGCATAAGCTGCAAAAATTCTTAAAGTGGCTGCATAAACAACCGTATGTTGAGATGAGTTCTGTTGCCTTTGGTTCTGAGGCCGGTGTTTTGTCTTTGGGTAGTGGAAATTTACCTAGTGAAGCAACGATAACAATTAACTGTGTCGATAGATTTCATAGAAAGCTGACTATATGGCAAATAGAGACAATTTTTAGAAACAGACTCAATCAGCTTGAAGGTATCAAGAGTGTAGATGTTTATGATTTTGGTGCAACGCCACTTTCTACGATTAAAGCTCCTTTAGATGTAAGGGTCAGAAGCGCCACATACTACAATTTATCAAAAGAGGCATCGTATATTGCCAAAAATATGGAAAAGATAAAAGGATTAACGAGTGTTGATACAAGTTGGGATACGAATTATCAGGAGATTTCTCTAAATATTGATACGAACAAGGCTTTAAGCTACGGTTTGACTCCTGCGCAAATTATAGCCCAAATTCCCGTAAACGGCAGGATTGCGTCAATCAACGGCGATTTTGCATCCATGAACACCCAATTTGTGAGGGTCTACCTGAAAGGCAAATTCAATGAGAACTTGAATTCCATCAGGCTTTTACCAATAAAAACACCGTTTGACTACTACATTCCACTTGAAGCTGTGGCCACATTCCAAAGGCATTTTACACCAGCTAAAATAGAAAGAGATCAACTGCTCTACAGCATCGATGTCAACGGCTATAGGAATAAAAAGCCCATAACCATGATTACAACTAACAGTAATAGTATATTGCAACACCTGAACACCAAAGGATATTTAGTCGAACAAGCGGGTAGTATTGTCCAGCTAAACGACAGCTTCAAACGAATGCTTAAAGCTATATTAATCGGTGTAATACTGCTTACAACCACCTTAATAGCTGTTTACCGCTCGGTTAGGATGGGACTTGTCATGATTGTTGTTCTACCACTCTCTATGATCGGCGCATCGTGGGCTATGCTTGTATTCCATAAACCCTCGTGTATGCCGAGCATGATGGGCATCTTGCTTTTGTTTGGAATAATAATTAAAAACTCCGTTTTGTTGATGGATTTTTACCAGCACTATCGCAAGAAGGAGTCGGCGTTCGAGAGCGCCCTTGAGAGTGTGAGAATCAGGTTCAGGCCTGTTATGATGACGGCTTTTGGAACTATAGCTGGCATGATTCCCATTGCTTTAGAGCGTGCCGTAGGTTTAGAGAGGCTCTCGCCGCTTGCTGATGTGGCTGTGGGTGGCTTGCTTGTTGGAACGATCTTGACGCTTGTTTATGTACCCATGTTTGCTTACATGTTCGATAGCAAGAAGGATAAAGAAAGCGTTAGTTAAAAGGGGTAAAGGTGGCATCTCTGCCACCCTCTTAAATTTTTAATCCCAGTTCTCGTAGATTTTTCCCCTGTATTTTGGGTACTGCTCGTATGATAGCTTACCTTTGGAGAACAATATTTGATAAACCTCACCGTCACCGTATTTGAATGAAACGCTTGCACCGTTTAGATACAGGTACCACATCCGTGCAAACTCTTCACCGTACATTTCAACGATTTTGTCCCTGTTTTTAATGAACCTTTCAATCCAGTTATCCAAAGTTTTTGCGTAGTGTGGCCTTAGGTTTTCCACATCGATAACGTAGAAATCCACCCGCCTCATGTGTCTAATTAGCTCCTCCAAAGAGGGTAAGTAGCCACCAGGGAAAATGTATTTTATTGTGAATGCATCTGTTTCTATTGGTCTATTGTGTCCAATTGTATGAAGCAATCCAATGGCATTATCCTCCAGTAGTTTGTCTAGTTTTTTGAAAAACACGCCTACATAATTCTTACCCACATGTT
>JALUBE010000117.1 GCA_027045065.1 Desulfurellales bacterium | reverse complement strand
GTGCGGGTATATCAAAGGCAAGTGGCATACCAACGTTCAGAGGAAAAGACGGCTTATGGAGTAAGTATTCGCCCAGCGAACTTGCCACATACCAAGCATTCACAAAGAACCCAAAATTGGTCTGGCAGTGGTATAATTACAGAAGAAAAATCATAAAAGCGGCAAAACCCAACGCTGCGCACTTTGCAATTTCAGAGTTAGAGAAAATCTTCAAAGACAACTTTACGCTCATAACCCAAAACATTGACTCTCTACACAGACAGGCGGGCAACAAAAACATTTTGGAGTTGCATGGGAATATATTTGAAACGAGGTGTTTGATCTGCGACAAAATCTACTTTGATGACACTATTTACGAAGATGACGAACTACCGCCGAAGTGTAAATTCTGCGGTGGAAAGGTTAGACCCAACGTCGTGTGGTTTGGCGAGAACTTGGACAGAGACATCTTAGATCAAGCGATGGCAGCTTCAGCTCAATGCGACGTGTTTTTATGCATAGGAACAAGCGGCGTTGTGCAGCCTGCAGCAAGCCTACCTAAAATAGCCTCAGATATTAGGGCTTTTGTGGTTGAGATAAATGTAGAGTATTCAGGCGTATCAGTATACTCAGATGAGGTGATTATAGGCAAAGCAGAAGAGATTCTGCCAAAGATCATTGATCTTGTTAAAGCATAAAAAATCGTGTATCATTTGGTATGTTAGAGTGCAGCGGTTTGAGAAAGAGCTATAAAAAGAAACTCGCCGTCAATAACGTTAGCTTGAACGTAAAGGAGGGTGAAATTGTTGGACTTTTGGGCCCAAACGGTGCAGGCAAAACAACGACGTTCTACATGATTGCAGGCTTGATCAGACCCGATAATGGAAAAATCACAATGGATGGTGAGGATATAACCCACCTTCCTATGTACAAAAGGGCACAAAAGGGTTTGTCATATCTACCGCAGGAACCATCCATATTTAGGGGAATGACGGTTGAGGAGAACATCCACTCAATTTTGGAGTTTCTATACAAAGACGAAAAAACGAGGAAGTTGGTGTTGGAAAAGCTATTGCAAGATCTAAACATTGCACACATAAGGAAAACTCAAGCCTACGCGGTAAGTGGCGGAGAAAGGCGCAGGGTCGAGGTTGCAAGGGCTTTAGCGACAAAACCAAAGTTCATATTGTTGGATGAGCCGTTTTCTGGCATAGATCCAATAATCGTAGACGAGCTAAAGACCATCATTAAGGGCTTGAAATCACGCAACATTGGCATCATTATTACAGATCACAATGTCAGGGAGATCTTGGATATTGTTGACAGGGCATATCTGCTGTTTGATGGAAGGATAATTAAACACGGAACACCTGATGAGCTGATAAGGGACGAAGAGGTAATAGACACCTACTTGGGTAAGAGATTTTGCCTATGATAGACCTACAACAAACCATTGAGACGAGTTTAGGTCTTATACTGACACCAAGAATAGATCTATCACTCAAGATACTTGCAATGAACGTTGCAGAGATCGAACAGCAGCTCAAGGAGATCGTTGAAACAAACCCGCTTGTAAAGATAGATGATGGAACACTAACACAAAAACAGCCGATCATCAAAGACAATACCAAAGAAATCGATGAAGCCTTCAAAGAACGTTTCATATCTGATGAGGATAGCACCTCAGACATCATAGAGGCAACGGCGAGACAGCAGGAAAGTTTAGAAGGGTCTCTACTTAGGCAGCTAAAGTTCGAAATGGATCTAACCGAAAAGGATGAAGAGATAGCAAAACAAATCATATTCAACTTAGATGACAAGGGGTTTTTGGCAACACAGGTAGAAAGCATAGCTAAAAAACTTTCTACTCCCATAAACAGGGTTGAAAACATCAGAAAGAGGATAACGCTCCTTGAGCCGTTGGGCTGCGGATGTTTGGATTACAGGGAATTCATACTCTTGCAAGCAAAAGAGGAAGAAGAAAGCATTGTGCCTTTGGTCGAAAGATTGCTTGAGGCCATAGACAATGCAAATAGAATGGATTTAGAAAAAATAAAGGCGTTTTCGGGTTTGGATGATGCAACGTTTAGAACTACAATGGAAAGAATCAAAAGCTACATGCTCTATCCACTTGAAAATTATCACAGAATAGAAAACGAAAATTACATCCAGCCCGACGTTTATGTAAAACGCGTTGGCGATGAATTGGTTGCAATCTTGGAAGATAAATACATAAACAGCGTTTCCATCGATGAAGAAATGCTCAAAAATTATTTAAAAGACAAATCGGCAAAGAAGTTCATTCAGGAAAAATACAGGCAGATCAAGGAGTTTATGTTAGCTGTTACAAATAGAAACAAAACGCTTTTAAAGACAGTCAATGTAATTTTAGAAAGGCAAAGGAGATTCTTTGACGAAGGTATTATAATGCCTTTGACACGAAAAGAGGTTGCCGAAATTTTAGGTTTCAACGTGTCAACAATAACAAGAACGGTAAGCAACAAGTACTTGGAATACAACGGAAAAATCATGCCTTTAAGCACGTTTTTCTCATCTGGATTAAGTGAAAATGTATCAAAGGAGTACGTAAAATCCCTAATAAAGGAGATGATCGAGAAAGAGGACAAAAGCAATCCTCTAAGTGATGACCAAATTAGAGAAATGTTGAAAGAAAAAGGCATAGAAGTAACGCGCAGGACGGTTACAAAATACCGAAAAGAGATGAATATACCAAGCAGTAGAGAAAGAAAATGAAATTCAAGACAGCCATATTAACGCTTTTATCATCTAAAGACTACAAACCCCTAAGCGGTTCGGAAATTAGAAGGAAATTGGGCATATCAAAGAAACAAAAGGGTGCTTTCTATAAAGAATTAAGGAAACTCAGAAAAGAGGGAAAGATTAGGAAAATTTCCAAAAGCAGATACGTAATGGCAAAGCCAAAACCCTCACACATACCCATTTTGAGCGGCACTCTGGTGTTTAAGGAAGGCGTTTACTTCTTAAGTAACAATGAAGAAGAGGTGAGATTGCCCAACCTGATAAATACCCTCCACGCCGTTGAGGGCGACGAAGTTATCGTAAAAGTTGAAAGAAGAAAGATCGGCATAACGGCAAGGATCGTCAAGGTAACAAAGAGGCGGTTAAAAAACATAATAGGATACTTGGTCAAGGTTCCAAAGGGCTGGATCGTTGATCCAATAGAGAGAAAGATACCGTTTGTTGTCAACGTAAAGGAAGCGGATGAAGGGTTAAAAGAGGGTTGGCTCGTTTTGTGCAGAATTACATCAATGGGAGAAAGAAAGAATGCAGTCTATGGCAAGATAGAAAAGGTATACGGAGATCCGTTTAACATAGAAATCGACAAAGAGGTTGTCATAGACAAGTTCAACCTGCCCCATGAGTTTTCCAAAGCTATAGAAAGTGAACTTGAAACAATAGAAGAGCCAAAAGAAGGAGATTTTGTGGGCAGAACGGATTTTAGAAGCTTGCCAACAATTACAATAGATGGAGAAGACGCACGTGATTTCGATGACGCAGTTGACATAGAAGAAACAGAAAACGGCTTTAGACTTTACGTTCATATAGCGGATGTATCAAACTACGTAAAAGAAGGCACGGCTTTGGATAAAGAGGCTTTAGAGCGGGGTTTCAGCGTATATTTCCCCGAAGCCGTAATACCGATGCTCCCCTTTAAATTATCAAACAACGTATGTTCACTTGTCCCGGACAAAGACAGGCTTACCGTCAGCGTCATCATGGACATATCGAAGAACGGGGCTATTAGGCGATACAAAATCAAAGAGAGCGTGATTAGAAACAAGCACAGGATGACATACGAAGGTGTCCAGGCAATACTTGACGGCGAAAAGAAGGTAGATGAGCGTTTAGAGAAAACGTTAAAGACAATGGAGAAACTCGCAAAAATCTTAAGAAAAAGGCGATTTAAAAAAGGAAGCTTGGATCTTGACATACCAGAACCTTATGTAGTTATGAAAGATAACGAAATTGTAGACATTAAAGAAAGACCTCACATGTTTTCACACTGCATCATTGAGGAATTTATGCTTGCAGCAAACCTATGCGTAGCAGATTTCTTAAAGAAACATTACGAGTACTACATAAGACGTGTTCACGATGACCCAGACCCTGTTAAATTAACGATACTGTTGACCTTCTTGAGGAAGATGGGCATAAAGTTTGAACTGCCGGATGAGTTTTCGTCCAAAGACTTGCAAAAGATCTTAAACGCCGTAAAAGAAGAAAAGCAAAAGAGGATCGTTTCATACATGCTTTTGAGATCTTTGAAACGTGCTGAATATTCCATACAAAATAAAAGACATTTTGCTTTAAATTTCGATAATTACACGCACTTCACCTCACCCATCAGGCGCTACCCCGACCTTGTGGTTCACAGGATGGTCAAGGACGCATTAAACAAACGCAAAAATGACTACTCAAATCTAAAGGACGTTGTCCAAATCATAAAAAACAGGGAACTCACAACGGAGAATGCAATGTTCTACATGAACGACATAAAGGCTGCACAATTCATGAAAAACCATATAGGCGAAAAATTTACAGGTACAATTACCACAATCATTCCTACGGGGTTCTTTGTGAGACTGAAAGAGCACTTTGTTGAAGGTTTTGTTCCTGCACATCAATTGAAGGATGACTACTACCAGTACGTTGAGTACATGTATGCAATGGTGGGTAAAAGGAAAAGAAGGGTGTTTAAATTGGGCGATGATGTGAAGGTTATGCCCATATCGGTGGACAAATTCGCAGGGGAAATAGACTTTACAGTGGTTTAGAGATGGTGATAAACATCGGTTTTGGAAATTACGTAAATAAAGATAGAATTGTTGCAATAGTAAACCCCAATTCGTCTCCGATAAAAAGATTAAGGGAAACATTGGAAAAAGAAGGTATGGTTATAGATGCCACACAGGGCAGAAAAACAAGGGCGTTGATTATTATGGACTCTGGTCATATAATCCTTTCTGGCATCGCCGTTGAAACGCTCGCTGAAAGGGTCAACCAATGAAGGGTGTAATATTCGTCATTTCATCACCCACGGGCGTGGGAAAGACAACAATATGTGATATTATACAGAAAAAAAGGAATGATGTAGAAAGGGTCATTACACACACAACAAGAAAACCAAGACCAGGCGAGAAAAACGGCAGAGACTACCACTTTGTCGATACAGAGACATTCAAGAAAATGATCAGAAACGGTGAATTCGTTGAATACGCGTTGGTTCACAACAACTATTATGGAACCAGCAAAAAGGCGTTGAACGATGTTTTGGAAAAAGGCAAAAACCCCGTTCTTGCCATTGATGTACAAGGTGCCAAAAATATAATGAACTGGATCGACAGAGTCGTTAGCATCTTTATACTGCCACCATCCTTTGAGGAGTGGTTGAATAGATTAAAAAAAGACAAAAACAGGGATGATTTAGACATAAGATTAAACACAGCCCTAAGGGAATTGGATGAAATTGGGCACTTCGACTATTGTATTGTCAATGACGATCTGGATCGGGCAATAAATGATATTGAAAGGATCATTGACACATCAAAGCTTAAATTGAGTTTTTTTAAAGGTTATTTTTTGAATTTAGCAAAGAATTTAAAAGAAAATACCAAAGAGTACTTGGAGGATAAAGATGGAAAAGCTATTCATGCCTAAGGTTATCAACGGCGCACTAAAGCACTTCGACAATAGATATGAGCTTGTTAGAGCTGCAGCCATAAGGGCAAATTCACTTTTAAGGGGAGACAAACCCCTAATTGACGAAAGAATTGCCAAACAGCATAAATACACAGTAGTTAGTCTTTTGGAGATTAAAGAGGGATTGTGGACGAAAAAATAGATGACCCAATTAGACAGCTTTATGAAAGCTTCAAAAGCGAGATAAACGTACCGTTTAATGAGAAGAAATTAGACGAAGCGTTTGCATTTGCCTACGAAAAACACAAAGGTCAAAAGAGGGCGTCCGGGGAAAATTACATAATCCACCCAATAGAAGTAGCCAAAATCGTTAATCAATTCTACGTAGACGAAAGCTCCCTCATTGCAGCCCTACTCCACGACGTTTTGGAAGACACACAAACCACAGAAGACGAAATAAAAGAAAAGTTTGGCGAGGATGTACTGTTTCTTGTTAAAGCCTTAACAAAGATAAGCAAAATAAAATACAAATCCACAGAGGAAAACCAAGCTGATAACTTCAGAAAGATGATTGTCGCAATGGCAAGCGACCTTAGAGTTATACTGATTAAGCTTGCAGATAGGCTTCACAATATGCGAACGATCTGCTATCTAAACGAAGAAAAACAAAAAAGAATAGCTCGCGAAACACTCGATATCTACGCACCTATTGCCCACAGGCTTGGTATATACTGGCTAAAATCTGAACTGGAAGACCTAAGCTTCAAATACCTATACCCTGAAGAATATGAGAGAATAGAGCAAAAAGTAAACGAAATAATTCAGAAAAAGAAAGAGATTATCAAGTTTATTGAAAATAAAATTAAACAAGACATGGAAGAAGCGGGCATAACCTGCACTGTGAGTGGAAGGGTAAAACACCTATACAGTATCTACACAAAAATGCAGAGAAAGAAGGTCGACTTCGATGGCATACACGACCTGCTTGCTGTTAGAATCATAACAGAAACGGAAAAGGACTGCTACGCCGCATTAGGCATCATACACAAGAACTACAAACCCCTTCCAGGCAGATTCAAAGACTACATAGCCCTGCCAAAACCAAACATGTACCAGTCGCTACATACAACCGTATTTGGACCGAGCGATACAATCGTAGAGATACAGATAAGAACAAAGAAGATGCACGAGATAGCAGAAGAAGGAATTGCAGCCCATTACAAGTACAAAGAGCAGAAGATAAGCATAATAGATAAACACGATCAGCAGTTTCTATGGTTAAGACATCTCTTACAATGGCAACAGGAAGTTAAAAACCCCAAAGAGTTCTTAAACACCATAAAGATAGACCTATTCAGGGGTGAGGTTTACGTATTTACACCTGCAGGTGACCTAAAAGTCTTGCCACGTGGCTCAACACCTGTTGATTTTGCATATGCCATACATACAGAAGTGGGCAACAGGTGTGTGGGCGCTAAAGTAAATGGAAGAATAGTTCCACTCGATTATAAACTAAACAATGGCGACATCGTAGAGATCTTTACCCAAGCCAACCATACACCATCAAAGGATTGGTTAAAATTCGTTGTCACAAGCAAAGCAAGAAGCAAAATAAAACAGAAGGTTAGAGAAAAGGAAAAGAAAGAGGCTGCAGAGATCGGAAAGAGCATGCTTTCTCGTGAGCTTGCTAAAATAAATAAGAACCTGCAAACATTTTTGAAAGAGGAAAAATTAGAGGAAATTATAACAAACTTCGGATGCAACACAATCGATGAACTGTTTGAAAAAGTTGGTTTCCTAAAAATTCACCCAACAAGTGTTGTAAATAAAATCTATCCTTCGCAGAAGAAAAAAACGGTAAAACCAGTTGAAAAGAAAGAGATCTACAAGGTAAAGGTAGATGGAATAGACGACGTAGTTGTGAGATTAGCAAAGTGCTGCAATCCTGTTGTTGGAGACGACATAGTTGGTTACGTAACAAGAAATAGAGGCATAATCATTCATAGAGTAGATTGCGAAAACATAGCCCGTTTAGGTTATGATAACGAAAGGCTCATCGAGGTTGAATGGGATACGGATATCAAGCAAACAATGCCTGTTAAACTTAAGATAAAGGTAACAAACACGATGGGCATACTTGCCCATATAACAAATCTACTGTATGAAATGAATATTAATTTAACAAACCTGAAAATAATATTTCTTGACAAATCACATGAAAAAGTTCTAATTGATATAGATATCGAGGTATCATCCAGGTTCGAGCTTGAAAAGCTCATTGGTAATTTGAAAAAAATGGAAGAAGTTTTAGAGATAGAAAGGGGTAAACCCTACTACAAAAACTACAAAAAGAATAGGCGGTGATGATTATGTTTAAGTCAATTATTAACTATTTTTCAAACGATCTGGCTATAGATTTGGGCACGGCAAATACGCTTGTTTATGTAAAATCAAGGGGCATAGTCTTAAATGAGCCCAGTGTTGTTGCCGTAAAAACCGATTCTAAGGGCGGGAAGAAGATACTAAGCGTTGGGAAAGAAGCCAAAGAGATGGTAGGAAGGACGCCGGGCAATATAGAGGCGATTAAACCGTTGAAAGATGGCGTTATAGCAGATTTTGAGGTTACGGAACGGATGCTGAGGTACTTCATAAAGAAATCAAAGGGTAAACGCAGCATTTTCAAGCCGCGCATCATCATAGCCGTGCCTCACGGAATAACACAGGTGGAAAAGAAGGCAGTTAAGGAATCTGCCATCGATGCCGGTGCAAGGGAGGTCTATCTCGTTGAAGAGCCTATGGCTGCCGCCATTGGATCGGGCTTGCCCGTTCAGGACGCAATAGGCAGCATGGTTGTTGATATTGGTGGAGGAACAACAGAGGTTGCTGTAATATCGTTGGGAGGAATTGTTCATAGCGTTTCTGTTAGGGTTGGTGGTGATAAGATGGATCAAGCAATAGTAAATTACATAAAGAAACAGTACAGCATACTGATTGGTGAAAGCACAGCAGAGTCTATAAAGATACAGTTCGGCAGTGCATACCCCCAAGAGAATGAGGATGAAAACGAAAGGATACCAGTCAAGGGCATCGACCTAATAACAGGCGTCCCTACGTCTATAGAAATAACAAAAGAGGAAATCAGAAAAGCCTTAAAAGACCCTGTAAACGTAATCGTTGCGAGCGTGAAGGACGCTTTAGAGAAAACACCACCTGAACTTGCAAGTGATATCGTGGACAATGGCATTATGTTAACGGGTGGAGGGGCTTTGCTCAAAGGCTTAGACAAACTCATTCACAAAGAAACAGGCCTGCCAGTAACCGTGTACGATGAGGCGCTGTTTGCCGTCGTAAAAGGTGTTGGAATGGTTTTGGATAACATAGATTTACTTGGAGAAGTTACAATAGATTAGTTAAATGCGATTAATCCTTCTATATGTCGTTTTAGCCCTTTTTTTAAACATTATTTTTAACGCATTTCCTCCTGTAGGTAAGTTTGTAAATCGAGGTTTAACCAATTTCATCTTATTTGTATCATACCCAACAACAAAGGCCTTGAGTTGGTCTCAAAATCTAATCAACAATTACGTCGTATTGATAAACACCCAAAGTGAAAATAGAAAACTAAAGGAAAAGTTAGCAAAATGTGAACTGTATGCAAATGTATTGAAAAAGAAATTGGACGATAGTGAAAAAGAACAGGAAACATTCAAACTTATTGAGGCGCCTTTTACTTTCAAGAGTAACTTTAAAACAGATTTCATCTACTTAAGAATAAGCAAAAGGATTGATCTAAACAAGAATTACTGTTTTGTACTATCAAATAAACTCACGCTTGTGGGAATAATATCAAAGAGAACAGGAAAAAACATATACTCTGCCAAAACGGTCTTTAATCCCAGCTTTACGGCGGACGTGTTCATACTGTCCAACAACAAAAGGTATAAGGCTTTGTTCATAGGCAACCCATACACACCCAAGGCAGAATTCTTGGATCCCAATGTCCACGTAAGTGAAGGAGATGGTGTCTACACAAGCGGTGATTTTGACGTATATCCACCGGGTCTATTTTTAGGAACGGTTCGGTCTATCAAAAATGTAAACGGATACTATAAAGTGGCATATTTAAATATCAGCAGGGACTTTTTTAACAGCTGGAAGGTGCTTGTGCTATGCAAAAAAAGGTAATAAAGGCAATACTCTTGGGTTTTGTTTTGCTTGTACTATCCATAGATCTTTCAGAGGTAATAAACTTCATCTACATACTACCTTTCGTTATGCCCTTCGTTATGCTTTTAGCGGCATCTGAAACAGAGCTCTACAATAGCGGATTAAATTACTCTGTTCCTTTCATGTTTGGTTTAATAAGTGACATTTCTATCTTCGAAAACACCTTTATCCTTTGCCTTGCCATGCCCTTACTCACTTACATTATAAAATATCTATTCAAACATCTTAAGATACCCAAAGAACCCATTTACTTTACCCTTTGCTTAATATATTCAATTTTTACATACTTTGTGCAATCCCCTTTATGGGTCAGTTTAATTTCTCTGGGTTATACGTTTTTAGCATGGAAGATTTTTGACTTTATATGTTCTAAAATCCTGCAAGAAAAAGAGAATGGCGAGACGTGACAAGTACATTCTTAAAATAGACAGCATAAAGAAAAACCTAAAATACATCGTTGCCGTCATAGTGGTGTCATTTACGGTTTTAGTATTGAGGCTTGCTTACTTACAAATTGCAAAAAACAAATACTTCTCAATGCTTTCTGAAAAAAATATTATTAGGCTCATACCCATTATACCGCCAAGAGGCGATATAGTTGCCTCTGACGGCTCATACCTTGCAAAGAACGTACCCTCGTTTTCTGTATACCTGTACAATTCACCCGAGTTGAAGAAAAATAAAGGGGTCATAAAAAGAATAGCGAACATTTTAAATTTGGATGAAACAAGCATAAAAAATAAACTAAGAGCATCGCCATTTTACTCATCCGTTTTAATCAAAAGAAACATAAGCAGGAGAGAGGTTTTTAGACTCCTATTCGATGAGAAAACGGGAAACTTTATCAATATCGATGTAACACCAAAACGCCTATATCCTAACGATGCCCGATCTTATGCAAACATTGTAGGCTACATTAGTGAGGTGTCAATAGAGGACCTAAAAAAGAATCCAAACCTAAACATTGGAGACTTTATAGGAAGAAAAGGGGTTGAGAAGAAATACGACGATATTTTGAGGGGAAAAAGGGGCTTTAAAGAGGTAGAAGTATCATCAACGGGAAGAGTTGTTAAAACACTATCAGAAACACCACCAAAAAAGGGACGAAACTTAACACTAACAATAAACTCAAAATTGCAACGCTACATTTACAATCTATTCAAAAAAGAAAATCTAAAAGGCTCAGCAGTGGTTATGAGACCAGACGGGGCAATATTGGCAATGGTTGATAGCGATACCTTCGACCCAAACTACTTTGTTAATAACCTCTCAAAAGAAGAGTGGGAAAAATTAAAGAAAAAGCACCTCTTAAACCTGTTCGATATAGCAACCCAAGGAGCTTATCCACCCGGCTCAACAATCAAGCCCTTTATGGCCCTTGCAGCTTTGAAAGCAGGCATCCTAACACCGAATACAGAGCTCTTCTGCCCATACGCAATAAAGATAGGAAAGTACACATACAGAGATTGGAAAGTGGGGGGGTTTGGAAAAATCAATCTGTACAGGGCAATAGAGAGTTCCTCAGACGTTTTTTTCTATCAGGTTGGCATGAAGTTGGGTATAGATAAAATAGATTACTACCTTTCTAAATTCGGCTTTGGTCAATCGCCTCGACTATTCACCTATTGCACCAAAGGCAATCTACCATCCAAAGCGTGGAAGTATAGAAAATTTCATCAGGGATGGTACATTGGCGATACAATATCAACATCCATAGGACAGGGTTTCTTCTTAACAAGCACATTGCAGCTTGCCTTAGCCTTCAGTGTAATTGCAAACAACGGCATAGGCTACGAGCCATACCTTTTAAAAGGAACAAAAAAGAGGGCTTTGTACATTTTTAAAAGCAAATACTACAGAGAAATAAAGAAAGCTCTATGGCTTGCCGTAAACGGACCATTCGGCACTGGTTACAATGCACAAATAAAAGGGCTGGACATTTGCGGTAAAACAGGCACAAGTCAGGTCGTTAAGAGCAAACTATACAAAAAAGTGAAAAAACTTTTAAAAGAAAACAAAGTTACCTTGCAAAAGGCTATCAAGTTTTTCCCTCATGCATGGTTTGCCTCTTTTGCCCCTATGAAAAAACCACAAGTCATCGTGGTTGTGTTTTTATTTCACGGAGAACACAGCTCCAAAGCCGCAGCCTTTGCAAAATTAATCTACGAAGAACTACTTAAGCTAAATCTACTTAATGGTTTCTCCGATCTTGAAGATCGGCAGATACATGGAAACAACCAAAAATCCAATAATGCCACCTAAAACAATGATTATAAAAGGCTCTATCATACTCGTTAGGTTCTTAACGGCATCATCAACCTCATCCTCGTAGTATTTGGAGATCTTCTGCATCATATCATCCAATGTTCCTGTTTCTTCACCAACAGATACCATCTGAATAACCATATCTGGGAACTCGCTCACTGTTGCCATAGCAAATGACAGATTATCACCCTTTCTCACCATTTCCTTAACTTCCATTAGTGTTTCTTCAATAATCGTGTTACCTGCTGTCTTTGCAGAGATCTCAAGCGCATCCAATATGTCAATACCACTTGCACTCAAAGAGGCAAGAATAGTGGAAAAGTTGGCTATGGAGCCTTTTCTTGCAAGTACGCCAAATATAGGTAAACCCAAAAGAATTTTATCTACGGCCTTTTTAACACTATAAACCCTTTTGTAGGAAATCCTCAAAACAACAATCAAAACTATCAAACCAACAAGCATGTACATAAAGTAATGCTTCATAAACATACTAACGTTGATTACTATTTGCGTGGGTAAAGGCAAACTCATGCCACTGCTTTTATACATTGTTGCAAATGTAGGTATAACAAATGTCAAAATAAGCGCTATAACACCAACGGCTACAATAGTTACGATAGTTGGATATATCAGTGCCCCTCGAATTTTACGCCTTAAAGCAAGGTGTTTTTCCATCATTTCAGAGAGCCTTTTCAAAACGCCATCCAAGTTACCCGTTTGCTCACCAGCATGAACCATGTTCACATACATGGGAGGGAAAATATCCTTGTACTTCCTTAAAGCCTGCGATAGGCTTGATCCGCTTTCAACACTGATTTTTATATCGTACAATATCTCACCCATTCGCTTTGATTCAGCTTGCTCGGCAATGATGTTCAAAGCTTCATCTAAAGGTAAACCACTTGCCAGCATACTTGCAAGTTGTTTTGTAACAACCATTAGTTCCTTATCTTTGATCTTGTGCCTTAGAAACGGAAGCTCTATATCCTTCGGTGCTGGTTTTATGGCTATTACAGAAACCCTTTTTGATTTTAGTTTTGCCAAAGCTTCGTTCTTATTTGCCGCTATGATCTCACCCTTTACAATCTTGCCTCTCGGATTTTTTCCCTTCCATTTAAAATACGGCATACTTAAACCTCTTTGTTATCTACTGGTATATTTTATCTTATCCAACTCCCTTTGCAGGGACTTTTTATCGTTGGATGCATCCAAGGCAGCTTCATAGGATATAAGCCCTTTCTTGTAAAGATTAACAATGGATTGGTTCATTGTCATCATACCCGTTTCTGCCTGACCCATCTGCATAGTTGAATAGATCTGAGGGATTTTGTTTTCCCTGATCAAATTCCTAATGGCCGCATTGGGTATCATTATCTCCATAGCAAGAACCCTTCCCTTTCCGTCCTTTCTTCTTATCAACGTCTGTGTAACAACACCCTGTAGTGCTACAGAAAGCTGGGTTCTTACCTGCTCTTGCTGGTTTGGTGGAAATACGTCAATAATCCTATTTATCGTCTCAGGTGCGGAATTGGTATGCAAGGTTGCAAAAACCAAATGACCCGTCTCAGCAACCGTCAGAGCCGCCTGAATTGTTTCCAAATCCCTCATCTCACCAATCAATATAACATCAGGATCCTGTCTCATTATATGTTTTAAAGCACTGGCAAAACTCTTAACATCGCTACCAACCTCTCTCTGATCTATTAAAGCCAACCTATGTTTGTACGTAAACTCTATAGGATCTTCAATGGTTATTATATGAACCTTCCTTTCCTTATTTATCTTATCAATCAGAGCGGCAAGCGTTGTTGACTTACCACTACCCGTTGGACCTGTAACAAGCACCAATCCCTTTACAAGATTGGCAAATTGTTGAACCACAGGTGGAATGCCCAATTTCTCGAACGGCGGTATCTCAAATGGTATAACCCTAAACGCTCCAGCAACAGTTCCCCTTTGTATATAGACATTTGCCCTAAATCTCGAAAGTTTTTGAATACCGAAAGAAAAATCAACATCGAAGTTCTCTTCCAACGTCTTCCTCTGCAGTTCCGTCATAACACTATAGCACAAATTCTGAGCATCCGATGGCGTTAGAAAATCGTATTCATCTATATCCAAAAGCTCACCGTGAACCCTAATCTTTGGCTTTGCGCCAGCTGTTATATGTAAGTCTGAACCTTCCCTTTCAAGCAAAACTTCTAAAAGTTCAACCAGATCCTCAGCTTTCTTCGCCACTTGAAACCTCCTTAATAGAACGTGACGTTCATAACCTCTTCAATGGTCGTTATCCCCTCTTTAATCTTTTTTAAACCGCTCATCCTCAGTGTTGACATACCTTCTTTAATGGCCTCTGCCCTAAGCTCATCTGTAGACGCGTCCTCTAAAATCATCCTTCTCAAATTTTCAGATATAGGCATAACCTCATAAAGTGCTATTCTTCCCTTGTACCCCGTATCGTTACAATAGTCGCAGCCTTCACCCTTGTACACCTTAACCGTCTTTGCTTCCTCTTTAGAAAAACCGATTTCCTCCAAAGCTGCAGGCGGAACGTAAACTTCTTTTTTACAGTACGGGCATATTTTTCTCACCAACCTTTGAGCAAGAACCAAAATTAAAGACGAGGCGATTAAATACCTCTCTATGCCCATATCCACAAGCCTCATGACCGTAGAAGGGGCATCATTCGTGTGAATGGTAGAGAAAACCAAATGACCCGTCAAAGCTGCCCTTATTGCAATTTCAGCGGTCTCTGTATCTCTGATCTCACCAACCATAATAATATCAGGATCCTGTCTTAAAAAGCTTCTCAAGGCGTTGGCAAATGTTAAGCCTATATCTTCCTTGACGTGTACCTGATTTATACCATCAATGTTGTACTCAACAGGGTCTTCAACCGTCATTATATTGACATCTTCCCTGTTTAGTTTATTTAGTGATGCATAAAGGGTCGTTGTCTTGCCGCTGCCCGTCGGACCTGTAACAAGTATCATACCATAGGGCTTTCGTATGGCCTCAAGGTAACGCTTTAAGTCGTTAGCTTCAAAACCCAGGCTTTCGAGCTCGACTCTAATATTACTCCTATCCAAAATTCTCATAACAACCTTCTCTCCATATATGGTGGGCAGCGTAGATACGCGCAAATCTATGTCCCTACCACCACTTCTAATCCTTATTCTACCATCCTGAGGAAGCCTCTTTTCAGCTATATTCAACTTAGCCATGATCTTAAAACGTGATACTATTTTTGGTGCCATAGATTTTGCAAAAGTCATCACCGTCTTCAGTTTTCCATCAATCCTGTATCTAATCCTCAAATCGTTTTCATACGTTTCGATATGAACATCACTAACCCCCTCTTGCACGGCGCGGGACAGTATGGTGTTTGCAAGCTTAACAATCGGCTCTTCTTCCGCTGACTTTTCAAGCTGATCTACATCTATCTCACCTTCATCTTCCTTTAAAACATCAACATCCTTTGAATATTCATCCAGACTCTCTGCTATCTCTTCAAGCTCCGTTGAAGTTCCGTAGTACTTATCAATCGCCCTCATAATGGCACGCTCGTTTGAAAACAACGGAACAACGTTCATACCAGTTATGAAACGCACCTCGTCTATGGCAAAGATGTTTGTCGGATCGGATATTGCAATTTTAAGCCTTCCATTTTCTATAGCTACAGGTATCAAGACATACTTTTTGGCAATCTGGGCTGGAACCTTCTTTATCACTTCCCTTGGTATCTCAATGGAATTTAGATCTATACTCTCAACACCGTACTGTTTACTTAAAAATTCATTCAGGGTCTTCTCATCAACATAGCCCTTTTCAATTAGAATAGTCCCCAATTTCTTTTTTGTTCTCTTTTGCTCTTCTAAAGCCTCATCCAACTGCTCTTGCGTTATGATCTTGTTCCAAAGCAACAACTGACCCAATAGCGTTGTCATTCTAAAAGATCCTCTACGAGTTTTTTTCCTGTTTCTCTATCAAATTCTATACCCGTCCATATTTTAAACGCATAGAATGCTTGGTTTATGAACATATCCAAGCCATTAACACAAGTTAAGCCAATATCCCCTGCAGCTTTTATTAAAGGAGTATCAAAATAGATAACATCCATAACTATAGGCTCATTTACCCAAGATATATCAATGGGCATATCCTCACCATGAAGTCCAACCGGTGTGCAGTTTACTATCACATTGGCCTCGGATATAATGTCCTTATCATCCAAACTACCCGTAACCACGTCAATCTTTCCTTTAAACCTTTCAGCAAGCCTTTCAGCCCTCAGAGGGTTTCTATTTAACACAAAGACCCTATCAACACCCAATTTATACAACGCATAAACAACACTAATTGAGACACCACCAGCACCTAAGATCACTATTTTGTCATCTTTGGAGCAAAACTTGGCGTATTCGTCAAACACGTCCATAAAGCCCAAGAAATCCGTGTTATAGCCAATCAATTTACCATTCTCATTCTTTATGGTATTAACGGATTTTAGAAACGCAGCGTCGCTATCCAGCTCATCAACAAGCTCTGCCGCTTTTTCCTTAAAAGGCAAAGTGATATTTGCACCCCTTATATTCAAACCCCTAATACCCGAAATGGCACTTACGATGTCCTCAACCTCGAAAGCTACATAGATGGCATTTATGCCGTAGTACTCAAACATAAATGTGTGCAAAGGTGGGGATAGACTGTGCTTTATGGGGTTACCTAAAACACAATACGTCTGTGTTTCAGCCGATATATACATCTATCTGTCTCTCCTTTTCATTCAAAGGTATAAATTCAATGGTAATATCTGGCTCAATGTCAAGGACTTCAGGCCACTCGATAAAGAAAACCCCTTCACGATTAAAATAATCATAAACTCCACTCTCATAAACATCTTCGACACTTTTCATTCTGTAAAGATCTATATGGTAAATTTTACCATATTCATTAACAATCGTAAACGTAGGACTACCCTGAAAGTCTTTTTCATCTATTCCCATTTCTTCCAAAGCAAAACGCACAAAAGTGGTCTTTCCACTTCCCAACTCTCCTTCTAAAAAGACAATGCACCTTCTCTTGCCTTTAATAAAACGCTCAATTATATCCCCTGCTATCTTTTTTGTATCCTTTTCACTCTTTGAAATTATCTCTAATTTAACTTCCACGTATTATTTATACAATTATAAACTTTACAATTCAAGTTTTATACCTATAATCCTCAAACATGAAGATCTTAATTATTCAACTTAAGCAGTTGGGAGATGTTTTGCTTTCAACACCAGTAGCTGAAAACATAAAATATTTTTACCCAAAAGCAACGCTACACTTCTTAACATCCCTAAAGGCAGAAGAGATAGCAAAAGGCAATCCATTCATTGACAAGGTAATTATACTCAAAGACGGTATTGCAAACGAAATCAAAACCATAAAAGAGATAAGAAAGGAAAAATACGACGTCGTTTTGGATATACAAAGAACAGGGCGCTCAAAGAGGATAACACTCCTATCAAATGCAAAAATCAGGGCAGCTTTCAAAGAGAAAAATAACCTATTCTTCTACAACGTCGAAATCACAAAAACCACACATGGATACACAGCCTTTGAAAGACTCGACATTTTGAAAGCAATAGGAATAAACAAACCCAAAAGGGTCATGCCAAAATTGTTTTTTTCAAAAGAGACAGAAGATAGGGTTTTAAACTACCTAAAGGCAAGAAACATCGGTAACTACTTCGTTGTCTCGCCAACAGCAAGGAAGCCAACAAAGATGTGGGATGCGGAAGAGTTCGGCAAACTGGCAAACATATTATCAAGAAACTTCAGACTAAAGGCGGTTGTTGTTTACGGAACGGAAAGAGAAAGAGCGGTTGCTGAGAAATGTGCGAGCTTCATAGAAGACCCATTTGTTATTGAAAAGCCTCTACCTATCAAAGAATTTGCCGCTTTGGTAAAAAATGCTGAATTCAGTTTAGGAAACGACTCATTTGCTTCACACGTCGCGGTAAGCCAAAACACAAAAACAATCGTCATCTGCGGACCAACAAGTGGATGGTTTCTGGAAAACGGAAGCACTCTCCTAATTTACAAGGGTTTAAGTTGCCAGCCGTGTAACAAACCGGAGAAATGTCCTTACAACTTTGCATGCTATAGAACACTTAAGCACACAGAGATAGCCGAAAGGG
>JALUBE010000116.1 GCA_027045065.1 Desulfurellales bacterium | reverse complement strand
CTACAAATGACGCAAAGGAAGGGCTTACGGCTTTCTTGGAAAAGAGAAAACCAGAGTATAAAAATAGCTAAAAGGAGTAGCTTATGGATTTTAGGTTAACAGAAGAAGAAAAAATGGTGCAGGATACGGCAAGGAGCTTTGCCCAAAACGAGTTAAAGCCCATTGCAGCAGAAATAGACAAAAATCACAAAATTCCGGACGAAATCATAAAGAAATTGGGGGAGTTGGGGTTTTTCGGAACGTACATTCCTGAAGAATACGGTGGTGCGGGTCTGAGTTTTCTATCTTACATCATAGTCGTTGAAGAGATATCCAAGGTATGTGCATCAACGGGTGTTCTGATTTCGGCTCACACATCTTTGGCTTGCAACCCAATTTTGGAGTTTGGAACAGAGGAACAAAAGCAAAAGTACCTAACACCTCTTGCAAAAGGTGAGAAAGTAGGTTGTATTCTCTTAACCGAGCCAGAAGCAGGAAGTGACGCAGCCAACGTGTCAACTACTGTTAAGAAAGAAGGCGATTATTACATTGCAAATGGAAACAAGATATTTGTTACCAACGGTGGATACAGGGATATAGGAATTTTGATTGCAACACACAACAAATCTTTAAGGCACAAAGGCATAAACGCATTTATCCTCGACCTTAAATCGGAAGGAATAGAGGTGCTTAGGCACGAAGAAAAGATGGGCATCAGAGGAACGTATACAACGGCATTTGCTTTAGATAACGTAAAAATACCAAAAGAAAACCTGTTAGGTAAAGAAGGTGAAGGTTTCAAGATTGCTATGGACTTGCTTGACGGCGGTAGGATAGGCATTGCAGCCCAGGCTTTGGGTATAGCCGAAGGTGCGTTTGAAAGGGCTTTGGAGTATTCAAAGGAAAGGAAACAGTTCGGTAAACCGATTAGTGCTTTCCAGGCTATACAATTCAAGCTTGCAGACATGGCCATGAGAATAGAGGCAGCCAAACTTTTGGTTTACGAATCAGCGTGGATAAAGGATAACCTAAAGAAGGGACTTGCAAGCTACACAGACCTAATTATCAAATCGTCCATGGCTAAGGCTTATGCCTCTGAAACTGCTACCTATGTGACAAAAGAGGCCCTGCAGATATTTGGTGGTTACGGATATATTACAGAATACGAAATGGAAAGGTACTATAGGGACGCAAAGATCACGGAAATTTATGAAGGTACCAACGAGGTTCAAAGGATAGTAATATCAAAGAACCTACTAAAATAGCCTTGCAAAAAGGGGCTTTTGCCCCTTCTGAACTTTTTCAATCCAACAAAAAGAGGTGATGGAAGATGGATGTAATTGAGAGGGTTGTTCTTGCAATACTTATAATCGCAAGCTTTGGCTACTTCTTCTGGCGTGTGTACTACCTATACAATTTACTCAAATTTGCCCAGCCGGAGAATAGATTTGACAACCCTGGTAAAAGGATCGCAAATGCAATTAAGTATGGATTGCTTCAGCTTTGTCATTTTAAGGTAAACGACGTAGATATAAATTACGCAGGCATTATGCACGCTATGCTCTTCTTTGGTTTTGTTGTCTTGCTACTTGGTGAAATAGAACTGTTATTAAAGGGTCTATTTCCTGGCTTCAGTTACGAATTTTTAGGCAAAACCATATACAACATTTACCTATTTTCACAAGACTTCTTTGTATTGGTAGTGCTAATAGCTATGGTTATGGCCTTTGCAAGAAGGCTTATCTGGAGACCAAAGAAATTGACATACCACTTTAGTGCCTACTTGATACTGCTATTCATTACAACACTAATGCTCACACTTTTATATTTATCTGCTTCTGATATGGCAAGGGTTGGTGTCTATAATCCTTATCAGCCTTTTTCAGGTTTTGTTTACAAGGCGCTCCACATAAAATACTCACCTGTTGGTTATCAAATAGCCTACTGGATTCATGTAATCGTACTATTGACCTTCTTGGACTTCATACCAAATTCAAAGCATCTGCATCTTATAGCGGGAATTCCAAACAACTACTTCGCAAACCTCGGCCCGTCTATGGACTTAAGAGAACTTGACTTTGAAGACGAAGAAGCAGAAAGTTTTGGTGTAAAGAACGTTAACGAACTCACGTGGAAGGAAATCCACGACGGTTATGCTTGTACAGAGTGCGGAAGATGTGCCCACGTATGTCCTGCGGCAAACACAGGCAAAATTCTTGTTCCAAGAGAAATTGTCCTTACTGTAAAAGAAAATCTGTTCGAAAACGTTGAAAATCTAAAGGAAAATAAAGAACTAATACCGCTAACCACAGACGAGTTCGACAAAGAACCACCTATGAACACATATCTTGAATATGGCATTCAAATACCAGAGAAGGCATTGTGGCAGTGTACAACATGTGGAGCTTGCCAAGCCGTTTGTCCTGTAAGCAACGAGCATATCAGATCAATGGTTGACCTAAAGAGATACCTCGTTTTAACAGAGGCTAAATTCCCAGAAAAACTCATGGAAGCATTCAACAATATGGAGGTTAACGGTAACCCATGGGGCATGAGCCCAAGCTACAGAATGGATTGGGCCAAGGGTTTGGATGTTAAAACCGTGGACGAAGAAAAAGATATAGAAGTTCTTTATTTTGTTGGATGTGCTGGCGCTTTTGACGACAGAGGCAAGAAAATCTCCCAAAGCTTCGTAAAAGTTTTGCAAAAGGCGGGTGTAAAGTTTGCTGTCCTGGGCAAAAAGGAGAAATGCTGCGGTGATAATGCAAGGAGACTTGGAAACGAGTATCTATTCTACAACCTCGCCATGGAAAATATCGAACTGTTTAAGCAATACAACATAAAAAAGATCGTAACAACATGCCCACACGGTTATTACACACTTAAAAACGAATATCCAAAATTGGGTGGAGATTTCTTTGAGGTTGTGCATCACACAGAATTTATAAAACAGTTGATCGATGAAGGTAGGTTGAAAATTCAGCATAAGATTCACGAAACGGCGACGTTCCATGATTCCTGTTATCTGGGCAGGCACTCGGGTATTTACGAACAGCCAAGGGAAATCCTCAAAGCCCTGGGTATGGAACTTAAAGAGATGAAACGCAACAGAAACTACAGCTTTTGCTGCGGCGCTGGTGGCGGAATGATGTGGATGGAAGAAGAAGGAGAAAGGATGAACAGAGTTAGAACACAACAGGCCGCAGGGACACGGGCAAAGGATATTGTCACGGCTTGTCCGTTCTGCATGATAATGCTTGATGACGGCGTAAAAGATTTATCACTTGAGGATAAAAACGAGGTTATCGATATCGTGCAATTGGTAGAGAAGGCTCTTGGATAAGCTATCCCTTCCTCCTAAAAGTTAAGGGGCGCTAAGCCCCTTTTTTCATTTATTTACCAATCAAAGCACAATCCTTCTCAACAACGCTTTTAGCTTCATTTATAATTCTTTGAACAACCTCTTCAACTTTAGGTATATCGTTTATCAGTCCAATAACCTCGCCACAGGCAATCAAAGCTTGTTCAGGTTCACCTTTCATTATATATTCAAAGCTCCTTCTTCCACTCAACAGGGGTGCAAGCTCTTCCAATGTAGCTCCTTTTTTCTCCATATCTTCAATTTTCTCAGTAAGCTCATTTCTCCATGCTCTCATGGTATTTCTCAAACTTCTTTCGATCAATATGGTGTCTGTTTCCTTTGCCTTAAGCAACACTTCCTTAACCTTGTCGTGAATGGGTGCCTCTTTCGTCATCATGAAGCGTGTTCCCATGTTTACTGCAACAGCGCCTAAAGATAAAGCAGCAACAAGACCCCTTCCGTCTCCAAAACCACCAGATGCAATAACAGGTATATCCAGTTCGTCAGCTGCCCTCGGCACCAAGATCAAAGAGGTTACATCATCCTCTCCTGGGTGACCTGCACACTCAAAACCATCTATACTCACATAATCACATCCAACTTCCTGAGCTTTCTTTGCATGCCTTATCGAAGTACATTTGTGAATAACCTTAATGCCTGCACCTTTTAGCTTATCCATGTATTTCTCTGGATTTCTTCCCGCAGTCTCAACAATTTTAACACCTGTTTGAATAATCACATCCACATAAGCATCATAATCAACAGGCTTTAACGTTGGCAAAAACGTAAGATTAACACCAAACGGTTTATTGGTAAGTTCCTTGGTATCCTCTATTTCTTTTGCCAATTCTTCAGGCGTTGGAAACGTAAGGGCCGACAGAATACCCAATGCCCCGGCATTTGATACAGCGGCCACAAGCTCCTTTTTTGATACCCACATCATACCGCCCTGCACAATTGGATACTTTACACCAAAGTCCTTAGTAAATCTCGTCTCAAACATCCCTACCTCCTTACGTTTTCGTTAATGTAATTATTATAATTTAAACACAATTAAACTTCAACAAATTAAAGGCGGGCGCCTGGCCCGCTTATATGG
>JALUBE010000115.1 GCA_027045065.1 Desulfurellales bacterium | reverse complement strand
CCCATTTTCTTCCTTTAATTATTTGCTCAAAAAAGCTTATTAGTCAAGTTTGTAAAAATTTGACTACTTGAAATTTTTTATTATACTAACCAGTTAGTTAGGTGGGTTATGGAGAAGCGTGTAGCTATTCTTAGGTGCGCCAAAAGGCTGTTTGCCAAAAAGGGTTACGATGCAACGAGTATGGACGAGATATCCAAGTGTGCAGATGCAAATAAGGCTCTTATCTACTATCATTTCAAAAACAAGGAAAATTTGTATTCTAAAATACTGTTAGATTCTATTTGCTCCATCCATGACAGTATAAGGAGTCAAATAGATGAGATAGATGACCCTGAAAATGGCTTAAAGATTTACATAGACGCCTTTTATGCGCAAGCTGTAAAGGACGAAACATTTTTTAGGATTCTGATGAGGGAAATAGCATCTGACGGTAGCCATCTTACGGGTGAGGTTTTGGGTGTTTTTCTTAAGGTGTTGGGAATGCTTGAAGGTATCATAAAGAAGGGTGTGGATAGGGGTATTTTCTGTGAAAAGGATGCCAAAATTGTACATTTTCTCATAGTCGGAACCATTAGCTTTTATCAGTGCAGTAAAGCGTTAAGAAAAAAGTTGGTTGATGACTTTCAAAATAAAGAGACGCTTTTAAAAGATATGGGGAATGTTTCGGAGCAGCTTTATGAAATAATTGTGAGGGGTTTAAAGAGCGATGTTTAGAGAGATGTTTGTTTTAATCTTTCTGTTTGTTTTTGTTAATGCAAGCTTTGGCTTAAGTATCCATGACCTCTTTGAGGCTTTAAAGAGTCAGCCCATAACAAAAATTGATGTAATGCTAAAAAAATCTGCCGAAGCCTCATATTCCAAATCCAAAGCTATGTTTTATCCCAAGCTTTACGGTCTTGCGTCCTACGAACACTATAACTCACCCACAAGCTTGAGACCCACAACGCCGACTGAGTCAAACGAAATCATAAGGCAAGAAGGGAGTTTACCGTTCAGTAAAGATATTGAACAGATAGGTCTAAATGTATCCATGCCCATTTTTGTTTATCCCCTTTTCAGTCTAACTTCAATGATGGAAAGGCTTAAAGAAAGCGCCAAAGAAAAGGCTAAACTGGATTTTATAAAAAACGAAGGGGCTATAGTTATACTCAATGCCAAGCTGAGCTATATTGAAAAGCTGATGCAAGCCCTTGAGAGCACAAAAAAAATGCTTGAAGCTGAACTATCCACTGTGAATGTAGGGGTGAAAAATGGAAGATTTCCACCCATTGCGAGTGTGAAGATTGAAAACATGCTCAATCAGATTGATGTTGAGATTAACGACCTAAAAACCAACAGAGATAATGTTATCGCAACAATCCTTGCACTAACAGGTATAAAATTGAGCTCTGCATTGAACATGGAGCAGATAAAGGGATTGAACGAAGATGAGCTTTTTGCCACAAAACCTCTTGAATATCAGGTTGAGGCACAAAAGTACAATGTTAAAGCGAAAATTGGAAAGCTATATCCATCCGTTTATTTGAGCGGAACAATATTTAGAAAGTTTGGAGATAGTTATAACACAGACGATAGAGTCATAAGAAATTACGGCTGGATTGGCCTCAACTTGAGTATTCCCATATTTGATAAGGTTATTTATTCCGACATTGAAAAGGCAAAATCTGATTATTTGAAGACCCGCTTTGAGCTTGAAAATCTAAAGCAGCAGTTGAGGTCTGAATCCGACAGTTTGAATGCCTCACTGAAAATTGTTAAAAGGTCGATTAAACTTGCAAAAAAAACAGTTCAATATCAAAAAGAGCTGCTTGTTTATGCAAAGAAGGCATTTGAGGTTCAAAGGATGACAGAAGAGGAGTACTTGAGATATGTGGATGCTTTGGTCAAAGCGGAGGCTGATCTGTATGGACTTGAGGCAAAGAGATGGGAGATTATATCAAAGCTTGCCGTAATCTATGGAAATGATTTGGAGGAGTTGGTGAAATGATGAAAAAGATTGTGGGTTTGGTTTTGGTGATTGTTATTGCAATAGGCCTTATTGTGTTGGTAAAGAAAAGAAAAGAGGAACTTGCACGTCTTCATACTCCAAAAATTTATCCGGTGGTCGTTAGAACAATGAAGCCTAAACTGAGTAAGTTCTACCTGACATTAACTGGGCTCGGTTTGATAAAGAGTTCAGTGGATTTCAATGTTACAACCAAATTGTCAGGTAGAATCCTTTACATAAAAAACATCGGAGACAGGGTTAAAAAAGGCGAAGTGGTAGTTCGAATAGATGACTCACAAACAAGGGCTTTGTTGGATAGGGCAAAATCTGAATTGAAATCGCTTATATCTAAATTATCATCTTTGGAGCTTACATTGAAAAATATGCTGCTAACTCATAAAAGGACAAAAGAGCTATTGAATGTTAAAGGTGCTTCCATAGAGCAGTATCAAAAGGAGCAAGACGAGATAGCATCATTAAAATCCCAGATTAGGTCCACAAAGTCTCAAATTATAGCTACAAAGAGCAATATTAACCATTTAGAAACTCTTCTTACCTACTCCATCATTAGATCACCCATAAACGGCGTAATTAGTAAAAAACTTGCGAATGTTGGTGATGTGGCTATGCCTGGAAAGCCACTCTGTTCAATCAGTGCCAAAGGCGGAAAGTACCTCCTTTTGAGGCTGCCCGATGACATTAAGCCAAAGGGTGTAATTTTCGAGGGTAAATTCCATAAGGTTGTATCTTTAAACAGCACGTTCAACGGTTTAAATGAATATAAAGCCGATGTAAAGACAAACCTGAACACTAATACGCGTGTTGAAGTGGGTATCGTCATATTCAAAGGCCAGGCGATAAAACTGCCGTTTGATGCTGTTTTGTCTGATGATGGAAAAGATTATGTTTTTGTTGTAAACGGTAACAAGGCAATTCCAAAACAGATAAAGGTCTTAGCCTCTGGAGAGGAAGGTTTAGCGGTTTTGGATAAAAGCCTTTTGGGCAAGGAGCTTGTCCTTGCAAAGCCTGATATCTTTATAAAACTGCGTGGCGGCGTGCAGATAGTGAAGGAGTAGGGTATGTTTGATTACTTTTACAAAAGACCTTACACACTGTTTAGTATAATAGCTTTGTTTTTCATAATGGGCGTTATAGGTTTGAATGAATTACCCAAAAATTTGTTTCCTGATGCAGAAAGACCTCAAGTTGTAATTGTCACCAAAATACCCGGTGCTACGGCTCAAGTTGCCGCGAGCAGTGTGTCTAAGCCCATTGAGGAAGAGGTTGCCAGATTGAGCTATGTGCGTGATATAAGCTCTGTCAATGTGGCCAATTTTTCCATTGTTAAGGTGGTATTTGAGTATAAGAAGGGGCTTGAAAATGCAGCCGTTGATGTGGCAAATGCTTTATCTATAGTTAAATCCAAGCTTCCGCCGGGGGCTAATCCATCCATTTATACCGTTGGCAGTTTTACTCTGCCTGTCGATGTTGTTTCGTTAAGCCCTAAAAACAAATCTATAACTTTGGGCGATATAAGAAAGATAGCAGACAGCTTTATAAAGCCGTATCTTTTAAGTATTAAGGAGATTGGCAATGTTGAGGTTTTTGGTGGCTACAGAAGCGCCATCACAATAAACATTGATCCATACAAGCTTGCAAAGTACAACATATCTGCAGATCGTGTTATAAAAGCACTGTTTTCCCTTGACAGGGATATGCCCATAGGTTTCATGAAAGGCAAAAATAATTTTGTAACCTTAACTTACTACGGTGAGAAGGATGAGATTGAAAAGCTAAAACAGTTGCAAGTGGCTCCCAATGTACCATTAATGAGTGTTGCAGATGTTAAGTGGAGTTATGAGAAGCGTTTTAGTGGCTATATGGGAAATGGACATCCTGCAATTGCTTTGTCCATACAGAGAGCACCAGGTGGCAATGTGTTGGCTGTTTCAAATGCTGCGAGGAAGGCAATTAAGTACCTTGAAAAGGAATATCCGAATATAAAATTCGAGATTTCAGACACACAGAGAAACCTTATTCTTACATCCAACACAAACATGCTCGAGGCTTTGCGCGATGCTATTATCTACACTTTGCTTGTTTTGCTTCTGTTTTTGGGAAACTTCAAAGCAATCATTGCCGCCGGTCTTTCTATACCTATGGTTTTCTTTACAACAATAGCCATCATTTGGCTAACGGGAGGAGAACTCAATATTGTTGTATATACGGCAATAATTCTCTCTTTGGGTATGCTCACAGACGATGCTGTTGTGGTTTTAGAGAACATCGAGCGACACTTGAGTGAGCTAAAGGAAGACCTGCACACGGCGATATACAACGGAACAAAGGAGGTTTTGGGACCTGTATTTGCAGGCACACTGTCAACGATCGTTATCCTGTTTCCCTTGATGTTTGTTGGTGACTATCCCCAGAGGATCTTTCAGCCACTTATCTCAACATTGATAATTTCCCTGATTGTCTCGT
>JALUBE010000114.1 GCA_027045065.1 Desulfurellales bacterium | reverse complement strand
TTCATCTGCTTCCTTTCTAATCTTATGATTGAAGTGCATGACCGTTAGATCTAAATTAAACTCATTTTTTAAGGCATTCAACAGTGTAAGTAAGAAAACCGAGTCTGGGCCGCCAGATACGGCAACGCCTATTCTTGAGTTTTTGGGCAGTAGATTATACTCTTTTGCGAAATCCTTTAGCCTCTTCAATAACCCTTTCATTGTTTATATAAAATACACCTCCCAAAAGGCTTGTAAAAACAACTACAAAGAAAACAGCAATACTTAAACTCACCGCTTGCGTTGAGTTGAGACCTGCGATTTTAAAGAAGTATACAAACGAGAATTCCCTAACTCCAATGCCATTGAACGATATGGGAAGGAAGCCGATCAGCGTGATTATCGGTATAAAAGCAAAGTAGAATGCGGGGCTGATGTGAAAGCCGAGTTTCAAACCGACCAAGAGATACATGACTATGTTAATCGTTTGGACTAAAAAGGAAAAGACCGTTACCGTGTAAAAATTTTTGCTTTTGTGAAACGTTGCAATGTCCAAATAGAATTTTCTCACCTTTTCATGTTTTATAAACTTCAATACATAGATAAGAATAACGGTTAGTAGATTGATGACAACTATTAGACCCACAATCTTTAATCCAAAGAGCTTAAAAAACAACAAAGATGAAATGAGCGATAGAAACAAGAGAACCAATAAGCCGTTATAGCGCTCCAAGAATATGGAACTTATGGCTTTTCTTATTCCTATGCTTTTTGAGAGTATGTAACCTTTAATTGTGTCTCCACCGATTGTGCTTGGTAAGAATAAATTAGCAAACATACCCATTAGGTAGAGCTTGAACAGATAGATCGCCGAGACGTTCTCATCCAACGATGATATGACCATTGACCAACGGATACTGCTTATGAATTGTGCTAAAATATAGATAGCAGAAAGGCCAAAAAATTCAACTACGCCTATTTTCAACATCATGTTTAAGAGTTTGTGCACGTCAATTTTGTATAAAATCAAAATTATGAGTATCGCACTTATTGTTATCTTTACAAGGAGCTTTACCATTTTGGCTCGTCTATTGAGTTTAGGTTGTTTAACAGCATAAAGAGCCTATCAACGCCAACGGCTACACCACTTGTCGGTGGCATACCAAATTCCAGAGCTTTTACAAACTCGCTGTCAATCTCTTTAAATCTGTTCTTTATATCTCTTGGATCTGTCTCTTCCAAGTAGCAGTTTGAAAGCTCCATTGTGGCGATGTAAAGTTCGTATCGTTTTGCGTATCCGTTTTCTATTTTTGAAAGTGCCGCCCTTTCCTTTGGAAAGTCGTAAACCACTGTTGGATGGTTAACGCCGAGGTGCCTTTGGATTTTTAAAGAAAATATGGCATCCAAGATCTCGTTTTTATCGTTTGTTCCGTCTATGTTGTAAGTGTTTTTTGCCTTTTCCATGTCAAAATCCTCTATATCTAAAGATGCGTGTGTTTCAAACAGTTCCCTATAGCTTTTGTATTCTATTTTATTTAGGTTAACGTTATAGCCTTTGTACTGGATTGTATCTTTTCCGTTTAGGTATTTTATAAGCTCTACAAACTCTTCGTTTATATCGTACGGTGTTGCCAAAACCCTATACCACTCAAGCATTAAAAACTCTTTTTTGTGCAGATTATCCTCAAAGTCATCCCTGTATGCATAGCATAATTCGAATAGTTTATCAAAACCCAAACAGAGGAGCTTTTTTATCTCAATCTCTGGCGAGCTTGCAAGGTAACCGTGAGGTGTCTTTATGTAGAAAATGTTCGGCTCTTTTATGATCTCTTTTTTCAATTTTTTTGTGATAACCTCTCTGTAGCCTCTTTTTTTGAAAAATTCCTTTATTTTTTCTACGAACTCTATCTTTTTGTTGTAATATTCAAATGTTTCTTGTAATTTTTTTAGCGGAGCGTGGTTAGTGCATTTTGATAGCAATTCATCGTTTGAATTGATTATATCGCCTATGTCGTGCTTGGACTTAAAATTTAGTTTTGTGCTGTTGCCGTTTTCGAATATTGTTGTTGACTTTTGGTTTTTGTTTAATATTCTACCGAACACGGAGGGTATGTTATGACAAAGAGCGATTTTTTGCAAGGAATAAACGAACTCAAGCATCTTTTGGATAATTTGGATTTTGGCTTAATGGAAAATATTGCGCATAGGATCATAGATGCCATTAAAAACGGTGGTAAGCTATTGATATGTGGAAATGGCGGATCTGCAGCAGATGCCCAACACATGGCGGCTGAGTTTGTCAATAGGTTTTTAAAGGAGAGGAGACCGTTGCCTGCAATAGCTTTGACCACAGACACATCCAATTTAACAAGCATAGCAAACGACTATTCGTTTGACGATGTGTTCTCAAAGCAGGTTGAAGCCATAGGGAAAAAGGGCGATGTCTTAATTGGCATAAGTACATCCGGAAATTCTGAGAACGTGTTTAAGGCCCTTAGAATAGCAAAGGGGATGGGTATTGAAACTGTAGGATTGTTGGGTAAGGATGGCGGAAAGATAAAGAGTGTGTGTGATTTGGCATTAGTTGTTCCCTCGTTCTCAACACCGAGGATTCAGGAGGTGCATGGATTTGTCATTCATACCATATGCGAGATAGTGGAAGATGAGTTTGCACGATAAGATAGTTGATTTTGAAAGGATAAGGGTAATAGCCGATAGGTGTAGATTTGAAGGGAAGATCATAGGTTTTACGAATGGTTGTTTCGATATAATACACTCAGGCCACGTTACCTATCTTGAAAAATCTAAGAACTTGGTAGATGTTTTGATTGTGGGTTTGAATTCCGATGAATCCGTTAGAAGGATTAAAGGCCAAAAAAGGCCGATAAATGGCGAGCTTGACAGGGCCATTGTGCTTGCAGCACTGAGTAGCGTTGATCATGTTGTCATCTTTGACGAAGACACGCCGTTAAAGTTAATCCAAACCATAAGGCCAGATGTGTTGATTAAGGGGGCAGATTGGAAGGATAAGGGTGTTGTTGGTGGCGATTTTGTAAAGAGCTACGGTGGCAGGGTTGAGTTTATAGACTTTTTGGAAGGAAGGTCAACAACGGGTGTCATTGAAAGGGTAGTAGATGCCTACTGTAGATGATCTGCTTGTTGGTTTTGAGCAGTACATAGACGCAAGGTACAGCTCTCAAAATACGAAAAGGGTCTATTTGAGGGATGCCAAAGATTACTTGGATGTTTCCAATAACTTTGATCTAAATGGCGTAGAGAAGTACCTGCACGCCCTTTTTGATAGGGGGTTAAAACCTTCGTCGATTGTTAGGAAGTTTGCCTCTTTGAGCGTGTTCTTTGAATATTTGAAAGAAAGGGGCTTGGTGGATAAAAACTATGCAAAGTTGGTGGATAAACCCAAAGCAAAGAGGGAATTACCCAAATTTTTGGACATAGATGAAACAATAGCTTTATTGGAATCTGTTAAAAACAAGAGGGATAGGGCGATTTTGGAGCTATTGTATTCAAGCTCATTGAGGGCAAGTGAACTTTTGGGGTTGAACGTTGAGGATGTTGATTTCGATAATTTGAGAGTTAGGGTGAAAAGGAAGGGTGGCAGTGTTGTCTATGTGCCATTTTCAGAGAGGGCAAAGAGATTTTTGGTCGAGTATGTTGGATCAAGAAACAGTGGGCCACTCTTTTTAAACAAATACGGCAGAAGGTTGTCTGACAGGTACTTGCGGAAGCTGGTGAAAAAGTATGCTTTGGGTAGCATTTTTAAGGACATATCACCTCACACATTGCGCCATACAAAGGCTACGCATCTTTTGAATAGTGGTATGGACATTAGACTTTTGCAGAAGTTTTTGGGCCATTCATCGATTAAAGCTACGCAAATCTATACACATGTGAACTTAAAACAGCTCGCTGAAACGTACGATAACACCCACCCACTTGCAAAAGATGAATAGACAAAAGAGAAATTACCTGCTTGGTATTGCGCACGGCGTATTCTACTTCATGTCAAATGGTTTTGCAGATTATACAACCGTTTTGCCAACTTTTTTAAGGTATCTCATCAGCAGCGATTCCATAATTGGCCTTGTTGCAGCGATCTCCCGCGGCGGTTCGGTGTTTTTTCAGTTATTTTCCGCTTTTTATCTTCAAGGTAAAAGAAAGAAGCCGTACCTTGTCTTTGCCCTCTGGGTGAGGTTTTTAAGCTGGTTTATGATAACCTTAACGTCCTTTTTATTTTTACCCAAACATCCATTACTTGAACTTGCAAGCTTTATCATTTTTATAAGTCTTTTTTCCTTTGCTGGTGGTATAGCTGCAATTCCGTTTTACGATATTATCTCATACAACATACCATCCAACCTTCTGGGTCGATTTTGGGCTACGCGCCAGTTTTTGGGCGGCGTTATGGCTGTGGGTAGTGGCTATGTGGTAAAAATAGTGCTTTCAAACTATTCCTATCCCTTAGGTTATTCTATCCTGTTTGTGTTTACCACCTTTGGTTTCGGTTTGACATCTTTGAGTTTGGGCCTTATGGATGAAGGTTTTGAAAAGCAGAAAGAGAATAGGAATTTTGGAGAGTTCTTAAATAAGGCGCTCAATTTATTGAAAACGGATGGACGTTTAA
Organism: Desulfurellales bacterium; assembly: GCA_027045065.1. Classification (GTDB taxonomy): domain Bacteria; phylum Campylobacterota_A; class Desulfurellia; order Desulfurellales; family Hippeaceae; genus Hippea. Next base: position 14,634 of record JALUBE010000114.1, on the reverse strand, counting down.
AACGACTTGTGGTATCTGAGTTTTTAAGCCACTCCGTCTTTATGTGTTTGCCGTTTTTTTCGATCTATGCAACGCGTGTTCTGGGTTTGCCCACATCAAGGATAGGCTTTTTTATATCTGCACAAATGGTCGGTAGCATCGTGTCAAACCTATTTTGGGGTTATTTTGCCGACAAGAAGGGTGCTAAGTTTATCATAGTAACAACCAACGCACTCTCCTTTCTTGTGCCGTTTATGGCTTTGTTCATTAAACAACCGATGCTCTTCGTGGCCGTGTTCTTTCTTATGGGTGCCTATTTGCACGGCACATTCATAGGATATACGAATTACCTTTTGAATATTGCGCCAGAGGATTTGAGACCCACCTACGTTAGCATTAGGGGAACATTCAACGCTTTATCCTACTTTTTGCCAACACTTGGGGGATTTTTGGCAGACTATTTTTCTTTTGTTACTCTGTTTGCCCTTGGGAGTTTCCTGTCACTACTTGCTTTAGTTAACTCTCTGTCTTTGAAGGCTTAAAAGAACTTTACACCGATTTCTGCCAAAATTATCGAGAGAACCATTGCAAATGGATAAACTGTTGCATAGCCGATAGATGGGTAATCAGATTTTGTCGCTTCATTGATTGCCGTAAGTGTGGGTGTTGAGGTCATGGCACCAGATAGGAAGCCCATTATGTCAATCATGTTCATCTTCATAAGCTTTCTTGCAATTATCGATGTGATGTAAAGCGGTATTGTAATTGATACTATCGCTATTATTATCGATATCCAACCGTGATTCTTTATGGCTTCGAATAGGTATTTGCCAGCATTTGTGCCTATTGTCGCCATGAATATGAGCTGTCCCATAACTTTCATCAATGTGTTTGAGTGTGGAGAAAGTTGCCAGACAATAGGCCCTGTCCTTCCCAGTCTTCCAAGTATCAATGCTGTGATGAGTATACCACCGACGAAGCTAAATCTTACTGTTCCGACATAAGGCACGCTAAAAGGGATGTTACCGACAAATATACCTATGACAATACCCAATGCAATGGGCAAAAAATCCGCAGCGGGGTATTTCAAAAGGTCGTTTCCTATGAGTTTTACTAATTTCTTTTCGTATTTTTCTGGCGCAACGACGTATAATTTGTCTCCGAGCAACAATGTCAGCGATTCATACGGCGGTATGTCAATACCAGAACGCCTTACCTTTGTTATGATTGCGTGCAACGATTTGAGTTCCTTTATCTCACCGATCTTTTTACCAACGATGTTTTTTGATGTAACAAGTAAGCGATAAGATTTCATATCGTCATGGAATGTGTAAGAATCGGGCAATTCTTCTCCTAATATGATCTTTAGGCTCTCAAGTTGCTGGGCTGTTCCCGAAACTCTAACAATGTCACCGTAGTGTAGAATAGCGTCATCTTGTGATGCATCAATGGGGTGGTCTGACTCAACTCTCTCGATAACCGTTGCTGTCATCTTTTCCACTTGGGACTTGTAAATAGTTTGGTTTTTAAAGTTCTCATTTGTAATCTTAAAATTCTTCGTAATTATATCTGGGTGGAGGGCTTTTTGTCTTTCTTCATAATCCTTTTTTTCACTGTCTAAGTCAGTCTTGAAAATATATGGCAAATATCTAATGAAGTATATCGTTGTTATCGTGGCAAATGGATAGACAACGCCGAATACAATGGATATTTCAGGGGAGTTCTTTAGCTCCAATGCTGCAGCAAGGGCTGGTGCCGATGATATAGCTCCAGTGAACGTTCCTTCTATGATACCCTTTGGTAATGAGAGGTAAGTGCAGATGCCAAAGACTGTTATAAAGATAAATACCAAGAGAAAAAGTGTCAACAGGTTTAACTTTAGCCCCTTTTCCTTTATGGATTCAAAAAATCCTGGTCCTGACTGCAAACCCACAGCGTAAATGAAAATAGCAAGACCAAAGAACTTAAACTTGGGTGGTATGGTTATGCCGAAATGCCCAGCTATTAACGCTACAATTAAAATTGCGGATACATCTAAAGAAAAGCCTTTAACCTTTATATTGCCTACTATGTAGCCTAAGGCAACAATTAGGAATAGGTAAAAGATATCAGGGTGGAGCATAGGTTATTATTCTGTTCCTTCCCGTTCTCTTTGCTGTATACAGTGCCTCATCTGCTTCTCTTATTAACTCTTCTGGTGTTTTCTTTTCTTTCTTCATGTCTAAGATAGAAATACCACCGGAAACTGTTACGGGTATTTTATGATCTCTGTAAATAAAGTCAAATGTCTCTATTTTTTTCCTAATCTCATCCGCCCGTTTTATGGCTCCCTCAGATTTTGAATTACATAACACGCAAAGGAATTCCTCACCTCCGTATCGCATCACTATGTCTTCTGATCTGAAACTTTCTGACAGGATCTTACCAATTGCGGACAAAACGTAATCTCCGGCTTGATGGCCGTAAGTGTCGTTTATACTCTTAAAGTGGTCTATATCCAACATAATGAGACACATACATTTTTCTATTCTCAAGGCTCTTTTATACTCCTCATTCAGTCTTTTCATACCAAATCTGCGGTTGTAGAGACCTGTAAGCTCATCAATGGCTGCCATATCTTGCATTCTTTCGTAGATTTCTGCACTTTCATAAGCTATTTTGTACTCGTTTAGGATTCTCAAAACCAAATTCTTTCTTTCTTTTGTAATATAGTAGTTTGAGTATGTGACGAATATCCATTCCTTATTGAAATGTTTAAGTGGAAATAAACTTATAAATTGTGGTTTTATCTTTGCTGTTCCGTATTCTACGATCTGTTCGCCTTTAATTTCCCTAATTTTATTTTCATCCAAGATATCCAAAAGGGATTTTTCCATGTCATTTGTTAGATCTGTGTGGATGCCCTTCGCTTTAGACAATGCTATTTTACCGTTTGCAGTTGTTTTGTATATTTGTATTCCAAGTAGATTCAGGCTTCTGCACAAAAAATCGGTTGTATTTTTGTTTAGTTCCTCTATACTTAATGTTTTGCTGATTATATTTGAGTACTCTTTAATTATCTCATGTTGATAGAACTCGGATCTTATGATCCTAATGAGTGAGTTGTACTTTATGGCTAATGCACCAATTATATCGTTTGAGTTTATCTTTACGTAACAATTTTTACATTCTTGGATGGATGGTATTTGACCCATTTGGTAGTCAAGGATGTTTCTGCTTATGGACTCTATGTTTTCGGAAAAGTCCTTTAATCGTGCGAGTATGGTGATTTTTAGTATGAAGTAGGATATGCCTCCAACAATTAAACCAGAGATTATGGTGATGGCGAAGAAATCCACTGTATAGACCTTTTCTGTAGGTAGTCCAAGGAATTTCTGTGACAAGGGAACAAATGCAATGCCTATTGTTAAACCCATCAACAGCATGTATATTAGGCTTTGCTTGACTGCGCTGCCAAATAAGAATCGTTTGTTCATTTATGCTCCAATAACTAAGTAATAAGCTTATTGGAGAGAATACAAAAATTTTTTTTGAAGGTCAAATCTATTTTTGATTTTTAAGACCCAATTTGTTAAACTTACCTGACAAGAGGTGGGTGAATATGTTTGATAAAGGTGATTGTCTTGTTGAAGTTTTGCCTTATATAAAGAAATTTTACTCAAAGATTATGGTTATAAAGTATGGTGGCAGTGCCATGCTTGATGCGGAACTTAGGGAAAGCTTTTCTAAAGACGTTTCTTTACTTAAGTATGTTGGCATAAATCCAATAGTTGTTCACGGTGGTGGTCCAGAGATTGGTGAGGCACTGAAAAAATTGGGTATAGAAAGCAAATTCTATCAGGGCTTGAGGATTACAGACGAAGACACAATGGAAGTTGTTGTTATGGTTCTTGCGGGTAAGGTGAACAAAGAAATAGTTCTACAGATCAATAAAAGTGGTGGTAAGGCTGTGGGTATAAGTGGCGTAGATGCACACATTATAAAAGCTAAAAAGAAATTAATGAAAGACGTAGATCTTGGACTTGTTGGCGATGTAGATGAGGTCAATCCGGAAATACTGCTTCACCTTTCTGAAGATGGTTATATTCCCGTTGTTGCTCCCATCGGGGTTGATGAGGATGGTAGAAGATACAACATAAATGCCGATAGCGTGGCTTCAGCAATTGCAATAAGTTTAAAGGCTGAAAAGTTGATTTTTCTCACTGATACTGATGGTGTAAAGGATAAGAGGGGTAATCTCATTTCATCGATAAAAGTTAATGAGGTTGGTATTTTTATCAATAACGGCACCATTACCGGCGGTATGATACCCAAGGTTTTGTCGTCTAAGGATGCCGTTGAGAGAGGGGTAAAAAAGGTTCACATAATCAATGGTACAAAGAAACATTCGTTATTAGAGGAGATATTTACGCAAAGCGGAGTGGGAACGCAGATATATGAAGAAAAGTGATTTAAGCCTTGACAGGTTTTTAGGTATCGTTAACAGGCAAAACGATTTGTTAGGTCTCTATCTTAGAGGTTTGCCATTCTTTCTTTATAAATGTGATATTGAAAAGCTTGTTTTTTTTAAATACAGCAGAAGAAAGAAGTGCTATGATGTGAAGATAGGTTTAAATAAGGAAGATGTTGAGTTTTTTGTAAAAGAAGATTTTGAATTTTATAATGCCGATTTGCTCTTTTCTACAGAGTTTAATAAGAACGTTAGGTCCTTTGGTTCATCGTGTAATGACATCATAAGGTCCTTTGTAAAGCTGTTTATAGACGGCTCGATAAAAGAGATTAAGAGAGAGGATTTGCCCTTTTATAAGTTGAAGGCTATGTTTGATGGTTTTGGTTTCAAAAAATCTGCCCTTCTTATTCCTTTTAAGTCGAGGAATGAGGTCGTAGGGTTTATGTTGGTTTATCCCGTATGTGAGATTAGTGATGTGATGCCTTTTGTTGATGCGTTTGGTTGTGCTTTGGATAAGTTGTTGTACAAGAAGTACTCTGAAAATTTAGAGCAAGTGTTGAATTCTGATGGTGATAGGAGAGTAGAAAAGGAAGATAGGGTTTATAATTTGGGTAAAACGGCAATGGTTATAGCGCATGAAATGAAAAATGCCTTGGTGGGTATACTGGGTTTGTTTGATAAGCTTGGACGTTATCTTGAGAGTGAAGAAAAGGCAGAGAAATATTACAAACTCATAAAATCACAGCTCGAGAGGCTGTACAACCTTGTTATGGATATAAACAGGTACTCAAAATTTAGGGATGTTGTGAACTTGACAAGGGTAGATATCTCAGATGTTATTGACGATTCTATAGAAATGGTTTCAGCATTTGCAAAGAATGTTAAGTTTTCTGTGTCAATAGACAAAGGTGAATATGTATTGTTTGCCAATAAAGAGCAATTGCAACAGGTTTTTCTAAATTTGTTTAAAAATTCTGTCGAGGCCAATACAGGTGGCGAGGTAAAAATAGATGTTTCAGTAAAAAAGGATGATAATTTCGTAGTTGTGAGGATAAGGGATAATTCAGGTGGCATTGATAATGATAAGCTAAAGAAGATAACAGAGCCGTTTTTTACAACAAAATCCTTTGGAACTGGTTTGGGGTTGTCTATTGTTAAGAGTATAATTGATAACCATAAAGGGCAGATAGTTTTCAAGAATATTCCCGGTGGTTTGGAATGTATCATAAAACTTCCTATAAATCTTATGGAGGGAAAAAATGAGTGAGAAGAAAAAAATTATGGTTGTTGATGATGAAGAGGCTATAAGAGTATTATATGTGGATGAGTTTGAGGATGAAGGATACGATGTTGTTGCCTGTTCTAACGGTGAAGAGGCTTTGGAGGTGTTTGATAAAGAGAAACCTGACCTTGTAATTTTGGATATAGCAATGCCGGGGATGTCAGGTTTAGAGGTTTTAAGTAAGATAAAAGAGAAATCTCCAAAAACGCCAGTTATAATGTCCACAGCATATTCTCATTATAAAGATGATTTTTACACTTATGTAGCAGATGCTTATATTGTTAAATCGCCTGATTTAACAGAATTAAAGGATAAGGTTAAGGATCTGTTGGGCTAAATTGAATTCCCTTGACATTTAGTATCAAATTTAATAGAAAGGGTTTGGCAAAAGTGAAGAGAAATTTTTAGGAGGTGTTCTGATGGCCAAGGTTTGGATTGAAGATAGTTGCATTGGCTGTGAGGCTTGTGTAGATGAGTTGCCAGATGTTTTTCAGATGGGTGATAATGGTAAAGCAAAGGTTGTAAATCCTGAAGGTGCATCTTTAGAGGAAATTAAAGAAGTTGCTGAAGCTTGTCCGACTGAGTCTATTAAAGTAGAAGAGTAAATATTGTTGGCGCCCTGCAGCGGCGCCTTTTTCTTTTTCCTGCCTACAAAAATCCCTGATTTTATTTTACTTTCAATTTTAAAAAATATTTTGTATAAGAGGTAAATGTATGGGGGTGAATTTTAATTTGCATTGAGAATTTTTATTGTTTATTATTTAAGGAGGGTGCCATGGGTGAAAAGGTTGAGCCTGTTGAGGTTAAATGTCCCAACTGTGGATATACGATGATCATTTATATGCCAAAAGAGGAAATTCCTAAATGCCCGAAGTGTGGTACCCAAATGGTTATAAGGGAATTATTAGATGAAGGAAAATACTATTAGGGGAGGTTTGGTATGAGGAAGTTTTTTAAGCTTTTGGTTTTTGCTTTGGCTTTTTCTATTTTTGGGGCTTTTAGTGTGAAAGCTGCGGATATCAACCTGTGGCACCATTCAACGCTTTACAAAATCGAGAAGAGAGGTGTTCTGAGGGTTGGTTTGAATGCTGGTTACATGCCGTTTGAAATGAGAACTAAAACAGGCAAAATCATTGGTTTCGACGTTGATTTGGCGAAGCTTATGGCAAAGGCTATGGGTGTAAAGTTGCAAATTATCAACACGGATTGGGATGGTATCATACCGTCTCTCATTACGGGCAAGTTTGACATAATTATGAGTGGTATGACGATTACCCAAAAGAGGAACTTAAAGGTAAACTTTGCAGATCCTTACGCTGTCGTGGGACAAACGATCCTTTTGAACAAGAAATGGGCTGGTAAGGTAAAAAGCTATAAGGATCTAAACTCTCCTAAATTCACAATTACAGTTATGCTTGGGACTACGGGTGATTTTGCGGCAAAAAAATACATGCCAAAGGCCAAAATTGAAGAGTTTCAAGATGAAGAAAATGCTGTAATGCAAGTTGTGCAGGGAAGAGCCGATGCGTTTGTATACGATAAACCTTATAACTCTATATTCTATGCCACAAAAGGTAAAGGTAAACTGATTTTCCTTGATAAGCCATTTACCTATGAGCCACTTGGTTGGGCTATAAATAAGGGCGATCCGGATTTCTTGAATTGGCTTAACAATTTCTTGAGGCAGATTAAGCATGATGGTACCTATGAAAAGCTGTACAAAAAGTGGTTCGTAAACGTAAAGGGTTGGATTAACAAGGTACAATAAAGATGAGACGAAATAGACACACATTACTGTGGAACTTGGCTTTTGTTCTTGTCCTTGTGGGCATAGGTTTCTTTATCTACAAATCCAGTCTAAAAATCAACTATTCATGGAATTGGAGGGCAGTGCCCTCCTATTTGGTTTATAAGGCTCAACAGGAAATAGATTCACCTGTCCAAGGAATTGTAAAAGGTTTCAAAAATGGAAAGGTAGTTATAGAGACTATAAAGGGTAATATAGTAGCTTTCAAGGTAGAACATCCCACACTTAAAAAAGGTGCTGTTGTAGATGCAGGTGACGAAATAGGTTACAACACGTCTTACAAGGCAGGTCCATTGCTAATGGGCCTTTATATGACAATAAAAGTCTCTGTTGTGTCAATAATAATGGCACTAGTGATTGGCTTGATAACTGGCTTGATGCGTATATCTGATAATCCACTATTTAAAAATCTATCAACAGTTTACATTGAAATTATCAGAGGAACACCTTTATTGGTCCAAATTTTCATTGTTTACTTTTTTATTGGCACACTTTTTAATATGACTCGGTTTATAGCGGGAGCCTTTGCTTTAGCCGTGTTTGAGGGTGCCTACATAGCAGAAATCATAAGGGCGGGTATCCAGTCCATACCAAGAGGTCAAACAGAGGCTTCTCTTGCCTTGGGAATGAACTATTTCCAGATAATGCGATACATAATAATACCCCAAGCGTTTAAGAGGGTTTTGCCTGCTTTGGCTGGACAGTTTATATCACTTATAAAAGATTCTTCATTGCTTTCTGTTATTTCTATAACGGAACTGACAAAAGCTGGAAGAGAGGTTGTGGCCTCTACGTTTAGCCCATTCGAGGTATGGTTTACTGTTGCTGCTCTGTATTTTGTTGTTACTTACAGTTTATCTCTACTCGATAGGTATTTAGAGAGGAGACTGGCTGGCGATGAGTGATAACGGTGATTACATAATCGTTGCAGAGAATGTGAATAAAACCTATCCCAATGGAGTAAAGGCTTTAAGGGATGTATCATTAAAAGTTAAAAAGGGCGAGGTTGTTGTCATAATCGGGGCTTCAGGAAGTGGTAAAACGACGTTTTTGAGGACGATTAATCAGCTTGAGACAGTGGATGCAGGTAAGATAATCGTTGAAGGCGTTGATGTTACAGATCCCAAAACGAACCTTACAAAGATCAGGGCTGATATAGGAATGGTATTTCAGCACTTTAACGTTTTTCCCCATCTAACGGTTTTAGAAAACGTTATGCTCGCCCAGATCTTGGTCAGAAAGAGAAAAAAGGAAGAGGCGCGCCAAATAGCCATGGAATTCTTGACAAAGGTGGGTATTGCGGATAAAAAGGATGAGTATCCAACGAACCTTTCGGGTGGTCAAAAGCAACGTGTCGCCATTGCAAGGGCTTTGGCCATGCATCCCAAGATTATGCTGTTTGATGAGGCAACAAGTGCTTTGGATCCAGAGATGGTTGGCGGCATTTTGGATATCATGAAGCAGCTGGCAAGGGAAGGCAAGACAATGGTTGTTGTTACACATGAGATGGGTTTTGCCCGTGAGGCGGCCGATAGGATCGTTTACATGGATTCGGGGAAAATCATAGAGATGGGTACGCCAGAGGAGATATTTAACAATCCGAAAACCGACAGACTTAAACAGTTCTTAAGTCAAATCCTGTGAGAAGGATAAAAATCCCTATAGAAAAAGCCATAGGAGAAAAGATACCCCATGACTTCACAAAAATATCGCCTGAAGAGGGTTTTAAGGGTGCTTTCTTTAAACGTGGTCATACTATAACAAAAGAGGACATTCCCCTTTTGAAGAGTATCGGCAAGAACTACATATATAAACTCGTTTTGGATAAAGACGATATACACGAAGATGAATTTGCCCTAACCATATCTCCAAAGCTCGCGGGCAAGAACGTTGAGTTTGACAGCTTACCTTCAGAGGGCAAGATAACGTTCAAATCGAAGATCGATGGTCTTTTTAAGTTAGACAGAAAGAGGGTCATAAAACTAAACTCCATCTCTGTTACATCGTTTCCCACCATTCACAACAACTTTCCCGTTAAGAAAGAGCAGAGGCTTGCCGCTTTTAGGATAATACCGCTTGTGACAAAAAGATCGGTTCTGGATAGAGCCCTATCCATAGCTGATAAGCCCTTGATCTGGGTTGAGGAGTACAAGATCAAAGAGGCTGCTCTGATTATTACGGGTAGTGAGGTTTACGATGGTATTGTTGAGGACAGGTTTAGACCGCTGATAAAGAGAAAACTCGCCCAGTTTGGCGTTGAGCTTGCCGATTACACGATAGTAAGGGACGATGTATGGGAAATAAAGAATGCTTTTTTGAAGTTTGCCAAGCATGAGTTTGTGATTGTGACAGGTGGTTCAAGTGTTGATCCCGATGATGTTACAAAAATTGCTTTAAAGAGGGCGAGCGTTAGGTTTATAAGAGAGGGGAATCCTATTCAACCTGCAAACAATCTTACAATTGGTTATTTTGGCGATACAACCGTTTGTGTAGTGCCTGCTGGGGCTTTATTTTACAAGGCCAGTGCATTCGATATTGTGTTGCCGAGGCTATTAGCAAGGGATAGGATTACAAAAAAGGAAATAGCCGAGTATGCAATAGGTGGACTGTGTCACTTTTGTAAGGTTTGTGTTTATCCAATTTGTCCTTTTGGTAAGGTGTGATGGTTAGAGTTAAAGATGCTTTGAGGTTGATAGAAGAGAATACAAAGCCTGTGGGTGGTTTTGATTTTGTATATGTGTATGATGCTTTAGACAGGGTCGCCTTTGAGGATGTAAGATCGAGCATAGACATACCTACTTTTTTACGCTCGGCGATGGATGGTTATGGATTGGTTGGTGATTGTGAAGAATACCGTATTGTTGAAGAGGAGAAGGATTTGAAAGAGTGTTCTTGCATCAAAATAAACACGGGCTTTCCTATACCAGAGAAGGTCAGGGCTGTTGCTGAAGTTGAGATAGTAAAAGTAGCAGGTGATCGTTTGAAACTGTTAAAACGGGTGGAGGATGAAAGGAATTTTACACACAAGGGTGTCGAGGTAAGGAAGGGTCAGGTTATTTTAAAGAAGGGTGAAAGGATAAGCGTAAGGAAGAGGGCTCTGCTTGCTTATTGTGGCGTAAGTTTGTTGAAGGTTAGGCGGAAACCTGTGGTCGGAATCGTTACAACGGGTGATGAGGTGATTTATCCTGGTGAACATGCGAAGGAACACAGTGTATACAATGCAAACTACTTCATTTTGGATGGTCTTATCAAGAGGTGGCTCTGTGAACCTGTGTATTTTGGTCATGTAAGAGATGAACAGGATGAATTGAAAAAAACCATTTCTTATGCTTTGGATAGGTGTGATCTTCTGATTACAACAGGTGGCGTGAGTATGGGAAGCAAGGACTTTATAAAATCTATCCTGAATGAATTTTCTGATTCTAAGATTTTATTTGATAGAACCACTATAAAACCTGGAAAACCTGCTGTGTTGACTGTAGTAAAAAATAAGCTCTTTTTTGGTATGCCCGGCTGGCCAAGTGCCCTGTATGCCACGGCTTATGTGTATTTAAAACCCATGTTGTATAGGCTTGCCGGTTTAGAAGAGAGAGGCTTTGATTATACGTGTGTTTTGGCAGAGCCTATGAGATCAAAAGAGGGTAAGTTTTACTTCAACCGTGTCAATGTGGAATTCAAAAATGGTATGTTTTACGCCAAATCCTCTGGTTCACAAAAAACCGATAACTTTTACTCAACGGCTATCGCCGATGGGCTTGTGGGAATAGAGGAAGAGAAGGGCAGTGTTGAGGCTAATCAACAGCTGCCGCTTGTCCTGTTTGATGATTAGGATTTTTTGAATAAACTTTCTATGTCAATTACCTTTTCTTGTCCTGCGTTTTGAGAGCCCAAACCACCGTTTTCTAAATTGGCATTAGGCATAGTTGAGCTTATTTTAATATTGCTTTTTGCCTCGTAGTACTTGTTTTCAAGATCCTGTGGAACATGGCTAAACTCATAAACAACCTTATCCATACTTATAAAGCCCGTGATCTTTTCTTCAAAGGGAAATCCATACGGTAAAATTGCTATTTGAATGCCTGTCGAACCGGGTATAACCTGAATCTGTGCAACATCCTCAAGGCCGTTTTTCTCTGGGTTGTATGTTCCAATTACCGTTTCACCTGTTACCAACTTGACAAACTTTACGCTCATTTTACGTTTCCTCCATAAAAACATTCTCTATCCATTGAACACTCTCACCATCAAATCCTATGACATCAAATCTTACATCCATTGAAACTAAATTTTTCTTTTGCATGTAGTATTTTGCACAATTAAGCACTCTCTTTTTCTTTGTTGAATTCACAAACTCGCTGGAATATCCGAATTCGGATGTTTTTCTTGCCTTTACCTCAACAAAAACCAATAAATCACCCTTTTTTGCAACTAAATCCAACTCACCACCCTTGCATCTGAAATTCTTCTCCAGTATGGTATAGCCTTTGGATTCTAAAAGGTAGGCAGCCCTTTTCTCAAACTGCCTACCTATAGCCGTTTTAGTAACCCTTTTTCCTAATTTTAGCAGCTTTTCCTCTTCTCTCTCTCAAGTAGTACAACCTTGCCCTTCTTACCCTACCGCGCTGTACGACCTCTATTTTTTCTACAGAGGGGCTGTAGTACGGAAAGATCTTTTCCACGCCTATGCCGTTTGATTCTTTCCTAACGGTAAATGTACCGTCGAGACCTCTTCCGCCCCTTCTTCTGATAACTACACCTGCAAATACCTGAATCCTCTCTTTGTTGCCCTCTTTAACCTTCGTATAAACCTTTACTGTGTCTCCGGGCCAGATTTCAGGTATCTCCCTATTCAAGGATTTTACCATTTCGTCCTTGAAAGCCTTTAGTTTATCCATCTTCTTCTCCCATCCATTCTATTGTTCTCTTTTTTGCTTCTTTCTCTCGCCACTCTTTAATTTTTTTGTGATTTCCAGAAAGTAGTATTTCCGGAACTTTCATACCCCTGTACTCACGTGGCCTTGTGTACTGGGGATACTCAATAAGACCGTTTTCGAAGCTCTCCTCTTTCAGTGATTCCTCGTTCCCCAAAACCCCAGGTATGAGTCTTACCGTTGCATCCACTATTGCCATTGCTGCTATTTCGCCGCCGGACAAGACAAATTTTCCTATGGATATCTCCTCATCTGCCAAGTACCTAACCCTTTCGTCAAAGCCTTCATACCTGCCGCAGATGATTGCAACCGATTCCCTTTTTGACAGTTCCTTTGCTTTTTGCTGGTTGAATATCCTACCACCGGGTGTAAGCAATACCGTGTGGACATTTGGGCTTTTTGACTTTACATAGTCCATAGCCTCGTATATAGGTTCGGGCTTCATGACCATTCCTGCACCGCCACCGTAGGGATAATCGTCCGTTGTCCTGTGCTTGTCGTGTGTGAAATCTCTGATGTTAACAAGTTCAATTTTAACAAGCCCTTTTTCTTGAGCTCTCTTTATAATCGTTTCACCAAAGACACTTTCAAACATATTTGGAAAGATGCTCAAAATATAAAACTCCATTACTCAATAATTTCTAAAACTGCCTTCTTGCCAGATTTTTTGCTTGCGGCATTGAGGATTGTCCTAATGGCCTTGATGGTCTTTCCCTCTTTGCCGATGATTTTACCCAAATCGTTCTTGTCAACGCTTAACTCAATAACAGTAGTCTTTTCACCGCCAATCTCTTTGATCTTAATAGCATCCTGATTATCAACGAGACTCTTCACAATGCAACTAATCAACTCCTTCATGGCTCATCACCCTGCCTTTTTCACAAGGTTTTTTACAGCTTCTGAAACTTGCGCTCCCCTTTCTACCCACTTGTTGTACTTGTCTAAATCAACCTTTATAGTAGCAGGTTCGGTTTTTGGATCGTAGTAGCCCAAAATCTCCAAAACTGCTCCATCCCTCTTTTTACGCGAGTCAACCGCAACGATCCTATAAAACGGTTTCTTTTTTGCGCCTCCCCTTCTCAATCTTATCGCTACCACCCTTGTCCTCCTTATCCGTTTATTCCTAATCTTTTCATCAGATTAAGTGCTTTGGACTTATTCATCCCCTTCATCAGCTTTTGCATCTCTATAAACTGCTTTATCAGTCTGTTTACATCGCTAACACGTGTTCCGCTTCCCTTTGCAATGCGCCTCTTTCTGCTTGCATTTAGGATTTTGTGGTTCTGCCTCTCCTCTTTTGTCATTGAAAGGATTATTGCCTCTATATGCTTTATTTCCTTATTGAAAGCCTCTTCATCATCTATCTTAATCTTGCTTAGACCTGGGATCATGCCTATGATTTTGGCTATAGAGCCCATTTTTTGTATTTTCTTAAGCTGACTCAGGAAATCTTCAAATGTAAACTGCTGTTTTTTTAACTTTTTTGCAAGTTCTTTGGATTCCTTTTCTGTTTCTGTTTCTCTGACCTTTTCAATGAGTGTGAGGACATCGCCCATTCCCAAAATTCTTGATGCGATTCTATCCGGATAGAACAGTTCAAAGTCGCTGATTTTTTCACCGACACCTGCGAACTTGATGGGTTTTCCAACAACTTCCATTATGGATAATGCTGCACCACCACGAGCATCGCCGTCGAGTTTTGTAAAAATGTTACCCGTTATGCCAACCCTTTCGTTGAACACCTTTGCAACGTTTACGGCCTCTTGACCGATCATTGCATCGGCCACAAACAGTATTTCCTGAGGATTGACTTTTTCTTTTATTCTCTTTAATTCTTCCATTAATTCATCGTCTATGTGTAACCTTCCTGCCGTGTCGATGATTAGAACGTCCCTGCCGTTTTCCTTTGCAAACTTTAACGCATCATGGGCTATATCTTCAGGCTTTTTGTTATCTTCACTAAAGACCGGTATGTTTATCTGTTTTCCCAAAACCTGCAATTGTTTTATGGCTGCAGGACGATAGATATCGCAAGCTACAAGTAGGGGCTGTCTGCCCTTTGATCTTAGGTATTTTGCTAACTTTGCCGCCGTTGTTGTTTTGCCTGAACCCTGTAAACCCACAAGCATTATAATAAATGGTGTTTCTGTTATGGCAAATGTTGAAGCCTCCCCGCCCAATATCT
>JALUBE010000113.1 GCA_027045065.1 Desulfurellales bacterium | reverse complement strand
ATTTCGGTGTTGATCCTGAATACTGGTTCAAGACAATAACAAAAAAGATCAATATCTTGAAAAACATTGAAGATTTTATGGAAAAAACGATTATCAAAGACCTGAAAAGCAGGATAGACGCTGCAATGACAGACCTAATAATTTACTCAATCCTGTTCTTGGCTGGCGTAATCTCAATTGTTTTACTTGTTATAGCAGTATTTAAATACGTACTTGCAAATATCAATATGCTGACAGAAGAGGCCAAAAATCTGGCAAGTGGCGAAGGCGATCTCACAAGGAGAATAAAAGTTGAAAGCCATGATGAACTTGGAGAGCTTGCAGAGTGGTTCAATAAGTTCATAGAAAAGACGCAATTTATGATCAGAGACATTAAAAACAGTCTCTCGGATTTAAATACCCAATCCTCACGCCTACAGGATGCTGCAAACCAAATGTCTGCATCCATTGAAGAAACGTCCCAAAACACAAGGGAAATTGCAACAGCCATGAACGACACAACAGAAGCTGTGGATAGCATAGCAAGAACAACAGAGAATATAACAATGCTCGCAAACGAGGTTGGCGAAGTTAACAACCAGATGATCGCAGATATAGAAAAGAGGCTTGAGAGAATGAGACAGAATGCACAATTGGCTAAAGAAGCAATGGAGCAAATTAATACAGTCGGAGAATCCTCAAAAGAGATAGGGCAAATTGTTGGTGTAATTAACGAAATTGCAGACCAAACAAACCTGCTTGCATTGAATGCAGCTATTGAGGCAGCCCGCGCTGGAGAAGCCGGCCGTGGTTTTGCCGTCGTTGCTGACGAAGTGAGGAAATTGGCTGAAAAAACCCAGCATGCTACAGAAGAGATTAGAAATATGATAACAAAGATTCAAAGCGATACAAAGACCGCTGTAGAAAAAACATCCAAAGCAAGCGAGATAATTTTAGAAGAGGAGAAAAAGGCTGAAGAGGACAAACGCCACGTAGAAGAAGTAGTAGAAAAGACAAGCAAAGTTATAGAAGAAATCAATTCCACAAGTGCTGCAACAGAGGAGTTATCCTCAACATTCTCAGAAATGGATATGCAGATTAAGGATATTGCAAACGCCGCTGAAGAAAATCTAAAAGCTGTGGAAGCTGTATCAAGAGCAGCAGAAGAGTTAGGTAGTCTTTCATCAAAGGTCGATACATTAGTAAACAAATTCAAGGTTTAGGGAGGGATCATCCCTCCTTTTTCTCTTATTATCCACTAAAAAATTTTTTGACTTAATAACAGAAACCTGGTAAAAATACAGTTGATGAGAAGGTATGTATATATTGCGATTTTTATTTTGGTCTTGTTCTATACTCAATCACAAGCATCAAACATATCAAACATAAAGATAACCATTGTACAAAAACAAACAATAACCCTTTTTAGCGAAATTCCTGCCTTTGTCATATCAAAGAACAGTGTCACGATCTCATCCAAACTCATGGGCTACGTTAGGGAATTAAAGGTGGATGTTGGCGATAGGGTGAAAAAAGGTGAGATTCTTTTAAAGATAGACTCAAGAAGCATAAGGGAAAAGATAAAACAGGCTAAAGCAAATTTTGAAAATACCAAGTTCAACTATACGAGGATTAAGAAGCTCTACAAAGCAGGTGCAGTGTCAGAAAAAACGTTTATTGCTGCAAAAAGCAACTTTGAGCAGGCTAAAGCCGCACTAAAGGATGTAAGAACACTTTTGAGTTATTCCATTGTTAGATCGCCAATCAACGGTTATATAAGCAAGCGCTTCGTTCAAAACGGAGATATAGCTGCACCCTCTCAACCGCTACTTGTTGTTGAAGGTTTAAACTTTTATCAAGTGCAAGCTAATGTCCCAGATTCGCTGTTTGGCAACTTTCTCAAGATGAAAAAAATACCCATAGAGATCGAAAAAAAAGAGATTAACGGCACCCCCCAATACGTACAGAAAAGCGAAGATCCGGTTAGCCACACACATCTTGTAAAAATCGTCATACCAAAACTCACATTTGTACACCCCGGCGAATTTGCAAAGGTATTAATCGCCAGAAAGCCCATTGAAGCCATAACAGTACCCGAAAACTCAGTTGTAGAAAGAGGTGGAATAGAGGGTGTTTTTGTTTTGGACAAAAGCAATGCGGTTCATTTTAGAATGCTTAGATTGGGTGAGAAAATAGGCAATAGATACATAGTATTGAGTGGATTAAAGCAAGGTGAGAGGATCGTTGTAAACCCGCCTTACCATCTTGAAAATAACTCAAGATTGAAATGAACGAAAAGCTCAATATAGCCGGCAAATTAGCAAAAAGCTTCTACAACTCCAAAATCACGCCACTAATTATGATAACAATAGCCGTCTTGGGAATAGGGGCGCTACTCATTACACCGAGAATGTACAATCCGGAAATCAAGGTTCCTGCTGCAAACATAATCGTTATTCGGCCCAATACATCGGCAATTGAAATGGAAAACCAGATTGTAAAGCCATTGGAAGGCATTGTGGCCTCAATCTACGGTGTTGATCATACGTTCAGTTATGCAATCGACGATATGGCTGTTACGACAGTGCAATTCAAGGTGGGGTTAAATCAACAGATGTGCATGATGAGGCTTTACAACAAGATTATGCGCAACTACGACAGGATGCCAAAAGGAACGTACCAACCAATAATCAAATCCATCGGTGTTGAGGATATACCCATAATGACGATTACACTATACTCAAAGGACCTATCGCCCTATCAGTTGAGAAAGTTGGCATGCAAGGTTTTGGCGGAACTTAGGGGTGTTCCAAATATGGGAACGAACTACATAGTTGGCGGTGCGCCCAAAGCCGTCAATGTTGAGATAAACCCCCAAAAGCTTGCATCTTATAAAATTGGCTTGAATGAATTGATAAGCATGCTCAAGTCAAGCGGTGTATTTGTTCAAGCGGGCAGTATAATTAACAACAACAAAAGACACCCCATTCTTGTAACGCACCTGTTTAAAAACGCAAAAGACGTTGGCAATGTTATAGTGGGTGTAAGGGAAGGAAAACCCATTTTTTTAAAGGATGTAGCCCATGTGTATGAAGGTGCAGCAGACGTCAACTATGCAACAACGTTTGCTTGGGGCAAGGCCTCGGGCAAAAAGGATTTCAACAACTTATACAATGCAGTGACAATAACCATAGCAAAAAAGACCGGATCAAACGCTGTATTTGTGGTAAGAGACGTGCTTAAGCGATTGGATGCGGTTAAAAAGGCTATGCTACCACAAAATGTTGGTATTTCCATAATGAGGAATTATGCAGACAAGGCAAATCGGGCTGTCAATACGTTACTTGAACATTTAGCCATCGCTGTCATCGTTGTTGCTTTTATACTTTTGATATTCTTAGGCTTTAAAGAATCGCTTATAATTACCGTCATGGTGCCATTTGTTTTACTGTTTACACTATTTGCAAGCTATATTTTGGGCCAAAGTATTAACAGAATTACACTGTTTGCTTTGATTTTATCATTGGGATTGTTAGTTGACAGTGGCATTGTTGTCATAGAAAACCTGCACAGACACATCCATTTTGGTTTTGGCGAATTTAGGAACAGAATCATCTTGGCGACAAACGAGATAGGCAATCCCACAAACATTGCAACAGTGGCTGTTGTTTTGGCATTCATTCCGATGGCGTTTGTTTCAGGCATGATGGGGCCTTTCATGAGGCCAATCCCATTAAACGTGCCTATTGCGATGATAACCTCTCTGTTTTTGGCATACACCATAGTACCGTATGGTTCGTTTTATCTGCTCAAGAACAAAATGCGAGAAAACAATAATTACTACAAGAAAAAGAAAAAACCGTTTCTTGAAAAGCTGTATAAAATAACCTTTATTCCCTTTGTGAGGAGAAAACTTTTGAGGAGATTGTTGTATCTGTTAGTTTTCGTTGCTGTAGTTGGATCTTTCATGATGATTGCATGGCAGTTTGTAAGACCGAGCGGCATAAACGGACCTTTGAGCCCTTTGGGTGTTGAATTCAAAATGTTGCCAAATAGCAATGTCAACACTTTCTTGGTTGAGGTAAAACTACCCCTTTCTGCCCCATTGGAAGAAACCCAAAGGGTCGCACAGGCTGTTGGAAGGCTTATTGGCAACAACAAATACGTTGAGGATTACGAAATATATACAGGTATTACGGCGCCACTTGATTTTGGTGCCCTAATGAGAAGCTATGAGATGCTCAATACGCCCAATATCACTCAAATAAGGGTAAAAATCGTTAAAGAAAACAGACCAAAAACACACAAGATAGTGATGGAACTTGACAGGAAACTCAACAAACTCAGAGAAAAGTTCAAGGATGCAAAGATCATGATCTTCGAAAATCCCCCGGGGCCGCCTACAAGGGCTCAAGTTTTAGCCCAAATCTATGGTCCAAACTACGAAATTTTGAGAAAAACGGCAAATTACATAGAAAATGAGTTCAAAACAACCTATGGTATAACGAATGTCGATAGCTCCGTCTACCCACCATTTGAAGAATATAGGTTTAAGATCAATTACTACAAGGCAATTTACTCAGGTGTGCCACCTTACAAGATAGCAGATCTGCTCTACAAACTCGTTCACGGATATAAAGTCAGCTGGATCACAGATAGATACGCTTCAGAACCCACATACATAATCGTTAGGCTACCAAAAAGCAAAAGG
>JALUBE010000112.1 GCA_027045065.1 Desulfurellales bacterium | reverse complement strand
ATCACCTTCCAACAACTCCAAGACCACCTTAGCCTTAAACTCAGAAGAAAACTTTCTGTGTTTTTTAGACACAACAACCTCCTCAAATCAATTGAACTTTAAGACTAAATCAGATTTAAGAACATCTAATTACTTCTCAAATCTGATAAGATTTGAGAAGAGAAATGTTCAAAAATCTGATGAAGTTTACGGGGGCATTATATTTTTGGTTGACTTTAACAAGTTAGAAAGATTTTTGGAGAGGGAAAGCCCAAATGTTGAAAAAGAGGTAAACGCTCAAAATGGCGCTTAAAAATGAAACTATTATGGAAATCACCCGCTGCATCTCAACTCAATTTCATCTGCTTTGACGATGGCGTTTGCAACGCCCATGCTGGCTTTAAAAGCAATGTATGAAATAAAGAAGGCTAATATGAAATACCCAGACTCTTTTAACACCTGTCCCATAAAGAAAGTATAAGTATGTTTGAAGACATTTTCAAGTTTGGTTTGATGGTTTCCTTCATAAACGAGATATCAAGACCGCTTAAGAATGCCGAAAAACCAGCCAAGTTCACCAGGACGCTTAGCTTTGGTTTTAGAATTAGTTCATTGAAATCCTACCTTAACCATAAATATTGATTTTTGAGATTATTTGTATATCATAGCAAAGCTATATCCTTGCTTTCTGCTTTTTAGCAGAAGGCCAAAAGTCCAAAAGGAGGTTTGTTGATGAGGTATTACGAATTGTTGTACATCGTTCAGCCACACATGAGTGATGAACAGCTTAAAGAGTTTATGAGCGTTGTGGCTGAGAAGATTAAATCAGAGGGAGGGAAGATTTTAAAAAACGAGTTGTGGCAGAAACGCAACTTGGCCTACCCCATAAAAAAGTTTAAACAGGGTTACTACATCTTGGTTCACTACAGAGCACCTGCGGCAACTCCCAAGAAAATTGAGGAATTCTTAAGGATCAAAGAGGACATCTTAAGGTTTATCAACATTGCCATGATGAAAAAGGACAGGAAGCAGTACGAGGCTTTAGAAAAGAAGGAAGAAAATGGCTAATCTCAACAAGGTTATGCTAATAGGCAATCTGACCAGGGATCCAGAGCTTAGGTACACACCTGCAGGTTTAGGTGTTGCAAGCTTCGGCATAGCCGTGAATACGCCAATCGGTAGGGATGAAGAGGGCAACAGAAAGGTAGAGACGCTGTTTGTGGATGTTGTTGCCTTTGGAAAACAGGCAGAGGTTATAGCGGAGTACTTAAAGAAAGGCTCCTTGATCTACTTAGAGGGCAGACTTAGATATAGAACATGGGAAGACCCATCAGGCAATAAAAGGAGTAAACACGAAATCGTTTTGAGCAACTTTCAATTTTTGACCACAAGGGACAAAGATCAAGTCAGCGGTGTCGTTGAAACACCGGATGAAGATGAAGATATACCATTTTAATGGAGGTTTTAAATGGCTGAGAACAACAACAAAAAGAAAAAGAGATACTTTAGATATCCAAGAAAAAAGGTTTGTTACTTTTGTTCAAATAAAATAGAGGAAATCGATTACAAAGACGTTGATACGCTTTCTAAATACGTTACAGAAAGATACAAGATCATTGGCAGAAAGACCACATCCACATGTGCAAAACACCAAAGGATGCTCACAAAGGCCATTAAAAGGGCAAGGGTTATGGCCCTGATGCCGTTTACGATCAGCAGAAAACTGCACAGTTAAGGGGGAAGCAATGAAAATTGTACTTTTAGAAGACGTGGAAAAGTTGGGCTACGCTGGTGATATAAAGGAAGTAAAAGACGGATACGCCAAGAACTACCTCATACCCAAAGGATTGGCTCTGGCGGCCACACGCAGCAACTTGAAATTGGTTGAAGAAAAAAGAAAAGCAATCTTGAGAAAAATAGAGAAGAAAATAGCCGAAGCGAACAGGATCAAAGAGGCTCTTGATGGTGTGGAGATAGAAATTAAAGCGCGTGCAGGTGAGAAAGGCAAGTTATTCGGTTCTGTTACAGCAAACGAGATTTATGAAAAACTGAAAGAGAAAGTTGAGAATTTGGATAAGAAAAGCA
This sequence comes from Desulfurellales bacterium, assembly GCA_027045065.1. Classification (GTDB taxonomy): domain Bacteria; phylum Campylobacterota_A; class Desulfurellia; order Desulfurellales; family Hippeaceae; genus Hippea. The sequence goes on along the minus strand of JALUBE010000112.1, from coordinate 17,995 downwards.
TTAGATTGCCAGAGGGCGGCATTAGAGAGGTTGGAGAGCACACGGTTGAAATTGCCATCTACAGGAATGTAAAGGCACAGGTAAAGGTTAAAGTTTCTCCTTTAGATGAGTAGTAACGTATTAAGGGTCTACCCCCAATCGATAGAAGCTGAGAGGGCACTTCTGTGCTCTCTCTTTTTGGACAATTCCCAAATCGGCGAAGTTTTAGAGATAGTAAGCGAAGGCGATTTTTTTGATGAGAAGAATGCTACAATTTTCAAGATTCTAAAAGAACTCTATGCAGAAGGCATTCCTTTTGATTTCATAACAGTAACAAACACCCTAAAAGAAAAGGATCTTGATTCAAAAGTTCCTCAGGATTACGTGCTTGGATTAACAGAATTCCTACCAGCACCGGCAAACACAAAGTACTACGCAGAGATAATCAAGAAAAAATCCATACTGCGCCAGCTGATCTACATGTCAAACGAAATAGCTACCATGTGCTATGACGAACCGGAAGACATAGAAGATGTCCTCAACATGGCTGAAAAGCGACTATTTGAAATTGTAAGCAACAAGTCCTTAAGGTACAAATCGACGGGCGATTTATCAGACGAGATAATGGAGTATTTAGAGGCATTAAAGAATAGAAAAACCATCATCACCGGTGTGCCTTCGGGCTTCAAGGATTTAGACAATATGACAAATGGTTTCCAAAATGGAGATCTCATAATTATTGCTGGAAGGCCCGGAATGGGTAAAACGAGTCTTGCTATAAACATAGCTCTAAATGCGGCTTTGGACTACGGTAAAAAGGTTGGCATATTCACACTTGAGGTTTCTGCTATACAGGTCGTTATAAAGATGGTTGCATCTGTATCAAATGTGGATCTAAAGAAACTAAGGACGGGCTTTTTTGAAAGCAACGACGAATGGGATAGAGTAGTTAAAGCCATAGACAAGCTAAAATACGCTCCCATATACATAGACGAGACGTCCCTTTTGACATCTATTGACATAAGGACAAAGGCAAGAAAACTGAAAATGGAAAAGGACATTGACCTTCTGATTATCGATTACCTACAGCTGATTGAAGGCAGGAACTCAAGTGTGAATAGGGTTCAGCAGATATCTGAAATCTCAAGGTCGCTGAAAATTTTAGCAAAGGAGTTAAGCATTCCCATCATTGCTTTATCTCAGTTAAACAGGGCTGTGGAAAGCAGGGAAGACAAAAGGCCGACGCCAGCGGATTTGAGGGAATCGGGTTCCATTGAACAGGATGCCGACATTATCATGCTCCTTTACAGGGATGAGGTTTACAACAAAAACACGACGGAAAAGGGCGTTGCGGAAATCAACATAGCAAAGCAAAGAAACGGCCCCCAAGGTGTGGTAAGGTTGCAGTTTGAAAGCAGGATTGCATCGTTTAGAAACCTTTTCCCAAAAAAGAGGGATATTCCTGAGGACTTTGCAAAAAATAACGAAGAATTAGACATAACGGAACGCCGTGAAAACCCATTCTAAATGAAATTCATAAAAATAAGAAAAGCCAAAGTTCATAACCTAAAAAGCATAGATGTAGACATACCAAAGGGGAAGATCACCGTAATAACAGGACCTTCTGGAAGCGGAAAATCCACATTGGCCTTTGATGTTTTATACGCTGAGAGCCAAAGAAGATACTTGGAATCCCTAAGTGCTTACGCAAGGCAATTTTTAGAAAAAATAGAAAAACCTGATGTTGAAAGTATAGACGGTCTAACGCCTGCAATCAGTATAGATCAAAAAAGTGTTTCCCTAAACCCGCGCTCAACCGTAGGGACAATAACGGAGATCTACGATTATATGAGACTGCTCTTTGCCCACGCAGGAGAGGCATACTGTTATTCGTGTGGCAGAAAAATAGAAAGCCAAGACCCACAAACGATAATAGAAAAGATACTAAAGCTTGAGGGCAAAAGGATTCTAATTTTATCGCCAATCGCAATAAACAAGAAGGGCACATTCAAAAATGAATTCCAAAAATTTCAAAAAGAGGGCTTTGTCAGGGTCATTGTTGACAACGAAGAGAGACTTTTGGAAGATGAAATAGAGTTGGACAAAAACAAAAAACACGACATATTCTTAGTTGTAGACAGATTGAGGGTAAAAAAGGACGCTGCATCGAGGATATCAGAATCCGTTGAGCTTGCCTTAAAAAAGGGAAACGGCGTTATATATGTGAAAGATGTTGACACAGGTGAGATGGAACTATTCTCAGAGCACTTCGCATGTCCCTACTGTGGCATAAACTACAAGCCCATAACGCCGCAGAGCTTCTCCTTTAACTCTCCTTTGGGAGCGTGTCCCGAATGCTTTGGACTGGGCGTTAAGCATCAATTAGATTTAGACAAACTCATGCCAGATAAGTCTTTGAGCATAAGGGAAGGTCTTATTAAGCTCTGGCGCAAGCCCAAATACTACTTCTACCAAAGGTTTTTAATTGAGGCATGCAGAAAATTCGGTATAGATATATACGAGCCATTTGAAAACCTGCCAGAGCATCACAAGGACATAATTCTGTTTGGCAAACCCAACGACATTGTAATATTTGAGATCATGCCCGGTAAAGAGGTCAGGCGCACATGGACGGGCGTTATAAACCTAATCTCTGAACAATTTGGTGAAACGGATAGTATAAAGGTCAAAAGAGAGATAACGGCACTTATGAAGGAGATAACCTGCCCCGTTTGTGGCGGAAAGAGGTTAAACAAAGAAAGCTTATCCGTCAAAATCCTGGGTAAGGACATTATAGATGTCACACAATTAAAGGTATTGGAAAGCCTCGAGTTTTTCAAAAGGGTCGAAGAAAGTCTCGATGAAAACAAAAGAAAGGTCGTTTCAAGGATACTCTCAGAAATCAAGAAACGCCTGCAATTCTTGATAGATGTGGGTTTGGACTATCTAACGCTTGATAGGAACGCATCTACCTTATCAGGAGGCGAGGCACAAAGGATTAGGCTTGCAACACAGGCGGGCAGTGGTTTAAGTGGCATAACGTATGTGTTGGATGAACCTTCTATTGGTCTGCACCCAAGAGATACGGACAGGCTTATAAAAACGCTAAAGTACTTAAAGGAAAACGACAATACGATTGTTGTCGTTGAGCATGACCAGAACATCATTGAATCGGCTGATTACATCATAGACATGGGACCTGGAAGCGGCAGGTTGGGTGGTGAGGTTGTTGCAAAAGGCACTATGGAAGAGATAAAAAACAACGATAAATCGCTAACGGGTAAGTACTTATCGGGTAAACTAAAAATCGAGCCACCAAAGGAGTACAAAAAACCAACCGATTTTATTTTGATTAAAAGCGCTCGTATACACAACCTAAAAAACATAGACGTAAAGATACCGCTTGGCGTTTTCACATGTGTGAGTGGCGTATCGGGCAGCGGAAAGAGTAGTTTGATTTTCGATTGCTTTTATAACTACGCCGTAAAATCCAAAATGGGTGAAAGAATAGATTTTTGTGATGGAATAGAAAACATAAACAAAATAGATAGGATCATAAAAATTGACCAATCGCCAATAGGGAGAACACCAAGGAGTAACCCAGCCACATATACTTCCGTGTTTACCGATATAAGGGAACTTTTTGCACAAACAGAGGATGCTAAGATCAGGGGCTATACAGCATCACGTTTTAGCTTCAACGTGCGTGGTGGTAGGTGTGAAAAGTGTAAGGGTGAGGGTTATATAAAGGTCGAGATGCAATTCTTGCCGGATGTGTATGTGAAATGCGATGTATGTGAGGGCAAACGGTACAACCAAGCCACGTTAGAAGTCAAATACAAGGGCAAAAACATATTTGACGTCCTTGAGATGACGGTAAATCAGGCCTACGAGTTCTTTAAAAACGTGCCACGTATAAAAAATAAACTTGCCATTTTGAAAGACGTCGGTCTGGGTTATATTCAACTTGGACAGCCTGCTACAACGCTTTCTGGTGGCGAAGCACAGCGTATAAAGATCGCAAAGTACCTAATTACGCCGCCCCTTGGCCATACATTGTACCTTTTGGATGAGCCCTCAATTGGTTTACATGCAGACGATGTCAAAAAGCTTGTTGATGTCTTAAGAAGGTTAGTGGATGCAGGCAACAGCGTTGTTGTTATAGAACACAATTTGGACATTCTAAAATGCGCGGACTACATAATCGACATGGGACCAGAAAGTGGAGACAGGGGCGGCCAAGTCGTTGCATTTGGCATGCCCAAAGAGATAATGGAAAACTTTAATTCATATACGAGCCAATACCTAAGAAAAATCCTTTAACCACTTGTCTTATTCTTGCATCTGCTACAAATACCGTAGCAGTAAATATCACAGTTCGTAACTTCAAAATCCTTCAGATCCTTCAGTTGTTTCTTCAAAAAACTTGTATCAATGTCAATATCGATTACACTTCCACATACCTTACAAATGAGATGGTGATGTGGCTTTTGTTTTGCTATCTCATATTTGCTTTTCGAACCACTAATAGCTAATTCCTTGATCACGCCATACTTCTTTAACGTATGTATGTTTTTATAAACAGTAGCAAGGGACATGGACGGAAACGAATCACCCAAGTTACGATATATACTCTCAAGATCAATGTGTCCAGCCTCGTAAATCTCCTTCAAAATGGCTAATCTTTGCGGTGTAGCCTTTAAAGGTGTATCTTTCAGTAATTCTTTAACATATTCCATTTTTACAACCTCCAACTTATGAAGTAATTTAAATTCTAATACCATTCCATTCTATTGTCAAGTAAAATTTTTTATCCTTGACAAAATTGAATTTTTTGATATTATACTGTACACTTATCTGAACATCCACTCACTGCCCACCTTCATACCATACGGGTCGAGCCTCACCGGGCCCGTATGGTATTATTAGTTGCAAATGAAACTATTTTATAATATAATTCGCCACATGTTGCAAGAACCATTAGGAAAATGGATTTCTATTCTTTATAGGTATTCCATGATTTACGCCAATGAATTTTTAAAAGAGTTCGGTATGAGCGGCGGTCAACTCCCGTTTTTCATGAATATCATAGAGCATCCAGGTATAACTCAAGAAGAACTATCCGGTTTAATAAAGATCGACAAAAGTACAACGGCAAGGGCCATAAAGAATTTACTTAAAAACGGTTTTGTAACAAAAGAGATTGACAAAAACGATAGAAGGTCATACAAGCTCTATCCCACCAAAAAAGCATTAGAGGTAAAAGAAATTGTCCTAAAGAACGCAGAAAAATGGGATAAAATACTTTTAAGCGGTTTTTCAAAAGGTGAAGAGAATTTCATTAGAAAAGCTCTTGAAACAATGGTGAATAACGCCCTTGAATACCTAAACGCAAAGGAGAAAGGCGATGAAAAATAAGAAAAAGATCTTGGCTTTGATCGTTTTGGTTTTATTTGCAATAGGGGTATTCCTATTTCTGCAATACAAAAAAACACACATATCAACGGATGATGCATATATCACGAACGATATATACTGGGTAAACCCCAGGGTGTCTGGGACGATAAAGAAGGTTTACATAGCTGACAATGAATATGTAAAAAAAGGTCAAATATTAGCTGAAATAGACGATCAGCCGTATAGGATAGAGTTTCGAAGGGCCCAGGCCAATGTTGAGGTTTACAAAGCTAAGATAAACGAGGCAAAAGCTTTAATTAAAGCCGCACAATCACAGATAGAGTTGGTCAAAGCCCAGCTAAACAAAGCCGCTTGGGACTATAGTAGGGCAAAACATCTGTTTAAAAAGGGTGTTATATCCAAAGATGCTTACGAGAAATACCTAACAAGCCTGAAAGTACTAAAAGCGACACTGAAAGCAAAAGAGGATCAACTCGCCCAAGCCAAAGTATCACTTGTAAGCCTAAAGAAAGCCTTAAAACTCGCCGAAAGTCAATTAGACCTTGCAAAGCTCAACCTATCATACACCTTAATTAAAGCACCTCACAGCGGATTTATCACAAAGAAAAACGTCGAAGTTGGTAAATTCGTATCGCCACAATTACCAATCTGTGCAATTGTACCCAAAAACGGTGCGTGGATCGTTGCAAATTACAAAGAGACACAGCTTTACAAAATAAAGGTTGGCGAGCCTGTGGAGATTTCAATAGATGCTTACCCATCAAAGACATTCAAAGGGCATGTACAGAGCATCCAATTCGGCAGTGGCGAGGTGTTTTCGCTATTTCCACCACAGAACGCGTCGGGTAACTGGATAAAGGTTGTTCAAAGGGTTCCTGTTAAGATCGTATTTGATAAAAAACCCAACGTGCCGCTAAGGGTTGGAATGTCGTGTGAGACAGTTGTTTTAGTCAAAAAATGAGCGAAGAGAACACAAATAAGTGGATCATAGCCGCATCGGTTATACTCCCAACACTGATGGAAATCGTCGACACAACAATAGTCAACGTCTCTCTACCGCACATTAGGGGCGGCCTTAGTGTTTCCATAGATGAGTCAACATGGGTTTTAACATCGTATATGGTGTCAAATGCAATAATAATACCCATCACTGGTTGGTTATCCATCAGATTTGGGAGAAAAAGGTATTTGATTTTTTCTATTTTGGCCTTTACGTTCTTTTCATTTGTGTGCGGCTATGCACCTTCATTCTTGCTACTTGTTGTTGCAAGATTTATGCAAGGCATGGCGGGTGGTGCACTTCAGCCAATATCCCAAGCGATTTTACTTGAGTCCTTCCCTAAAGAACAACGCGGTATGGCAATGGCCGTTTTTGGCATGGGTGTAGTCGTTGGGCCTATCTTAGGCCCTGTTTTGGGTGGTTGGATTACGGATAACTGGGGATGGCGATGGATATTCTTTATAAACATCCCGATCGGCCTTTTGTCTGTTTTCTTGATCAATATATTCGTATTTGACCCAAGCTACATCAAAAAAGCCAAATCGGAAAGAATTGACTATATTGGTCTTGGTCTCCTTGCCGTAGCCGTCGGCTCATTGCAGATACTCTTGGACAACGCACAGAGAAAGGATTGGTTTGAATCACGTTTCATTACAACGCTTGCAATTATCTCTTTCATTGGTTTCGTCCTTTTTATTTACAACGAAATCAAGGTAAAACACCCCGTTGTTAATTTGAAGATATTCAAGGATAAGAACTTCTCTATCGGCAACATCGTCATGTTTTTGGGCTTCTTCGGTTTTTTCGGGACAATAGTTCTCCTACCACTCTACCTGCAAAACCTCATGGGCTATACGGCTTTTTTGGCTGGCCTTGTTTTAGGCCCCGGAGCTGTCACAACACTCATAGGTATGCCAGTAACAGGAAGGCTCTTGGGTAAAGGATTTGATCCAAGAAAATTGCTATTCTTAAGTTTGGTCATAAACGCAATTGCCGTAGACATAATGGCCCATTTTAACTTGCAAGCCGATTTTATAAGCGTCATACTACCAAGAGCACTTCAAGGCTTTGCCATATCCTTATTCTTTGTTCCTTTGGCTGCAGTAACGTTTGCAAACGTGGAAAATGAAGACATGGGAAACGCATCAGGCATCTTTAATTTCATAAGGAACATAGGCGGTAGTTTCGGTACATCTATTGTAATGACAATCCTCACAAGAAGGGCTCAGTTCCATCAGTCACGGTTAGTAGAAAATCTCACACCTTTAAACGACGCATTTAATCAAGCACTTCAAATTTTAAGCTTAAATTTTCACTCTGTTATGCAACAATACGGAGCAATATACAGAGAGCTATTGAGACAATCCATGATGCTTGCCTTTAATGATTCCTTTTACTTTTGTGCAGCTCTGTTCGTCCTTTTGATGCCCTCTGTCTTTCTAATTGGTAAAACGCACAAAAGGGTAGACATGACAAAGTTGCATTAAACGGATAATTGTTCTAATATGGCAAAAAATGCTGGAGGTGATTTATGAATATTAAGTACGATTTAAAGCCAGAATCGCAAAGAAGGGCAGAACCATTTAAACCGGACAAACCCTTACCCTTTGGTCTTTTAAGAACAGATCATATGTTTATCATGGATTATGAGGATGGCGAGTGGAAAAATCCAAGAATCATTCCTTATGGTCCAATAGAAATTCCACCGGGAGCTATAGCTTTGCACTACGGACAGGCAATCTTCGAAGGTGCCAAAGCCTTCAAACATGATGATGGAGAGATATATACATTCAGATTGGATATGAACGCAAAGAGAATGAACAAATCTGCAGATATACTTTGCATACCAAACATACCAGAGGAGGTTCAAATTGAGGCTGTTCATGCCCTGATTGACGTGGATAGGCTGTGGTTTCCTGAACAGGAAGGTGCATCCCTTTACATAAGACCATTTATCTTTGCAACACAGGATTCCTTAGGTGTTCATCCGAGCACTCAGTACAAGTTTATGGTTATCCTTTCGCCCAGCGGTCCTTACTACCCAAAGGGATTTACAAAGCCCATTAAACTGTTGATCACAAAGAGGTTCCACAGGGCGGCACCTGGTGGAACGGGCAGTGCTAAAGCCGCTGGAAACTACGCTGCAAGTCTGCAGGCAGGGGAGTTTGCCGCTAAATTCGGTGCAAGCCAGGTGTTGTACTTGGATGTAACAAACACGTACATTGAGGAAGCAGGGGCTATGAACCACTACCATATACTCAAAGGCGGGACAGTGGTTATACCAGAATTCACCGACACAATACTAAAGTCCATTACAAGTCAAAGTATTATGGAAATTGCGGATAAAATAGGCATAAAGGCAAAGCAAGAACGCGTTAGATTGGATGATTTCATAGAAGCTGTGAAAAGCGGGGAAATAGTTGAAGCTGGCGGATTTGGAACAGCGGCAGTTGTATCCCCCGTTGGTGAGTACGTATTTGAAGATGGAACTTCTGTTATTGTAAATAACAATGAAATCGGTGAGTACTCAAAAAGGATTTATGAATATTACACAGGCATACAGACAGGCAAGATAGAGGCACCCGAAGGTTGGCTGCAAAAGGTGGAAAGAAGGGTATGAGGGTTGCCCTCGTTGAATTTTTGAACGCTGTACCCCTTTACTATGCTTTAAAAAAACACATCGTCGACAACAATTTCGAATTCATATCCGACGTGCCGAGCCAGTGTGCTCGGCTTCTTTTTGAAAAAAAAGTGGATATAAGCAACGCGTCGATTGTGGAATACGTAAACTCGGACAATTACAAGATCTTAAGGGATGGCTGCATTTCAACGGCTAAGAGGGTTAAAAGCGTAGTTTTCTTTATCTACAAACCCCTAAACAAGATAAAGGTTGTTAAGCTTGATAAAAACTCAAAAACGTCCAATGCACTTGCAAAGGTGCTTTTCACTTACAAGTACAAGATGACCGTTGATTACGTTTTTGACGGCGATGCGGACTGTGAGCTTGTAATTGGTGATCGAGCCCTGAAGCGTTTAAATAGCGGTGCTGAAACGATAGATCTTGCTGTTGAGTGGCATGAGTTCACACACCTTCCCTTTGTATTTGCAGCATGGATAACAAACAAAAGCCTCAATGAGAAGACTATAAAAAAGTTTTTGAAGGCAAAAGAGATCGGAAAAAGGCTTATAGATCAAATTTGTAGCGAATACACAAATGTAGCTCCAAAAGAAGAATGTTTAAGTTACTTAAAAGAAAATATATCCTACGATTTAGACGAAGAAAAAAGGGGATCGATAGAAACGTTCTTTGACCTTGCCTACAGATGCGGCGCAATAAAACGAAATAGGGATCTTGTGTTTATTTAGGAGAAATGGATGGCGCCTTTGTCAAGAGGTACTTTATATCATCACTTGAGAACTCAACTCCACCACCCAAAAATGCCGTCCTCGTCCTTGAATTGAGTATCTCATCCACACCGCCAAATATGTCAAAGTGGCGCAACAATCTGTAAGTCAATTGGAACTTCATGTGTGGATGCGTGTCTCTTATATCGTTCGAATGGTTAAAATCAAAAACATCAAGGCTTGCTTTAAGATTGTCCCCTAAAGCGTAGTAATCTATACCTGCACCGAAGGTTGATTCCTCAATTCCCGCCCTCAAAACGAAGTTATAATACCTCTTTCCCATCATAGCGTTGAACCTTGTTACTGTATCGTCACTGGAGGGATTGTCAGTGTGTTCATAATCACGCTCATTTACAGCGCCGATCCTATAGAACTTATCGGGCATCGTGTAGATATCAACGTTTATTATGCCTTTGCTGTACGAATCCCTAAAGTTATATTCTGAGCCCGCATACGTGTTTAAAGCTATCTGGTCGCCTCGTGTTAGGTACTCTCTTATACTCCTCAACGTTGCATTCAAGTTGTTATAGGCTTCATCGTTGTTTACAAGCTTACCCAAAGTGCCTTTTCCCGCATCTATTTTTGCCGCAATGTTTTTTATATGGCTCGAGGCATTGTCTATGTTGTTGTAAAGTGAACTATCCACAAAGAGCTTACCCAGAGTGCCTTTACCGTTCTTAAGATTGTTGCTTAAGAAATACACATTCTCCAGTGTTTCGTTCAACTTTTGCATGGCAAGCCTTGCATTTTCTATCGCCAACTTTACGTCTTTTCTGTTCTCTTTAAGTATCTCAGACAGCGTCTCCATTGACTTGTTAAAGTTTGCAATGGCCTGTTTTATGTTCTGTCTGTTTTCAGCAACAACCTCGTTCAGCTGTTCCGATAGTTCGCTTATCTTCTCAATGGCCTTTGAGATATTCTGCCTGTTTTGCTGGTTAAAAACCTTGTTAATATTTGTTATCAGTGTGCCAATATCAGCAGGAGAGATAGTTTTCGCAATATAATCGCCGTTGTGTAAATACTGGTTAGACCTACCATACTCAATTTCTAAACTCTTTTCACCCAAAAGACTCCTGCTTTTTATTATCGCCACAGAATCCTTCGGGATTTTATACTGTCTGTAGATATCAAGTGCAACAACGGCCTTTCCACCTTTCAAGAAAATATTACCCACATAGCCAACATCAACACCCGCTATCTTTACCTTTGTTTTAACGTCTAACCCAGAAACATCGTTAAAGACCGCATAAACCGTGTACGTGGGTTTCTTTTCTAAGGTTAATTTGCCCATCTGTGTGGAAAGCCATGCCAGAACCAACAGTATTGCAAGCACAAACAAGCCAACTATAACTTCAGCCTTTTTGTTAGTCATTTTTCTCTCCTGCAAAATAGCTTTCTAAAAACTCCCTCACTATTGGGTTTTGGGAGTTTATGATTGTGTTTTTATCCCCAAACTCAATAATCTTCCCATTATGCAAAAAGCCTATGTTATCAGCAATTTTAAACGTCAAAGCCAAATCGTGACTTATAATGAAGCACGTTGTTTTAAGCTTTGTTTGCATGTCTTTTATTAGGCACGCAATGGACATGGAAGTAATGGGATCAAGACCCGTTGTTGGCTCATCAAAGAATATGATCTTAGGCTTTGTGACTATAGCACGCGCCAAACCTACCCTCTTTTTCATTCCACCTGAAAGTTCTGAAGGCATCTTGTTTTCTATTCCCTCTAACTCAACAAGCTTCAGTGTCTCCTTAACTATCTTTTCAGCCTGCTTCCTACTTTTTACTATTTTACGCTCAATTAACGGAAAAGCAACGTTGTTGAACACGTTGTATGAGTCAAACAGTGCAGCATCCTGAAACAAAACACCAAAATTTAGCCTAATTTTTTTCAATTCTTCATAGCTTACCTTTGTTATATCTTTATCGTAAAACATTATCGAACCACTGTCCGGCTTTAAAAGACCGATAATGTTTTTTAAAAGAACACTCTTTCCAGCGCCGCTTTTTCCAATAATAACGGTTATCTTGCCTTCCTCTATATCTAAATCCAAACCATCCAAAACAGTCTGGTTATAAAATGACTTTTTTAAATCCCTAACCTTAATCATAACTAAAACAAAAACGCCGTTAAGAAGTAATCAGCAACAAGAACGCTAACGCTTGCTGCCACCACCGCCTTAGTCGTTGAAATGCCCACACCCCTTGATCCGCCTTTCGTGGTTATTCCCATATAACAACCAATCAAAGAAACTATCAAGCCAAAAACGGCTGCCTTTATCAATCCATAGGTCAAATCCGTTGTCTCTATATAGATCTGGATATTTTTGATATATGCCACAGGATTTAGGTGCAAAACACCCACACCAACCAGATAACCGCCAACATTACCCACGGCATTCGCCAAAACCACAAGAGCTGGAAGCATAATAACTGTAGCCACGATACGCGGAGCAACCAAGAAATTCACAGGATTAACTGCCATCACCTCTAACGCATCGATCTGCTGTGTAACCCTCATTGTGCCAATCTCCGCAGCCATTGCCGAAACGTTCCTCGCCACTATCATCAAAGCCGTCAAGACAGGTGCAAGCTCGCGCCCCAACGACACAGCTACTGTATAGCCTATCATGTTCTCCGCACCAAACTTGTGGAAACCATGATAAATCTGCAAGACCTCAACCATACCAACAAACATGGATGTTAAAAACACAATTATTGTTGATTTTACGCCGATAAAATACATCTGCTCAAACGTCAAATGTATACGCGGTTTCTCAAAAAGGGACTTCAAAAACTGGAAAAACAGTATCAACATGCCGCCCAAATCGGCTATAAACTCTATAACAAACCGTCCAATACCAGCTACAATTTCCATTTACTTCCTATAAACCCTTTTAACTCTGATGCTCTTTCCAATATTTGTCAAGATCTCATAGGGAATTGTGCCGCTCTTTTCTGCAAGTTCATAAGCTGTGATTGATTGGTTTTTACTAAAACCCAGAATCACAACCGTGTCTGACACCTTTGCATCCACATCCGTCAAATCGCACATGAACATATCCATACAGATCGTTCCTACAGATCTTATCTTCCTACCGTTAACGATGCACTCCATTTTGTTGGACAAAGACCTAAACAAACCGTCTGCATAGCCAAACGCCACAACGCCCACAACCATATCTTTTTCTGCCACAAACGTCCTTCCGTAGCTGATACCCTCCCCCTTCTTAAGCCTATGTATATTAATCAATTGTGATTGTATCTCTAAAACAGGCTTTAAGTCAATGACATTCTTTAAACCCTCTTCTGGGACATAGCCGTAAAGCGCTAAACCCGGTCTAACACAATTTAAGTGGGACTCTTTTAAAGATAGTATAGCGCCCGTGTTTGCTATGTGTTTGTATTTCGGCTCTATACCACCTTTCTCAAATAGCCCTATTATCTTTTTAAACCTCTCAAGCTGCGTCCTTGTCCAGTCTAAATCACTTTCTGAATCACTAAAGTGCGACATTAAGCCTTCGACGATGATGAAGTCTGAGTTTTCCTTGCATAACCTTAAAGCCCTCTCAACCTCTTCTTCCCTTATGCCAAGCCGTGCCATGCCCGTATCAAACTTTAAATGAAGCTTTATCTTTAAAGCGTTGGATTTGGCGTAATCAACTATCCTCTCAAGCAGTAGAACGTTGTGAACAACAGGCGTGATATTGGCCTTTAGCATTGTGTCTATATCAAATGAATCCACGCAACTCATGGCAAGAATGGGCTTTTTTATACCTTTCTTTCTCAACATCACACCTTCTTTAATGTGAGCAATGCCAAGATACGCCACGTTGTTATATACGGAAAGCTCCTTTGCCACTCTAACAATACCATGACCGTAAGCATCAGCTTTAATAACGGGTATGATGCTAACGCCGTTTCCCACAAACCCACTTATTGCCTCAAAGTTATGATGCAAATTAGATAAATGGATAACTGCCCTACTGTGAAAGTTCATACATACACTCCATAGGTGAGTATAGAAAAATTCGAAATTAAACTCAACTTGAAAACATGAAGGGATTTAAAGTATAAAAGCTAACATGAAAGAGAGGCTCCTGGAAATATTCAACAGGCTCTATGAAAAATTTGGCCCTCAATACTGGTGGCCTGCAGATACAGTAGACGAAATAGTAATCGGAGCTGTTTTAACCCAAAATACAGCGTGGAAAAACGTTGAGAGGGCTTTAGAAAACTTAAGAAATAACAGTCTGCTTGGACTAAAAAAGCTCTCGGAAACCAACGTTGAAACGATAAAAGAACTTATAAAGCCAGCAGGTTTTTTCAACCAAAAGGCCATTTACCTAAAAAACATATCGGATTTCTTTGTTAAAAGTGGTGGATTAAAGGAACTTTCACATCTTGACACAAAAACCTTGAGGCAAAAGCTCTTAAACGTCAAAGGCATAGGCAAAGAGACCGCAGATTCAATCCTGCTTTACGCTTTCAAAAGACCTATATTTGTAGTAGATGCATACACAAGGCGCTTAATCGAAAGGCACAAGCTATGCGATTGTTCAAGCTACGATGAGGTACAAAAACTATTTATGGAAAATTTACCCCTTGATGAAAAATTGTTCAACGAGTACCATGCTCTGATAGTGAAGCTGGCAAAGGAGTTTTGCAGGAAAAAGCCCATTTGTAATGGATGTCCTCTGGAGGGTATCTAATTGAAACTAATAGGGTTAACGGGCTCTATTGCAACGGGCAAATCAACAGTAGCCAAGATGTTCAAAGATATGGGTTTTTATGTTATCGATGCAGATGAGATAGCCCATTCCGTTTACAAAAAAGGCGAAAGGGCGTACTTTGAGATAATAAAAACGTTTGGAGAAAGTATACTGGGTGAAAATGGGGAGATAAATAGGAAGAAACTCGGTAAACTCGTTTTAAACGACAAAGAAAAGCTCTCCCTACTTGAGAAGATCGTGCATCCAGCCGTTGAACAAAAACGGTTAGGGATACTTGAAATGATAAAAAAGGAAAATCCGCATGCCTTTGTTATCTACGATGTGCCCTTGCTATTCGAAAAGAATCTAAAATCGATGTTCGACTGCGTCATTTTAGTGTACGTCCCGCAAGAGGTACAGATAAAAAGGCTAATGGAAAGGGATCACATATCGAAGAATGAGGCTTTAAAAAAGTTATCTTTACAATTGCCAATTGATGAGAAAAGAAAACTTGCAGATATTGTGATTGATAACTCTAAAACATTAGCAGAAACCCGAAAACAGGTTGAAAGTATTGCGGAGAAAATAAAAAATGGCGAACTTTGTTAAAAAGTTGCAAATGAAACTATTTTTTGTAAAATTTTACAAGAGGTGTCTATGAAAAGAATATGGATAACCATTCTTGTTGTTTTTGTATTCACCCAACTATCATACGCCAAAAAAATCTACACACTAAAAGAGGCAATCAACCAAGCAATAAGTAAAAACTACCTAATCAAAGCTGTTGAAGAAAATATTAAGGCCTCTGTAGCCCACGAGCACAGTGCGACATCGGCCATGTTTCCAAAGGTGAATTTCGAATACAACTACACACGTTTACATGACTACCCATACGCCACTGCACTGGGTTTTACATTTAAATTGGGTGATAAAAACTCTGTTAAATGGAACATAACAATCACACAACCAATTTTTACGGGCTTCGCATTGTCATCCATGAGGGAGATGGCAAAATTAGGTGTAAGGTTAAGCAAGGTTTACAAAGAAGAAGCCATATTGGATTTAGCAGAAAACGTCAAGATCGCCTACTTCAACATACTGCTTGCCAAAAAATACCTAAAAACGGCAAAAGAGGCGGTAGAACAACTTAAAGCACACGTTAGGGATGCGGAGAACCTGTATAAAGAGGGTATGATACCGTTGAATGACCTTCTCAAATCAAAGGTGGCTTTAGCTAACGCCATTGAAAATAAAGTCAAAGCGAAAAATAACCTAAAAACAGCCCTATCTGCCTTAAACGTGGCTTTAAACAACAACATAAACGAAAGCATAGACGTAAAGGACGTTGATTCGTTTAAAGATTTTACATTACCATTAAAGAGAATTTACACAATAGCTTTAAACAACAATCCACTATTAAAGGAGCTTTCATTACAATTGAAACAGCAGGGATATGCAATAAAACTTGCAGAGAGCAATTACTACCCGCAAATCGGCGTGTTTGCCCAATACCAAAGAAGCGGCTACAACATGCTTGCTCAGGACAATGCCCTTTCCAATAACCACAACTCCATGTTTGGCTTGCAGATTAAGTGGGATTTGTTTGACTCCTTCAAAACAAAATTTGATGTGGAAGAGCAGGAACACAAAAAGTTGAGCCTGTTTGAAAAGTACCTTCAAACAAAAAAAGAAGTAAAGTTCAACGTAAAAAGGGCTTACCTTGAGCTAAAAACTGCGGAAGAAAACATAAAAACGGCCATTGTAGGCTTGAGACAGGCAAGGGAAAATTTCAGGATAACAAACATACGTTACAAACAAAACATGACAACATCAACGGAGGTGTTAGACGCAAGGACTTACCTTACACAGGCAGAACTCAATTATTACCATGCTCTTTACGGATACTACATAGCCCTTGCCAAACTGAAAAGGGCAATGGGTGAATACTAAAACTCTATGAGTTACTTTGCCCTAACCCTTGTGGTCTTTTCCGCCCTTATGCACTCATCCTACAATTTCGCCTATAAGAGAAGCAAAATAAAGGTTGTATACCTTTGGGCGATGTTTTCTGTTTCTGTTTTTATAATGACCGTAGCGGCAACGTTCAGAGAAGGCTTTATCTTTGCGAGCCCTAAAACCATTCTCCTTGCATCAATAGCGGCGCTCTTTTTCACCCTCTATCAGATTTACACAGGAAAGGCATATGCCCTCGCAAAAGGAGACATGTCTATTGTTTACCCATTAAGCATAACCGCACCCCTGTATATACCCTTCCTTGCTTATATTTTTATCGGAGAGCGTGTCAGTTTGACCACGTTTCTTGGCATAATCTTGGCCTTATCAGGAACGTATCTAATACAACTAAACCTGCCTCTAAGCAAAATCAAGCTCAAAAGGATAGATTTAAAGGAAAAACACATAAGATACGCACTCTTTGCAGGTTTTATCTACTCCTTTGGGGCCATAGTTGATAAAGTCGGTGTAGGGAAGCACGATTTCTTTATATACACATATTGGGTTATACTGATCATGTTCGTCTATATGACAATCAACATAATGAGAAATAAAGAACTTTCAAAGCAGATCTTTTATTGCCACAGGGATAGCTTGTTTAGGGTTATATTGGGCGGTGTTTTGCTCACACTGTCATTCTTATCTTACAGATGCGCAATGCAACTTACACAGGTCAGCGCCGTAGCGGGTGCACGGCAGATCAGTTCACTATTCGGCGTTTTGATGGGCATATTCTTACTCAAAGAGCCCTACGGCACTCTGAGGTTCTTTGCGACACTTCTTATCGTTTTGGGCGTAATACTAATAAAAATTGGCTAATCAATCCTGTAACTTCAGAAACACACCTACAATTTGCCACTTATCGTTGTTTTTATAATACTCAAAGTCAAAACCAACCTTCTTGGGCTGAGTTGGGAAATAGCCCAAAACTTTTAACACGCCTCTATTGTCTTTCTCCTTCTTCTGTATGACAGGATTTAAACTACCAACACTTTTCCAATCTATTGGGGCCTGTTTGAACGGTTCAAATGCCTTCTCCAACTTGTCAATGGTTACAGAATTCTGAAACTGGGGGGCTGTGTAGCTGTAAAAATCCGAATAGTAGCCTGTAGCTATGGCATTACCCAATTTCAGCATCGTCTCTTTAACAATGGCAGAAATATCCTCTTGATTTTGCTTGGGTTTATCAACACTAACTGAAGGGTTTGTTATTATACCCGATCTGGGTAAAGTGATATGGTCTATCTTCCAAGAATCATTTTCCTTTATAAGGGCTATTTCTATAGGAATGGCAGAACCGTCTGTAAAGTTGATCTTGCCCTTCAGTTTTCCCGTGCCGTCAGCATTTGCCTCTCTTGTTGTAAAACTGCAATCCTTGTAATTCTTAAACCTCGATACGGGGAATGCCCTTTTCAGTTCATCCATTGTCGTGGTCTGTTTAAAATTAACGGATAGATACTTGGACGCC